>JAITRH010000158.1 GCA_031288495.1 Treponema sp. | reverse complement strand
CAAAAGCCACCCTGGTTTAAGGCCGGCCTTAAACCTTCAGTTCGAGAGAGATAGCATCCGATACCGGTACGGCCCCGGCAGCGCCGTTCTCCCGGCTTGAAGTAAGCCTATACAACCTGTAAGAGCTCCCTCAGACCCAGCCTCTAGGGGTACGAGGGGCTGGCTCTACTGGACGCCGCCACAAAGGCGCGGAAAAGTTTCCGGCTACTTTCTTCGTATAAGGCCATCTCAGGGTGCCATTGCACTGCCCACGCAAAGGGGTGGTCTTTCATGCGGACCCCCTCAATAAGGCCGTCTTCCGCCCTGGCCATGGGGACAAGCCGAGGAGCTAGTTCCGCAATACCCTGATGGTGATAACTGTTAACCCCAAGATGTTCCACTCCAAATACCTCATGGAGGGGGCTTCCCGGTTCAATCCTGACCTGATGGACCGCTCGATTATACGGAGGCTGCTGCCGGTGGGACAGGGTGCTTTTGGTAAACTCGGCGGGAATATCTTGATACAAGGTTCCCCCAAGCAGCACGTTGAACAACTGTATGCCCCGGCAGATACCCAAGGCGCTCTTATGGCGTTCCACCACGGCAAGGGAGAACAAGATCTGTTCCATGGCATCCCTCACGCCGCAAACCGGACCACAAAGCGTTGAAACCGCCCGACCATACAGGCTGGGGGAAAGGTCCTGCCCTCCGGTAAACAAAAACCCTGCGCAAATACCGGCACACTGCTTCAGCGCCGCTGCATCGGTGGTGAGGGGCAGCACGAGGGGCAAACCTCCGGCTTCCGTTATACCCTCCAAATATCCAGGCAGCATCCATAGACTGTCCCGGGACTCATCCCAAAGGGGTACCACTCCAATCACCGGCCTTTGCATGGCCTTTCCTCCTGTTTTGTGTATGCTTCCGGGTCGTGCATCTCGGTATAGCACTCCACGGCCGGATACACAAGAGGCTGGCTCGTGCCCTATGCTTTCCTTGCGGTACACCATGAAAAAGAGCGACGGGATCCCGCTGTAGCCGATTGTATAAGCATCAAGGGGCCTTCAGGATTTTCGTAGGATAAACGCATAGGCATTTTCCCGATGAAACCTGCGGCGCTCAAGCCTGTATCCTGCCCCGCACAAAGCCTATGGGTGCATATACCTGCAGGCTCTCCTTGACACAGACCGGGTCTGAGGAGTGGGCGGGGTGTATCGAGGAACCCCTAGACGCCGGGGGTTTTTGCATATAGGGTAAAGTATGTGTGGAATTACCGGATACATTGGTTACCGGCAGGCTACGCCGGTGCTCTTACAGGCCCTTCAAAAACTGGAATACCGAGGCTATGATTCGGCGGGCATTGCGGTGCTGCATGAGGACGCATTGTGGGTACGGAAGATGAAAGGCCCCCTTAAGACCCTTGAAACGCGGCTGGCTGCTGAAACCATAGCCGGCTCCCTGGGAATCGGCCATACCCGCTGGGCCACCCACGGGGAGCCTTCGGATATCAATTCCCACCCCCATACGGATGTTTCAGGGCGCATCGCCATTGTCCATAACGGTATTATCGAAAATTACGCCAAGCTCAAAGCATGGCTCGAGGCTCGCGGCGGGGTATTCAAAAGCGATACCGACACGGAAGTGATTGCCCATCTTATCAATTATTATTATCAGCATTACCACAAAGATGCCCCTCATCCGGGGGATATCCTGTTACACGCGGTGCGGCAAGCGCTGGCACGGCTTACCGGTTCATACGCCCTCGGGGTGATTGCCGGTGATTTTCCCGACCGGCTCATTGCCGCCCGGAAAGATAGCCCCCTCATTGTGGGGCTTGGCGCAGGGGAGTATTTCATCGCCTCGGATGTTCCCGCCTTGCTCGCGTATACCCGGGAGGTGTATTTCCTTGAAGAGGGGGAAGTGGCGGTGCTGTACCGGGACCATGTGGATCTGTTTACCGAGCAAGGCGAAAAGATCCTCCGTGCCCCTTCCCATGTGGACTGGGATATGGCCTCTGCGGAAAAGGGGGGGTATGCACATTTTATGCTCAAGGAAATCCACGAGCAGGCCAAGGCTTTTACCGATACCCTGCGTCCCCGTCTTACCATGAAAGCCCAAGGCTGGGACATCAATTTTGAGGAGATCCCGCTGGATACCCCTTGGGCCGAGGCTCCCCGGATCGTGATGACCGCCTGTGGAACCGCCTGGCATGCGGCTATGGTCGGGAAGTATGCCTTTGAGCGCTTTGCCCGGATTCCCGTGGAAGTGGATATTGCCTCTGAATACCGGTACCGGAATCCGGTGTTTAATCCAAAGGATATCTTCATCGTGATAAGCCAATCCGGGGAAACCGCGGATACCCTTGCGGCCATGCGGCTTGCCAAGAACGGGGGAGCCCGCATTCTGGCCATTACCAATGCCCTGGGCTCCACCCTTTCCCGGGAGGCGGATCTGGTCTTGTACACCTGGGCAGGACCGGAAATTGCCGTGGCATCCACCAAAGCCTTTACCACCCAGCTCTTGTGTCTCTACCTGCTTGCCCTCAAGCTCGGACTCCTGCGGGGCGCTCTTGCTGATGCGAGCCCGTATCTAAAGGCCCTCACTGAGGTGGCTGATAAAGCAGAACGTATTCTGAACAAAAAAGAGATGATCCAGCGTTTTGCTTCCCGGCAGTTTAACAAGAACAAGGTATTTTTCATTGGCCGGCAGTTTGACTATGCGGTGAGCCTTGAATGCGCGCTTAAACTCAAGGAAATCAGCTACACCCATTCAGAAGCCTTTGCCGCAGGCGAATTAAAGCACGGCCCCATTGCCCTGGTGGATCCTAACACCCTGGTCGTTGCCCTGGCCACCCAAAGGGAACTCTTTGATAAGATCATATCCAATATTCGGGAAGTTACCGCCCGCGGGGCAGCTTCCCTGGTTATCACCTTTGAAGGGGAAAGGAGGTTTAATGGGGTGGCGGATGAGGTGTTTACCATTCCTCAAACTGAAGACAGCCTTTCGCCCCTCTTGTCGGTTATCCCGGCCCAGCTTTTTGCCTATTACTGTGCGGTCCAGCGGGGAAACGATCCTGATAAACCGCGCAACCTTGCCAAGAGCGTTACCGTAGAGTAAGCCCTGAGGGCGGATCCCCCTTTAGGGGCGCCGGGCTATTGCTTTTCACCATGGGGGCTTCAAAGGCCGCATGCGGAAACCCCCGCTTTAGTTAAGGGACGGCCTTGATCCTATGGGGGCTTTCCTCTCAAGACCAGCCGCAGCGCGGCATCGCAACAGCAAGGCCCCAGGCATGGTTAAGGGTACGCAACACGGCGGCAGAGGCCGGGCAATCGGGGTTCATGTACATCCAGGCGTATTACCGCCGGGTTCGGCTCCCTTTGGCGGGTGCCCCTGATTCCCGGCCTCTGGAGCTAGTAGCTCCCGGCCCCCTGGGGCTTGGTTCATCCTCTAAGCCCGGAAGGGTCCTCCCCTCAGGCTGAGACCCCAGGCCTTGTACCTTGGGGGTTTATACGCCCTTCCCTTCACCATAGTACCTGGGGCTATGGGTTTGTGATCCCCCACCCTGCCCGTACAGCCTCTTTTCCCTCAGATCCCCGCATAACCGTAATAGGGACCCATGAAAAGCCCCGGCCCTGCGTGAGGGCCTCCTTGAGTTTATAACGGGGTATGGGGTATAGTGAATCCTATGAATAGGGTGCTAGAAAACCTTAAGGCCAGAGGGCTTTTTCAGCAATGTACGGACCCCGAAGGGCTTTCCCGTTTGATGGATGAAGGGCCCCTTACCTTTTACGTGGGCTGTGACCCCACGGGACCGAGCCTCCATATCGGCCACATGGTGCCGTTCTTTGCCTACCGGCATCTGCGGGAAGCGGGGCATAAGGGGATTGCCCTCATCGGCGGGGGAACCGCCCGGATTGGGGACCCCTCGGGCAAAACCGAGATGCGCCGGCTGTTGAGTTACGACCGGCTTGACGCCAATGCCGCCGCCATGACAAGCCAGCTGCACCGTTTCCTTGGCTTTGATGGGGACGGGGCCCGATGGGTCAATAACAAAGATTGGCTTGCGGATCTCAACTACATTGATTTCCTTAGGGAGATCGGGAGCCATTTTTCGGTCAACCGGATGCTTAGTTTTGAAGCCTATAAGATGCGGATGGAGAGCGGCCTCTCGTTCATCGAATTCAATTACCAACTCCTGCAGAGTTATGACTTTTTGGAACTCTACCGCCGGTACGGGTGCCGTTTGCAGATTGGCGGCGATGATCAGTGGGGCAATATCGTAGCCGGCCATGAACTGATCCGCCGCATAGAGGGGATCCCGGTCTACGGTATGACCTTTCCCTTAGTAATCACTGCGGACGGCAAGAAGATGGGCAAAACCGAAGAGGGGGCGATTTTCCTTGACAGGGCCATCACGAGCCCCTATGCCTTTTTTCAATACTGGCGGAATGTGCAGGACCCGGATATCCGCCGTTTCCTCCTGATGTTTACCTTCCTTCCGGTGGAGGAATGTGAGGCCCTCACCCGTTCCGGTAAGAACCCCAATGAGGCTAAGGAGCGGCTTGCCTGGGAAGTTACCGCCTTGATCCACGGTACGGAAGCAGCGGATAAGGCCATGGCAGGAGCCCGGGCCGCTTTTGGCGGTCCCGGAGGAGATACCGCCGCTATGCCCCTGGTGCGGATGCCGCGGCAGAAGTTTGAGGCCGGGTATAACGTGGTGGATCTCTTTGCCGACGCGGGGCTGGCTGCTACCAAAAGCGAAGCCCGGCGGCTGGTACAACAGGGAGGGGCCTTTGCGGGGACCGCGGATGCGCTGCAGGGGCTTACCGATATACACGCCCTCATCACCTGGGACCAGTTTTCCGGGGAAGGGGAACTGGTGTTGCGGGCGGGAAAGAAACGGTACTGCCGGATCATAAGCACCTGATCCGCCTTCCTTAAAGCAGGGGGAAGGGGC
>JAITRH010000091.1 GCA_031288495.1 Treponema sp. | reverse complement strand
AGGAGGGCCTTGGCCATTTTTTTTATATCCGTGAAGTAACCCTGTTGGACTTTATCCAGGTTATCGGTACGCATGAGGTCGCTCATACCGATGATGGCGTTCATGGGGGTACGGATTTCATGGCTCATGGAAGCGAGGAATTGGCTTTTGGCTTGGGAAGCGGCTTCGGCCAGCCTGGTCTGCACTTCCAGTTCCGCCGTCCGTTTGGATACGGTCTCTTCCAGGTACTTTTCCATCTGCCTACTCCGTATCTGGAGGATCGTAAGAAGCACCAACACCACGAGCAGGAGGATAGAAAGACCCACAAAGTAAGGCCGTTGAGCCCGGGCCAGGTTTCCCCGGTAATCAAAGACCCGGCGGGTCCACCGGTCGGCAATCTGCTCGGTATTGATAAAGTCCAGGGCCTTGTCCGCCACCGAACACAGGATAGGTTCATCTTTATTGAAACCGAATTCGGCATGATAGGGCTGATCAAACACAAAATTCGCCTTGAATCCAGGCCGCTCGTGGTAATTAGTAATGGCTAAGAGCAGGTTCCGGGAAGCCATCAAGAGATCGATTGCTCGATCTTCCAGGGCGTCAAAGCCTTCCATAAGGCTCGTATATTGAACCGTATAAGGATGGTGCGGGAACCATTCCCCAAATACCTCGGCATAGACCGAATCGGTAATCAAGCCCACCTTGACATAGGGGATCGTATTGATGGTTATATCCTCATAGTCGCTTCTTGAGAGCAGGGCGTAATAATCGCTTAAATAGGGATCATTGGTCCAGATGAACTGATGCTCCCACGTGGCTGAGCGGACGAGGTCGGTAATCATAGAGACTTCTCCCTGGACCACCATATCCAAAAGAACCGGCAGTTCATCGGTTCTCCGGTTGACCGTGCGGAAACTGATGCCCGTCAACTTGCTAATTTCATTGAGGATATCCACCGAGATTCCCTGCCACTGCCGTTCCTGGGTATTGTAAAAACAAATAGGGTAATTGTCGGATTTCATAACCACCCCTACAACGGCCGCAGGATTCTGATGGACCTGCAGATATTTTTGTTCCTCTGGGCTAAGGAGCTCAAAGAATTGGTGGCGCCGGTACTCTTGCTGGCCCTGGTTGTACAGTTTTGTCAGATACGAGGCCCCATGCCGGTCAAGGTACTTCTGGAGCACCGACACCATAGGTAAAAGCCGGGGATTTCTGGTTGAAAAGGAAACCGAATAGGGCATGTGGGGATAAAAACTTTCAAAGACCACATCCTGGTAGGGGCTAAAAGCCGCTTCCGCACTTTCATCGTCAAAATAGCTATGGATCGCCCCGCTCGTGAGCAGCTCATAGGCATGGGCATGGTTTTTCACGGGAACGCCGGTGTAATCTTTGGGTAAAAAGGGCCTGATAGCCCGTTCTATACCGCTGTTTTCCAGAAACCCGTACCGGGGGCCGCGCTGGGGAACCGCGGTTTCAGACCGGCGAAGGCCTATCTTTTTGATCGACCGTTGGACTATGGTATCCGTCATATAATAAAGCCGCCGGTTTTCCGAGTCGGTATTCAGTTCTCCGGTAAAATCGATCGTCATGGCGTTAAAACCGGACATCAGATCATCCCAGGGATAGATTCTCGGCTTGAACTCGATACCGAACAACCCGGTGAGCCACTGGCAGAGCCGGGCCGAGTAGCCGCTTATGACATCCGGACTGATATAAAAGGCTTCCGTCCGCAAGGTCATGCCGTAACTAAAGGCATCATACTCGGTGAGCAGCGCTTCGATTGCCCGAATTTCTTCCGGGCTTACTCCGGGTATATCCCGAAAGGAATTATACACGGGAACCGTTTCCGCAGTATGGGGTATGTTTTTGGATTCACAGCCGACCAACACTGCCACCACCGCCATCCCTAAGAGGCAATACAGACAGGGTCCGAGACTTTTCATATTATCCTTTACCATAATACATCCCTATGGTAATTGGAAGAGAGGATTATAAAAAAATACAAAAAAATAATGCTATTCTACCAGCCCTCCAGGGAGTTTAAGGCCCATAAGGAATGGCCGAAGAGCCCCCGGTCCTGCCCTTGAACACCCCCGCTTGCTTAAGGCCCGCCCCAGGGGGCAAGCAAACAGGGGCAAGGGAAAGGGCTTCCCTTCATAAGGGTTTCGGGCTGCTTCGTATCCGTCCCGGTAGTACCGTCGGGTGAACCAGGAACAGGGTATCTCCTTAACCTGTGGGAGGTACCGTTCCCTCCATTGGGAAACACCCCTGGACATATCCTAGAAGTATCTACGATGGGGGAGATACGAGGTTTACGGGATACGGGGTCCCCAGGGGAACGGGGCGCGTGTACCGGCCGTGGAACCTGCGTAAAGGTGTGCCATCCCAAGGCAATCAGCTTTGGAGAGGATGACCGGGGGGCCATCTTCCGCATAAGCTACGGGGAAAGGGTATCTTGCGGACGCGGCCTCCCTGTTTGGGAATATACCCCCATGAGAGGAGGAGGCTGAATCCTATGGAATATGAACTCATACGGGAAATAATCAATCCCTGCGCCGGGGAGACCCGGCCTGACGTATCGGCCAGCGAAGATGAAACCGATGCTATAGACGCCTCTGTACGACGCTTGTTTACCGGTCAGGAAAGATCCCTTACAAAGACCGAGAACCCCTGCGGTTCCGTGATCTATGAAGGGATCACCGGGGAACTGAAACCCCCTTTGACCTTTACTCCGTAAGGAGCGGATGCTTGTTTTCCCCCCTTGAGCGAAAGGCCCCACTCCCTACTCTATCTTCCCTCAGTTCCGCCGCAACCGTCCCATCATGTACCTGCCCTCAGGTCAACATCCCTTCCTCCTTAAGGCTGTATACAGAAACCCATAGGGTTATGCCCACCCAGGGGTCTCCTGCCCGGCAGGGGGAAACCGGGGTTTCCAGAAGTTGCAAAACTAAAGGCTTTTGTCCGGTTATGGCCCTTACCGGGCGTAGTTTTATGAGGTATGCTGGGTATATGGTACAGGTTATGAAAACGATAGGCTGCTGGGTACTTCCGGTGTTATTCGCGGTATCTTGTGTAAGCCAGGGGCCTAAGAAAAGCCCTATGATCGCTGATGTGGATCCTATTCCCTTGGGGTCGGTAAGCATTGCCTTTAATCAGGTATTCTCCTCCGCCTTGGATACCAAGGAGGTTCCTGTGCAGTTTAACCCTCGGGATGATACGGTTTCCCTGGAGTTTCGATACCAGACGGTTATCTATCGGCAGTACTGGGATCGAGCGGGGAGGGATAGGTTCATCGCCGCGGTGCGGCAGTACCAGGCGGATTTTGCGGCCCGGAATCTCAGCACCCGGGCCGCAAAATCCCGGGCCGCCTACGGAGGCACCGGCGCCAAGGTTGAATGGGGACAGTTTGCTTTTTCCGTGAACGCCTGTTCCTATCCCCGGGTGGACTTGGGGTATCGGTTTAAGGGGAATAGCCCCTATTTTACCGTAGTACAGCGGGAAGCCCGGGACATCCTCATGCCCAGCGCGGATGATTCCCGGACGTCCCTCCAGATTACCGCCTATTTTACCCGCACTATGGCGGATAAAGCGGCGGCCCTCTTTGATCCGGCCTACCTCGCGGAGGTCCTGGAAGCCCAGGGCATCTCCGATGAAACCGAGGAGGAACCGGTTGCGGACCCTTACTTTTAGTGGTATCTAGGCCTCGGCTTCTTGCGGGAAGCTCGGCGAAGCAATACCTCGTAACCCATAGGAGTATAACCATGAAAGCCTTGGTTTTGGAAAAAGCCAAACACCTGAAGCTCCGGGATTTTCCCCTCGAAGAGACCCTGGGGCCACAGGACGTGAGAATACAGGTACAAGCCTGCGGTATCTGCGGCAGCGATATCCATTATTATCTGGAAGGGGCCATCGGTGATTTTATCCTCCAGGAACCGATGATCCTAGGCCATGAGGCTGCAGGGGTGGTCATTGAAAAGGGCTCCGCCGTAACCAATGTCGCTCTGGGAGATCTAGTCTGCATGGAGCCGGGGATCCCCCGGGCATTTTCCCCAGAGGTCTTGGCCGGCCGGTATAACCTCGATCCCGGCGTGGTGTTTTGGGCCACCCCGCCGGTACATGGGTGCCTACGGGAAACCGTGGTGCATCCTGCCCCCTTTTGTTTCAAAGTTCCGCCCGGCTTAAGCCCCCGGGAGGGAGCCATGATGGAACCCCTGGCTATCGGCATTGAGGCGGCAAAGCAGGCCCATATTAGTCCGGGAGATACGGCCCTGGTGATCGGCGCGGGAACCATCGGTATCATGAGTACCCTTTCTGTTTTGGCCGGAGGGTGCAGTAAGGTCTTTGTGTCTGATGTCAAAGGGGAGAAACTGAAGATTGCCGCATCCTATGCTCAGGTGGCGCCCATCAATACCGGTACGGAGAACCTCCTCGACCGGATTCTTCAGGAAACCTGCGGCCGGGGCGTGGATATCATCATCGAAGCTTCGGGAAGCCCCCGGGTTTACCCCGACTTTTTCAAGTGCGCCAAACCGGGCGGGAAGGTGGTCCTCGTGGGTATGCTGAACGGTACGGTTCCCCTGGATGTAACCCTGCTGCAGGCCCGGGGTATCCGTATTGCCACCATATTCCGGTATACCAACGCCTTTGACCGGGCCCTTGCCCTGGTGAGCGCGGGGAAGATCGACGTGAAGCGGCTTATTAGCAGGGTCTTCCCCTTTGACGATGCGGTTGCGGCCTATGAGTATGCCGCTGCAGGACACCCTGAGGTGGTTAAGGTGATGATCGATATCCCCTGATCGCCCGGGTGGAAGGCTTGAGCTTGGGGCGCTGCAGTTCACGAGCCGCCCATAACAGGGAAACTAACCGCGAAGGCGAAGCAGGCAGACCGGGGCCATGGGTCTTCGCCTTTTTATGGTTCATGCTTTCCACAGAGGGTCTCCTTCTTAACCATGCACCCGAGTAAGCTACGGATTAGGCCGGAGAGCCCCATGGCGAACAAAAGCCTCATCAATACGATAAAGAAGTTAGACTCCAGGAACCAGGTATCGTCCCATCCGGGACGGCGAAAAAAACGGGATAACCCGATTGGTATGCCCCTGAGACACAGGACCGTATCAAATCTTTGGGCAACCGAAAAACCGGGCGCGCCCTGCAAGCCGCGCCCGGTAAGGGCCCAAGAACCGGCAGAACCAAGAGCGCCATAACCCAGGGGGTGCACAGGTAACGGGCCGGTTCCCGCAATACCTGGGGAGCTGGGGTGCCGCGGTCAACCCGGTAAGGGGCTTGAAACCAAAAGAGGTCCACTGATTGCAGGCTAAGGCCCGACACCGATGAAGCGGATTGTTTGGATGAAAAGGGGTGTAATCCCGGTCAGGCGGACCTTCGGTCCGAGGGGACTTCTTTTGTTTTCTCGCCCCTTACCCTGTTGACCGGGGGAACCCTATCCCGATTGCTCGTTAGCCCCGCCCCCTGGAGCTAGTTCACCCCGCCCTCTGGAGCTAGGTGGAATAGGTTCTCTATGACTAGCTTGCCTAGGCCCCCTCGGACTAGCTTGCCTAGCCCCCCTCGGACTAGCTTGCCTAGCCCCCCTCGGACTAGCTCGCCTAGCCCTCCTCGGACTAGCTTGCCTAGCCCCCCTCGGACTAGCTTGCCTAGCCTTCCTCGGACTAGGGGTGTTCCCGCACCCTCCTTAGGTGCGTCCCCACAGGTCAGTTAAGGATGTCCCCCGGTTACTGGTTGCGTGAGGACTTTCCCGAAGGGAAACTCCTCAGGTAATGTGCGAAGCACATTACCCTGCAAGCCGCGCCCGGTAGGGCCCAAGAACCGGCAGCGCCAAGAGCGCTATGCCCAGGTGGGTGCAACGGTAACGGGCCGGTTCCCGCAATCTGGGAGGCGGTGGTACTTGCCGGTACTCCCTCGGTATAGTATGGTGAGGATATGGAGTGTTCTATTATAGGCTATGATCCGGTCGGGGCATGGATAAAAACCACGGATACGGTAGAGGAATTATTATCCTACCGGAATACCGGCGGGCTTACCTGGATACATATCAAGGCCCTTAAGGATCCCCGGGCCCTGCACCCTTTGGCAGAAACCTTCAATATTCATCCCCTGACGGTAGAAGATATCCTCGACATAGAACAGCGGCCCAAGGTTGAAGAATTTGCCGCGTATCTTTTTATCACCCTTAAGGCCCTCATCCGGGATGGGGAGGAAATGGGCTTTGATCAGGTAAGTCTTATACTGACCCAGGATACGGTTATCACCTTCCAGGAAATTCCCGGTGATTCCTTTACCGGTATACGGCGGCGGATCCTGGATAATATCGGCAGGATCCGGAGGATGGGCGCGGATTACCTGGCATACGTGATCATTGATTCCGTAGTGGATGAGTATTTCCTCGCCCTGGATACCCTGGGTAACGGTATCGAGGGCTTTGAGGAACGGGCGCTGGATGAAAACGATACGGCCCTGATCTCGGATCTCCAAAAGGTCAAGCAAACCCTCATACGGGTACGGCGGATTATGTGGCCCCTGCGGGAAAACCTCCTAAGCCTCCTGCGCCTGGATTCAAACCTCATTACCCTCGAGCTTGAACCGTTCCTCAAGGACCTGCAGGATAATGTGATTCAGGTGGTGGAAACCCTGGAGACCTACCGGGAACTCTTGACAGGGGTGATGGAGGTGAACCTCTCCGCTCTCTCAAACCGGATGAACAAGGTCATGAAGGTATTAACCATCATTTCCACCATCTTTATTCCCCTGACTTTTATTGTGGGGGTCTACGGTATGAATTTCGCCTATATGCCTGAATTGACCTATCCCTATGCCTATCCCATCACCTGGGGAGTCATGGTGCTCATCGCGGGGGGGATGCTCTTGTTCTTCAAGCACCGGCATTGGTTATAGGCGCCTATGCGTAAGGAGCAAAGAGGAACCCCATGAACATCCTTGCGCCTTCGGATGAAGGGCTTCAACGGGCTGCCGAGGCCCTGAGGGCGGGGCTGCTGGTGGCTTTTCCCACGGAAACCGTGTACGGCTTAGGGGGCGACGGATTTAACCCACATGCCCTGGCAAGGATCTTTGCGGTAAAAGGCCGGCCCCGTTTTGATCCGCTGATTATCCACATTGCCGAGCGGGACAGTCTTGAGCGTATAGCCGCTATCCCTTCCCTGGAGCCGGCTGTACGAAACAAGCTTGATGTGCTTTGCGCTTGTTTATGGCCTGGACCTTTGACCTTGATCCTCCCTAAACAGCCGGAGGTCCCGGATCTGGCTACGAGCGGACTTCCCACCGTAGCGGTCCGTTTCCCGGATCACAGGGTGGCGCAGCAGCTGATCCGCCGCTCTACCGGGGCAGTGGCCGCGCCCAGCGCCAATCCTTTCGGCTACCTCTCTCCCACAAGGGCGGAGCATGTACAGGAACAACTGGGGGACCAGCTTGCGTTTATTCTTGATGGGGGCCCCTGCAGTATCGGGGTGGAATCCACGGTATTGGACCTGAGCGCCGGTTCTCCACGGATACTCCGTCCCGGCGGAACACCCCGGGAACGGATCGAAGCGATCCTGGGCGCGGTGGAGGGCCCCTCGGCGGAACAAGGCAGGATGCCTCACTCCCCAGGGCAGCTCAAAAGCCATTACGCTCCCCGAACCGCCCTTACCCTGCATCGCCGGGAGGAAATGATCCTCCTGCCTTACGAGCCCTCAGCAGGCTACCTGTTTTTTGACCGTCGTTCCCGGGATGCCTGGGTACAGGGGCTGGATCGCCCTTACGACCTTGAACCCGGGGGGACTTCCCGGATCCGCTTGCTTTCGGAAGGGGGGAGCCTCGGTGAAGCTGCGGCCCGGCTCTTTGATCTGCTGCATGAGCTGGACAAGATCGGGGTTTCCCGTATACGGGCGGAAAGGGTTCCTGACGCGGGACTGGGACCTGCCATCAATGATCGATTGTCCAGAGCCGCAGCGGCGGAAGTCTTGGCTCATTAAGAGGCATGCGCCGCTTGCTTTGAGGGTTAAAGTATGTCGGATGCAAAACGATGAGAACTATTCCGCCACCCCTAGGGGCTGTTTACCCTTCCATGACATAATCCTACCTTTGTAACCGTTCACCGGATCAATCCGTACCTCCCGGCATTGATTC
>JAITRH010000081.1 GCA_031288495.1 Treponema sp. | reverse complement strand
CACCGCATCTCCGGCCTGAGACTCCCGCATCTCTTGCCAAAGAGTACCGCTTCTCTCAGTTAAGAGTAGCGCATCTCGTAACAAAATCTCTTGACCTTTTTCTCGTTTTATGCCATTCTAAAGGCAAATTTTAATGGAATGGAGGCATATATGGCGGTTTGGCTCAGGAAAATTCAGAAAAAGAATCCACAGGACTTAACCAAGTCAAAATGGTATTTGACGCAGGAAAAGTCCTGGAACGTAGGGTTCAAGGACATTTCAAAGGAGATTGAGGGGCGGTCGGCCATTTCTCTGGGGGATGTTCAGAGTGTTCTCTCCAATTTGGTAGAGGTTTTGCCTACTTTTCTCAAGTTGGGGCAGTCTGTAAACCTTGAGGGGTTTGGTTCGTTTCGCGTTTCGGTTTCCAGCGAGGGGGCGGCAACGCCCCGGGGAGCATAGGGCGTTTATTCGTAAAATCGCCCTTTCCCTGGCCCGATCCGATACCGGGTCAACGAGAAGTATCGCCAGCAGGATCAAACAGACGGCCTGGTCGGAAGAATATCTTGAACACTTGTTATTCCAATCGGGATTTGCCGATCAAACGGAAGCTTCGGTAATTGTTCCGTGAAGATTTTTAATGCGCTCGCCCTGTGGAACTCCCATGACCGTGAGGCGTACCAAGAAGCAGAGCCCCCTTTTTATGATGACCTTGCAAAAAGGGCTTTTTCCCATATAAAGGGACCCGGCGCTTCCTGATATACCGGGTCTTGTTAAGGTGCCGCTGCAATAATAGCCTTCAGTTCGGGATGCTTGGCCAATTCTTCTTTAAGGCCTTCGGCCCTTCCCTTGTTTACATAGTCCTTGCTCTGGAAGGAATAGGTAAACTGCGTGTGGACATCATAGGTTCCCTTCATCAAAGCATAGGCATCTTCGGTCATGACCAATTCCTCGTCTGTGGGAATAACGAATATGGGTATAGGAGAGGTATCCGTGGAGATCCGGGTTTCGGTATTTCGCGTATGGGAGAGATCGTTCTTTTCAGGATCGTAGACGATACCGATACCTTCAAGCCCCTGGAGGATCTTCTTCCGCATGAAGGTGGCGAATTCCCCCACCCCTGCGGTAAAGACCAGGGCATCTACCCGGCCCAGGATCGCTTTGTAGGCGCCGATGTATTTCTTTACCCGGTAGGCTTCCATGTCCTGGGCAAGCCGTGCCCGGGTATCCCCTTTCAGCGCCGCGGCCTGGATGTCCCGGCGGTCGGCATACTGGCCGGTAATACCCAAGAGACCGGACTTCTTGTTCAGGGCGCTTTCCATTTCTCCGGGGCTCATGCCGGTTTTCCGCATGACATAGAAGGGCGCCGCCAAGTCCGCATCCCCTGCACGGGTTCCCATGACCAGCCCTTCCAGGGGGGTAATGCCCATGGAAGTATCGAAAGAACAACCGTCCTTAACCGCATTTATAGAAGAACCGTTCCCCAAATGGGCAATGATGAGGTTCGTCTTGAAGGGGTCCTTTCCAAGAAGTACGGCGGCCCGTTTCGCGGTGTAGAGAAAAGAGGTCCCATGGAATCCATAGCGGCGGACCGCATACTGCTCGTACCATTCATACGGCATAGCATAGAGGAAGGATTCCGGGGGCATGGTTTGATGCCAAGCCGTATCCATCACCGCACAATGAGGCACACCGGGAAGCACTTTCTTGGCAGCTTCAATACCCATAATATTGGCAGGGTTATGCAGGGGACCCAGATCCTTCACCCCATTGAAGGCCTGCATCGCGGCATCATCCACAATGACCGACTTAGTAAACTTATCCCCTCCATGGAGTACCCGGTGCCCTACGGCCTTGATGACGCTCATATCCCTGATGACCCCATGTTCCGGATCCATGAGGGTCTTGATGATGAGATTCACCGCTTCCGTATGGGTTGGACAGTCATGCTGGACCGTGTACTCTTCCTTACCCTTGGCTTTATGGCCAATGAAAGAACCCGCAAAGGTAACCTTTTCCACGACTCCTACGGCCAGAATATCCTTCGCATCCCAGTCGTACACCTGATACTTGACGGAGGATGATCCGCAATTCAGTGTAAGAATAACCATAGTAAAACCTCGCTTTCCTGTAAGTATAACCCGCAACACCGCGGGTTCATTGGTTCCTGTCTTCTTCTCTCGTCTCGCTATTGTAAGCTAGTATAGCATACGCGCCTGGTTCTGTATATCAGAAAAATTCATGCCTTCCCGGGGATACAGGGAGAGGGAGATCAGGATAGTCTGCACCCTCCCTCAGGTATTCCGGGGCCCTCCCCCAGGTTTGCTCAGGAGTCCCTGAACAATAGCCGTAGGAATAGGGGATCTAGGCCAATTAGTCCTAGGGAGCCTAGGCCCCCTAGTCTAAGCCGGTTTCCAAGGTTCCGGTGTTGCAACCGGTCCGCCCCGGCCCTGCCATAAGAACCTTTTCTGGTAAGAAGGTCATCCATAAGCCTTTCCCGCAAGCCCTTTGGGTTTTAATGTAAGGAAGAAAAAGTCCCGCACCCCGCCCCGGAGGCCTCCTGCAGTACCCCTTAGAGGAGTTCTGTCCTGCCTGCGGCGCGGATCTGTTCCACAATTTCCTTAACCCTCTGGGTTTCTCCCCGTTTGGCAATCAATACCGAAGGAGCGGTACCGTCTATACCTGAACGGACCACCACGATCAGGTCTTCCACACCGCAAAGGGCCACCGGTATATCTGCATCGACAAAACAGGGCTTCCCTCCGCTCCGGTATACCTCGGATCCCGTATCCCCCAGGATCCCCGCGTAATCATCCCAGCTTCCCACATCGAGCCAGGCAAAATCCGCGGCTACCATCACGGTTTGGGTACATCTTTCCGCTATGGCATAATCAAAAGAAGTAGCCCGCACCTGGGCATACACCGCTTGTAAGCCCGGCCACTGAGTAAGTATCCGTAGCCCTTGGGTATTCCTATAGGCCGTTTCCTCCGGTGCGGAAAGCCGGGTAAAGGGCGCTATGACTTCCTGAGCATGCCGCGTAAATTCACCCAACATAAAACCCGAAGAAAAGGCGAACATCCCGGAATTCCAGTAAAAAGTCCCTGCGGCAATGAATTGTTCCGCCAGGGTTCTATCCGGTTTTTCCCGGAACGAGGCAACCCGGAATACCCTGGCCCCTAAGTCCCCAGGCAGGGAAAGCCCTTCCGCGGCTTCGATATACCCGTATCCGCTTGCAGGGGAACGGGGGGGAATGCCAAAAACCGCCAGGTTTTCTTGCCGGACAAAGGTTTCTGCGGTGAGGGCATTGGCCTTAAAGGCTTCCAAAGGCTGAATACTATGATCGCTGGTGAGTACCAGGATAGTCCGTTCACCTTTGGATACCCTTTGCACATAGGTGATTCCCAAGGCAATGGCCGCAGCGGTATTTTTCGCCGCTGGTTCTGGAATGAGTACCAAGCGATCTTCCAAAGCCTCCTTCAAAAGCCCGCAGGCCTTGATGATAAAGGGCACATGCCTTTCTCCTGCAATGATGATAACCCGCCCGTCCCCGTCTCTATCAATCAATGCCAAGGCGCGTTCAAGAGCAGCATGGAAAAAGGTAGGGCCCCCAAGAGAATCCCCGCTCTGGGAAGTATGCCGGGAGACCGAGAGGAACTGCTTGGGCCGTTTTGAATTACTCGCGGGCCAGAGCCGGGTTCCGGACCCTCCGGCCATGATAATACAGTCATCAAACATAGTTTTATTATACTAACCCACTTATGATAGGGAGGCAAGGTTGAGAAAGGCATAATCAGGATAAACCCCTAGAATGAGGCTAGGTATGGGGCTGTGGTCTTAATGGCTCCCGACCCCTTTACCAGATGCCCATGAGGGCAGCCGGCTGTGGCAGCCCTTTTCTTAATTTTTTCTAAACTTTTCTATTAATATAAAAAGGATTTACAAAGCAAGCCCTTTTTCCAATGGTTCCAGGAAATAATCATTGGTTATTACAAATTTTATAAAAAATATACAAAAAGGCAAATAATGCTTGACATTATGGGAAAACTAGGATATCGTTATGTAAGACAATAGGATACGTTTTTGAATATGCTATGGTATGGTGATTCTGTTTTAGATGTACCGGTTTTCAAAAGTTTAAGGATGCTGCTTTTCCCTTCTCAATGTTCTGCTCAATCCATGTTTGTCTTATTTTTGCATCCCATACGCTCCCGGGGGAGTATTGTTTCCTCTCAGGAGATTGGAGTCGTCCATGGTTAATGGGCGTGAATAACAGCGTGCCCGGACGCACCAAATCAGCATGCGCTGGTTTAATCCGGGTGAAGGAATTTTCTCAATGGCCAAGAAATTGTATGTCGGTAATCTCTCGTACAACACCACGGAAGATGGGCTTCGTAATCTGTTTTCAGGTTTTGGAAGTGTTGCCTCTGCTAAGATCATTTTCGATCGTGAAACCGGCAATTCTAAAGGATTTGGATTTATCGAAATGAGTAGCGATGAAGAAGCAAGTGCTGCTATCGCAGGTACTAACGGTCGCGAATTTGAAGGCCGCCAGCTGAGGGTGAATGAAGCAATGGACAAACCTCGGCGGGAGCGGAGTGTCGGTTATGGTAATAGCTGGTAGATAGATTCTTATCCTGCATCACCGCAGATCGCAAAAAGGAGCCTAGACGCAGGTAAGCAGGGAGATTTACCTGCTACCGACGTTTAGATGCGGTATTTCATAAAAATAAGCAAGAAGATTCTTGTCCTAGTTATGTCAGGCGCATGAGAATCTTCTTGATTATTTCTTTCAAGCCCTGTGGGAGGGCCTTGGAGGAGGTCTCAGAAGTTCCTGTGTTAGAGGATTTCTTTCTTTAGAACAGGCACCGGTAGAATTTTACCTCTTTTCATCGGTGAGCCCGGCATAGATTTTCTTTACTTATGCGCCATAGCAGTAGAAGAATTTATCCGGGCATCCACGGTATTCAAGATAGCCATGAGTTTGTCTTTTTCTATGAGATCAATAATGCGGGCCTCCGTATACCGGCGGGCTTCCTCGGAATATTTACCGCAACTGAGACAAATCCCCTTACCGGCTTTCACTTCTTTTAGGCGGGCGTGAAAATCTCGAATAACCAATTCCCCTATGGAACCGAGGGTTCGGATAAACCGGAATATAATCGTATCCGACCATTGGGTGGTTTCGATCTCAGTGGTTATATCGACCCATTCACTTCTATTCGTGATATTGAGTATTTTTACTTTCGATTGCATATAATAGCTTAACACGATCTTACGGCATAAGGCGATAAAATCCGCGCTCGGGGACAGCATGAAGATCTGATAATTTTTATTGACATTGAGTTCTTGGTACCGCTCTATTAAAGCACTGACGTCTTTATAACCGGGGTTGTCATAACGGATCACTTCCAGCAAGTTTAAGGCTTTTCCTATTTCATTTTGTCCAAGATAAACCGTAGCCAGGCGGTAGCGCATCTCCGTCATCACCTCCGGGGAACTATTCTTTTCATGTTTAAGCCCGATTTCAAAATCTTGGATGGCATTTACGGGTTGATGCTGGGCTATATGAATGTTTCCTGCCTGGAGACACGCCTTGGCTCCCAGGAACGGATCAATACGGAGATGCAAGAAGATACTTAGGGCCTGATCAACTCGGCCAAGCTCAAAATAACAGGTTGCCAAAGTATAGAGGCATTCCTTATCGGTGGGAGCAAAATCAATGGCTTTACGGATGAGGGGGAGGGCTTCTCGGTATTTACCGAGGTTGACAAAGGAATCTCCCAGATAGCGAAGCGCCTGGGGATGTTCAGGGTTCTGTTTGCACGCCTGAATAAGCATATAAGCAGCTTTTTCATAATTCTTTCTTTGAAATTCAAGAATCCCTAAGTTATAATTGACGTCAAAATCTGTGGCTTGCAGGGAACGGGCTAAGATCAAGGCTTTATAGGCCTCATCCGGCTTTTCCACCTGTAAAGCTGCAAGACCATAGCGTAGGTGGACCTCAAAGACATTAATCTCCTTGTTGGTCAGCGATAATTCGGCTAAAATTTCATACGTTTTAAAAGCCGCATTCCAATTATGTTCCTGAAAATAAATATCCCCTACGGTAATCAGGGATTCCGGATCCCGGGGGGTTTGTTCAAGCCGTTTATTTGCCTGTTTAAACAGCAATTCCTGATTTTTAGCCCGTTTATGTGAACTAGAACCGCCTTGCTTTAAACGATCCATCAACACAATGACCAATAACACTACCAGAATTCCTAGACCACCAACAATAACAATCATAGTATTCATAAGATAAAAATAAACTCCTTTCTGGATATGCTCAAGCCCTTATATACCCAAGGAACATCCCGATTGCTGGGAACCGCTTCCAGATTGTCTAATCCTTTCCCCCTGTCCGGGGTTGCGTGGATTCTTAGATTGCCCCTTTTTTCTCAGCGTCCACAGCCCGTTTCAAATTCCTTATTTAAGAAAGAGATGAAACCCATAAAAAGTCCGGCCCCTTCCATCACCGGGGAACCGGTCCCGAGGAGTTGAACCTGCTTCATGGCTAGATTCGTCTAGCCCAGCGTTTTTAGGGTTTCATCTTTCATGAGAAGGGGCAGAAAAAAGCCCCGTTCTCTATGCAAACCGTGATGCTATGGGTTTATGCCGGGATTGTTCCTTCCTTAGTTAGCCGAGAGGGCCGCCATAGTAATATAGTTATAGGGCTGGTTGAAATGAGGGAGAAAGAAAATATCCAGCAGCTTGAGCTTATCAATGGTGAGCTGCTCCTCAATCGCCAGGGAGAACAGATGGATACCCATGGAGATATCCTGGTATGAGGCCATCTGGGCCCCTAAAACTCGACGGGTAGCTTTATCGTAGACAATGCGGATCTTAACGGTATGGTTATCCTCTTTAATGAACGCCGGTTTCTGGGTATCCTCGAATTGGGTATAGACCGGGGTAAAACCCGCTTTTTCCGCAGCTTTGAGGTTTAGTCCGGTGGATACCATCTTGTATCCATAGATACAGATCCCATTGGACCCTTGCACCCCCACCGATTCCAGGGGAGTTCCCGATGCGTTATGCCCTGCCACAACCCCGCTCCGCACCGCATTGGTGGCCAGGGCAATATAGGCCTGAGAACCCAGGGCATTGCTGTACACCGTGGCGCAGTCTCCAATGGCATAGACATCCTGTTTGCTGGTTTCCTGTTTCAGGTTGACCTTATAGGCGCCGTTGGAGAAGGTCTCCAGATCCTGGGCAGCGAGGGCGGTGTTGGGACGGAACCCTATGGCCATGACAACCAGATCCACTGGGTATTCCCCTTTGTTGGTGATGATGGCCTTGACCTTATCAGTCCCGGCGATTTCCTGAACCAGCTCTCCAAAGTGGAGGCCGACACCATGATCTCCCAGGAATTTATCCATATCATGGGTGAACCATTCGTCGTAATAGGTGGAAAGGGACGTGGGAGCGGCTTCAAAAAGAAGCACCTCCTTTCCCCTGCGTTGGACCGCCTCGGCAAGCTCAACCCCGATATAACCTGCCCCAACCACTGCCACGGTTTTAATATCCCGCTGATCCAGCAGCCGGTTTATCTGCTGCCCATCCTGAAAACGCTTGACATAGGTTACATTGGGGAGGTCCAAGCCCTTGATCTTCGGGGTAATAGGCAGAGAACCGGTGGCAATGATGAGTTTATCATAGGATTCAGGGATCTCCTTACCGGTTTTCGTTATGCCATAGACCTGTTTTGCCGCGAAATCTATCCGGCCCACTTCGGTTTCCAGGTACACTTCCGCCTTTTTAGCGACGAAGGTATCTTTGGAAGCATAGAAGAGGCCGTCGGGCTTATCGATCTGCCGTCCAATCCAGAGGGCAGTACCACACCCAAGGTAACTGATATTACTGTTACCGTCAAAAATAACCAATGTATGCTGAGGATAGTTATCCAAGATCGTGTTGGCCGCAGCAGTGCCGGCGTGATTCGCCCCGATTAATACAATTTTAGACATAAGTACTCCTTATATATATTACCTTAATAGTTTCCTATAGGGATTTCAAGGATACTACCTATAATCTAAATAAATTTCCAGGTCCCGGTTCCCGCCGGCTCAGGATTTCTTCTGAAGGGCCACAAGCCTTTACCGGAAAAGGGCTCCCCCTGTAAGCGGGCGGATAGGGCCTCCCGGTTCCAGTACCCACGGGGGATGCTGCTTGCCAAGGTGCTACAAGACCCGGTAAAACCCGCATTTGAGATATAAGGATTCATCATACCCGAGCAGAATGGGATGATCCGGAGCTTGATACCGAAAATCAAGCTGTATGAGCCGGCGTTCCGCGTCTCGGGCGGCTTCCACCACCATGCCCTTGAACCGGTGTTCATCAAGGGCGTGGCTGCACGAACAGCTTACCAGCACCCCTCCTTTATGGAGGATCTTCAAAGCCCTCAGGTTCATTTCCTTGTATCCCCGGAGGGCTCCTTCCAGGGAAGAACGGGTTTTGGCAAAAGCCGGAGGATCCAGGATGATGAGATCAAACCCTTCCTTCCGGGTACGTTCATAGGTTCGCAGCACATCAAAAACATCCCCTTCCACCGGGATAATGCGATCCTCCACCCCGTTGAACCGGGCATTGCGCACCCCTTGTTTGAGGGCCTCCCCAGAGACATCCACCGCATGGACCGAAGCCGCGCCGAAACGGGCGGCGTGAATACCAAAGCTCCCGGTATAGGAACAGGCATCCAAGATCCGGCCCCCCGGCGCGATCCAGCCTTTGAGGCTGCGGCGGTTTTCCTTTTGGTCAAGAAAATAACCGGTCTTTTGCCCCTGCTCAAGATCCACCCCAAAAGGAAAGCCGTTTTCAAAGATCAGGATCCCCCCTGAGGGGAACGTCCCGGCGATGAGCCCTTCCCGTGGAGGAAGCCCCTCCCGTTCCCGCAACCGGACGCCCGATTTCTCGATGATGCCTATGGGCTGTCCCAAGGGTATGGGGTCCTCCCCTGCCGGAAAGTTCCGCAAGACCTCCTCCAGAGCCGCCAGAATTACTTCCCTGCGGCTATCCATGCCGTAACTGAGGAACTGCACCGAAAGCCATGAACCCGGTGGCCCCAGGGCAGTTTCAGCCGGAGCGAACCGGATGGGCCATTCTGAGAAGGCGGCTTTTATGGCTTCCTGGGGCCAACCTACGAAGCGGTCGATGATGAGCCCCGGAAGAAAATCCCCTTCCCCAAAGACGATTCGGGCGGATTCCCGGTGCAGGTCATACCCGGTTCTTCGGGTAAGGGCTTCCCGAATCCGGCGCTTGAAGAAGCCTTTATCGATCCCCTCCTTGGAAGGGCTGTATATACGGGCGATTATTTTAGAGCGGGGGTTTACCAGGGCTCTGCCCAGATAGGTTTTTCCCG
>JAITRH010000162.1 GCA_031288495.1 Treponema sp. | reverse complement strand
GGTTATGCACTATACGAGCCGTGCGGTTTCCCGGATAAAAGACCGCTCCTCATGAAACGCTTCCTGAGGGGTGGGGGTCGCGACCATGGTGAACACGTTAAAAGGGTCCACCCGGGCTCTAGCCCGGGATTACGCTGATGGTTCGTTCTAAAACCCGCTTAATCACCCTGAGTTTGATGGAATAGGAAGGTCCGCGAATGAAGGTTCATACACGAGGGGACCTGAGTCCGCTGATTCAGATACATGAGCGTTGCTTTTCGTACTTGCGGATTAAGGTCCGGGACTGCATTCCTGCGGAGTTTTTGCGCTTTGTCTCACCTCAGGGTAATCCGGTTCAGCGGGGGATTACCGGAGTTCCGGGTAAGATACATGCGGTTCAGAGCTAGATAAGTCTAGTTCAGCAGGAGCTACATCATGCTCCGGATGAGATTAATGCAGGGGAGCGGTGAATTACCGCGGTGGGGACAGAGAAACCGGAGCTCGGAACCGGACACGTTCAACTCAAAGAGGCATAATCAGGTCCCCGAACAGCATTACTGAAGGCGAGTTCGACGCCCGGTAAAAAATTTCCCCGTCATGGGGGCATGTTCCCGAGTCATACCGGAATGTTCCCGAGTCATGCCGGAACATCCCTGAGCCACGCCGGAACATCCCCAAGCCGCGCCGGAATATTCCTGAGCCACGCCGGAACATCCCTGAGCCACGCTGGAATGTTCCTGAGCCGCGCCGGAATGTTCCCAAGCCACGCCGGGACATCCCTGAGCCGTGCCGGAATGTTCCCAAGCCGCGCCGGGACATCCCTGAGCCGCGCGGGGACATTCCTGAGCCGCGCCGGGACATCCCCAAGCTGCGCCGGAATGTTCCCAAGCCACGCCGGGACATCCCTGAGCCATGCCGGAATGTTCCCGAACCATGGGGGAATGTTCCTGAGCCGCGCCGGGATATCCCCGAGCCGCACCGGAATGTTCCCAAGCCGCGCCGGGACATCCCTGAGCCATGCCGGAATGTTCCCGAACCATGGGGGAATGTTCCTGAGCCGCGCCGGGATATCCCTGAGCCGCGCCGGAACATCCCCGAGCCACGCCGGAAGGTTCCCGAAACCCAAGACCGGCAAGTAAGAAGCGGTTCTTTGATGGGTTTCCCCCTGTTTGGGGTATACTCCGTTCTTCCGTCGAATTCCCCTTAACCGGTGATAGCCAGGGTAATCTCGGATCTTAGTCCGGTAGGCAAGCGTGCTTACCTTGTTGACCGGGGAACCTTTGGGTAACCATAATCCGCCGTCCAAACAAGCAAGACCGGTCTATTCGAAGACCCAGGGCAAGGTCATGTAAAGTATCGTGCTGTACTATAGGGCCTTCCCCGCCCCCCCGTGGCGCGGTCCCAAGATCCGGCGGGAAGGGCGATCCGGTTAAAGGGCGCTTTCCCAAACCGCCCCGGGAGAGCCTGTTTCCTTGTTTTACAAGGACGTACCAAAGGACCTGAGGCCGCCCTGAAGGTAATGGGTACTCGTCTTGCATAAATGGGCAGAGGAGGCTATCCTACAGAAGGAGGAACCCCTGCGGTGTACATTAAAACGGTTCTGTGCTGCTTGCTATTACTGGCTACCACTCTGGCGGGGCTTTTTCCTCAGGAACCGAGGGGTTTTCCCCTGAGCATACAGGATGGGCTGGGAAGGCCGGTAACGCTGCAGCGTCCTCCCCAGAGGATAGTGAGTTTAAGCCCGGGAGTTACGGAAATCCTCTTTGCCATTGGCGCGGGGGATCAGGTTTTGGGGGTTACGGAGTATTGCAATTACCCCCCGGAGGCAGCCTCCCGGACTAAGGTGGGAGGATTTTCAGGGATCACCGTAAACCTTGAGACTATTGCCCGTTTAAAGCCCGATATGGTTATTATCTCCGCCTTTATGCACGGGAGGCTTATCACCCTGTTGGAACGGCTTTCCCTTCCCTTCTTTGCGGTAGAACCCAGGAACTTTAAGGAGGTGTATCAAACCATAGAAACCCTGGGGAGCCTTACGGGGAATCTCCGGGGAGCTAAGGAGGTGCTGGAAGGGATGCAGGAAAAAATACGCCGCGTAACAGAACGCCGGGGGAACCGGGAACCACCCCGGGTATTTTGGGAACTCTCTGATGAACCCCTGATAAGTGCCGGGGGTAAGACCTTTATCAGTGAAGCTATCCGTCTCGGGGGAGGAATGAATATTTTCGAGGATCTTAACGAAGAGTGGCCTATGGTGAGTACCGAACAGGTAGTACGCAGGAAGCCCGACTGGATCATAGCCGGAGATGATCATGGGAAGATCATAGAACCCCGGGCCCTGGCCGGCCGGCCCGGATGGGGGGTGATTCCTGCGGTGCGGCAGAATCATATCGCCCTGGTCAATGCGGATATGCTCTATCGCTATGGACCGCGGCTTGCCGACGCGGTGGTGCGTATCGCGGATATTCTTTATGGGCAGTGAGGCTGTTTCCGGATTTGACCTTTTAAAACAGCGGGTCTTTAAAAGCAGGCGCCTGCAACGGATCAGACCCATGGGGCTCCGTAATGGCCGGTAAGCCGGAGTGCCCATGAGTCGCCGGCCCAGGACCGGGCCCCTGAGTATCATGCTTGCCCTCGCCCTGATCCCTGCTTTTTTCGGGGCCTTACTGAGCGGTTCCGGCGGTTTACGCCTTGAAGCGCTCTTGCAGGTATGGCAGTTTATCCATACCGGCCAAGGGGATGGAACAGAGGCCCTTATCCTGTTCGAGCTTCGGCTTCCCCGGATCATCCTCGCCATGGCGGTGGGGGCCTCCTTGGGGGTATCGGGGGCGGCCTTTCAGGGGATCTTTCGGAATTCCTTGGCAGACCCGTATGTGATTGGCGCCTCTTCTGGGGCTGCCCTGGGGGCGGCTCTGGCAATAACCGGAGGGCTTTCTCTTAGCGGCCCGGTATCCCCGGTGGCCCTATGCGCTTTTGGGGGGGCTTTGATAGCGGTGTTCCTCGCTTTTGCGATATCCCGAAGCGCGGGAAATCCCCCCCCGGCAACAGCCCTGCTCCTCGCCGGCGTGAGCCTGAGCTCGCTGTTCTCAGCCCTCCTTTCCCTCATCCTGGTATTGAAAGATCAGGCCCTTCATCAGGTGTATTACTGGCTCCTGGGGAGCCTCAATGGGGCTTCCTGGACCGAATTACCGGCGATCCTGCCGGTGATGTTCATCGGCTGCCTTATGGTGTTCTTGAGCCATGGCCCCCTGGATCTGCTGCTGCAGGGAGAGGAAGTAGCCGAAAGTTTAGGGACCGATGTTCGGAAGTCTAGGCTCTGCATTGTCCTTGGAGCCTCTCTTGCCGCGGCAGCGGCGGTTTCCGCTGCAGGGATCATCGGCTTTGTGGGCCTCATCGCCCCCCATGCAATGCGGATGATCACCGGGCCTACCCATAAAAAGCTCCTTCCCGTTACGGCGCTCGCAGGGGCCCTTTTGGTGCTTCTCGCGGATATCCTCGCCCGGAACCTTGGGGGAAGTATGGAAATCCCCATCGGCATCATTACGTCCCTGGGGGGAGCCCCCTTCTTCATCTATCTGCTGGCCTACCGGGGCAGGCGTTTAGGGCGATTCTGATGATGAAACCGGCCTGTTCCTCAGCGGCAGCTCAAAACCCCGAAGCCCGACTGGAAGTGGAAAACCTGCACGCAGGATTTAAGCGCCGGAGGATACTGAACCATATTACCCTGACCGTGAAACCCGGGGAACTCCTGGCCCTGGTAGGCCCTAATGGGGGAGGGAAGACCACCCTCCTTAAAACCATCGGGGGCCTCTTGAAACCCCTGGCAGGCCGGATTTTTCTCGACGGGAAGGATATCCGGCACATGGGAAAAAAAGAAAAGGGAAGCTCCATCAGTTTTCTCTTTCAAGGCACTACCCCTGACTGGCCTTTTACGGTGCGGGAAGTGGTATCCCAGGGACGGTCTCCTTACCGGAGCATCTTTGCGGCAGAGACGGCTTTGGATCGAGACGCCACAGACCGAGCCCTTATGACCGCGGGGCTTTCGGGGTTTGAAGACCGTCGGGTAACCGAACTCTCCGGGGGTGAATTCCAACGGGTGCTCATTGCCCGGGCCATGGCTCAGGAAGCACGGCTCCTCCTTTTGGATGAACCAGCCAATAACCTGGATCCCAAGTATCAGTATATGGTGATGAATCTGGTCCGCTCCATGACCAGGGGCGGCCTTGCTGCCCTGGTGAGCCTCCACGACCTCAGCCTGGCCGGTCTCTATGCCGACCGTATTGCCCTGGTTCATCAGGGAAAAATCCGTGCCCTGGGGAAACCGGATGCGGTCCTTAAGGCAGGGCTGCTCACCGAGGTCTTTGGTCTTCCCCTGGTCATTTCCCCCCATTCTCAGGATCCTCGCATACAGGCAGTAAGCTTTCCTTTGCCTGAATAAGCCCCGCTTCCTATCACGCTCGGCAAAAAGGCGGTAGAGAAAATCTCTACCGCCTGGGAGGAGGAAAACATGGTACTGGAAATCGGGTAACCGGGGTAAGGCGCATTGCCTGCCTTGAGCCTGCTTCACATCCCCTGGGCCGGGCCTATTTAAATGCCTGATCCAAATCGGCAATAATGTCCTTACTGTTCTCGGTACCGATAGAGAGGCGCACCGTGTTCGGCTTGATTCCCTGTTCCAGCAGTTCCGCGGCACTGAGCTGGGAATGGGTAGTACTCGCCGGGTGAATCACCAGAGATTTTACATCCGCCACATTGGCCAGAAGAGAGAAAATCTGGAGCCTGTCGATGAATTCCTGGGCTTCCTTGGCGCCTCCCTGGATCTCAAAGGTAAAAATCGAGCCTGCCCCTTGGGGAAAGTATTTCTTATACAGAGCATGGCTGGGATCCTCCGGCAGAGAAGGGTGGTTGATCTTGAGGACCCTGGGCTGGGTCTTGAGGTAGTCGATAACCTTGAGGGTATTCTCCACATGCCGTTCTACCCGCAGGGAAAGGGTTTCCACTCCCTGCAGTAAGAGAAAGGCATTGAAGGGCGAGATCGATGCCCCCGTATCCCGGAGCAGGATAGCCCGGATCCGCACGATAAAGGCCGCAGGGCCTGCAGCTTTGACAAAGGAGATGCCGTGATAGCTGGGGCACGGCTCGGTAATTCCAGGGAACTTACCGCTGGCCTCCCAGTCGAATTTCCCGCTGTCTACGATGATACCTCCCAGCGTGGTACCATGACCACCGATGAATTTGGTGGCCGAATGGATGACAATGTCTGCCCCGTACTCAATGGGACGAAGCAGATAGGGCGTGGTAAAGGTAGCATCCACTACTAAAGGTATGCGGTGCTCATGGGCGAGTTTGGCCAGGGCCTCGATATCAATGATATTGGAATTGGGGTTCCCCAAGGTCTCGATGAAGATAGCCTTGGTCTTGGGTTGTATGGCCCGGGCAAAACCATCCTTTTCTTCAGGGTCCACAAAGGTGGTGGTAATACCGTATATGGGGAGGGTATGGGCTAACAGGTTATAGGTACCCCCATAGATGGTCTTGGCCGAAAGGATATGATCCCCTGCCTTGGCGAGGTTGAGGAAACTATAGGTAACTGCCGCAGCCCCTGATGCCAAGGCTAGACCCGCAACGCCTCCCTCCAGCGCAGCTATACGTTTTTCCAACACCTCTTGGGTTGAATTAGTAAGCCGGTTGTAGATGTTACCTGGATCGGTAAGGCCGAAGCGGGCTGCCGCATGGGCAGAATTATGAAACACATAGGATGTGGTCTGATAAATCGGTACTGCCCGGGCATCGCTCGCCGGATCCGGTTCTTCCTGGCCTATGTGTACCTGTTTAGTTTCAAAGGCCCATTGATCAATGGTGGTTTTACGCGCCATAGTATTCTCCTTAAATGGTAGTATATGTTCAGTGAACTCCCTTCACAACTCAAAGATGGGGGTATACCATTTATATTATTAATCTTATAGTCATACTAAGAATAATAGCACACTAATAAAAAATGTCAAGAACAAAATATACTCCCAATGGTCCCCTGAGGTATAACTGACTGTTTAGTCATAATTATGCAGGACCAAAAGTTCAATCCCGGGTCCACCTCAAAGCGTTCCTGGAAGAGCAGTACCGGCCTTGCTTACGCTGGCTTGGTCGATTTGCCCATTCCAAGACCGCTCGGTACGGCCTCCAGCAGCACCCGGCCTTTCTTGATGTGGATCTGGGCGTATCGGGCATATTACACAGGGCTCCTTCCGCATTGCCGTAATTTTCCTCGTTTACCCATACCCATAGGTGATCGAAGCATCACCCAAATACGCCTAGCCGCGGATACGAAGCCGCAAAGGAAATTACCCCCGGCCCTTAACCGCAGAAGCATGGCGCTTTTGGGTAACAAGCGTTCATACCATGCGCTTGTTTATTCAGTATAATCACCACCTCCATCCTACCGGCACAGGACCACTGTACTGATTAAGAGGACACAAACCAGCAGAACCCCCATATCCCCAAGGCCAAAACAGTACCGTTTATAACCGCTGGTACGGGTGCGAAGGTTAAACCCCCGCAGTTCCGCAGAAATCGCTCCTCCTTCTATTTTCCGTACTGAAGAGATGAGCAGGGGAACGCAAAGCGGCAACAAGAGCCGTATTTTTTTAAAGAAATTTCGGGTATCAAACTCAATCCCCCGGGCAATCTGGGCTTCTATAATCCCCAGCATCTCCTCCGTGAAAAGGGGGATAAACCGCATCGCTGTAGTAAGCACAAAGGTATATGGATAGGGAATATGCAGATACCGGGTCAGCACATTGGCCATATCGCTCATCTGAGTTACCGAGAGCATTAAGGTGAGGGGCATGGTCGCCGCAAGAAGCCGTAACACAAAAAGCAGGGAAAACGCAATGCCCCTATCCGTAACCGTAAGGGCCAAGGGAAGGCTGAACAGGACTGTTCCCTGGGGTACAAAAAATACCTGGATGGTAAAAAGAACCAGGGAGAACTTCATGAGGGATACCAGGAGCGTAATCGACCGCCGGATAATTCCCGCCCAAGCTGCCAAACCCAGATTCACGGCGATAATCCCCAGAATCAGCAGGTGATGGGCCGTTACAAAACAGGAAGCGCAGAGGGTAAACGCGAGGATGAGTTTTGTTATAGGATGTAGGCGGTGAAGCAGGGAATCCCCCGCTACATACTCAAGCACTCCGGTCATGACCACCTCCTTGCAGTGCTACCTGCCCCTGAGGGCCTCCCTTGAGCTGTGCTACCAAAGCGTACATTGCATCCACCGTATATACCTCCTCGAACCCCGGACCCAAAGCCAAGGCAAGGGCCGGTATTTGCGCGGGAAGCAGGGAAGCTTCGTTTAAAAGAACGGGGTTTTTCATAAGGTTCTTGATTGGTCCGTCTCCAATGAGCCTCCCTTGGCTCAACACCAGACCCCGTTCAGCAAAATCCGCCACGACTTCCATGTCATGGCTTATCATAAGAATGGTAGTCCCTTCCTGATGCAGCCGAGCAATGATCCCCATAATGGTCATACATTCCCGGTAATCCAAGCCGGTGGTGGGTTCATCCAGGATTAAGAGAGGAGGCCTCCGGGCGAGCACCGAGGCCAAAGCGACCTGCTGGCGTTCCCCCCGGCTCATACCGAAGGGAGCCCGGCTCCCGTCCAAAGAAAAAAGGTCCAGCATCTCCTGGCATCGGCGTTCCTTTTCCCCGGCCCGGTCTTCGGTATCCCCCAGGGCGTATTCAAGACCAAAGAGGATCTCTTCCCGGACCGTGTTTTGACAAAGCTGCCGATCCGGATTTTGGAACAGATACCCCACGCTGCGGGCGGCCCTGCTGGTTTTTATGGTTTTGGTATCCCGGCCCTGGAGCCACACCGTACCAGAAGAAGGTTTCAAGAGGCCGTTACCCAGCCGGCATAGGGTTGATTTACCCGCACCGTTTTCCCCCAGGAGGGCCACGAACTCACCGGGGAGTATCTCCAAGGATACTACTTGTATGGTCCTGGTAGTTCCGTACCTGAAGCTCACCTGATCAAAGCGCAGCATGGGGCGATCCCTCCCTGGCAGGCTGCTTCCGGGATAACACCTGCCTCATCATGACTTCCCCCTGGGCTAAGGTATAGGGCAGTTTCCCCTGATACCAGGCCCTGGCAGCAAGCTTGCTCCCCAGTTCCGTTACCCGGGGGATGTTGACCCCGGCGGCTTTCAGCGTATCGGCATACCCCATCACGGTTGGGACATCCCCCTCCAGAATCAGGGCCCCCTTATCCATAAGCGCCAGCCGTTTGACGAATTCACAGAGGAGCAGGATCTTTTGTTCTATTACGATGATGGTAATGCCATACCGGTCATTGAGCTCCTTAAGATAGGTAAAGATATTCCAGCTTGACTGAGGATCCAGCTCCCCGGTGGGTTCGTCAAGGAGGATAATCCCGGGCCGCAGGGCGGTTATAGCCGCAATGGCCACTTTCTGTTTCTGTCCTCCGGAGAGGGAACGGATGGTCCGGGTCTTGAGGTCCGCAATCCCTGCTGCGTGGAGGGCATTTTCCAGGCGTTCTGCAATTTCTTCCCGAGGAACCCCGAAGTTCTCAAGGCCAAAGAGGATCTCATCTTCTACCACGGAAGCCACCATTTGCGCGTCAATGTCTTGAAACACGCTTCCGACCTGCCGGGCAATGGCTTCGGTACCCGCGGTTATGGTGTCAAGGCCGTTAATAGTAAGTGCACCGTAAAAATCCCCGGGGAAATGATGGGGGACAAGGCCGTTTATCCCGTAGCTCAGGGTTGATTTCCCCGCTCCTGAAGGGCCAATAATTCCCAAAAAGTCTCCGGGACGGATTTCCACATTGATCCTGGAAAGGGCATATTCCGAGCTTCCCCGGTACCGGAAGCTCAGGTCTTTTATCCGAATCATTTTTTCCTTCAAAATAAGCGCCTTATGGGGCTTTATGCTTTTAAGGCCAGTTTCAGGGGTATGTACAAAACCTGGACCATGATCGAGTTAATACAGGCAGTGCCAAAGATAATGGCCATAAAAATAGCCAATGGCGTGGGGACAATATCCATGCCGGAATAGTACAGCCCGTACATGACCCCAATAAAGGTAAAGCCGCTTACCAAGGTGCTGAGAAAAGTACAGCAGAGGGTCTTTATCGGGATTTTGAATCGGTCCAGCGGCAGTTTGCTTAAAAGGCACATAGCCAGGGCCCCGGTTAATTCACTGAGAAAATTGATGTAAGGCTGTCCAGGGAAGAACTGACATATCGCCCCTGCAAGAATACCGATAATCGCCGCTTCAAGCAGCCCAGGTTTTATGAGCAGTATGATAAGACAGTACATGGCGATGATGAAGTTGGGCTTCATCCCAAAGTTGATGACCGAGCCGACGAAAAATTTGAGTACCGCCCCTGCGGCAAGCAGGATGCCGATGAGTAATACATCCCTAACGGGAAGTCCTTTTCTTGCCTGGTGGACGGGCGCTCGTTTCTCCGAGGTGATTTCCATGATAATACTCCTTGCTAGTACCTATAAATGTTTCTACATACAGAAACGACTATAGATATAAAAACATACTATTCTTTATGATGTCAATAGGGATTTTCTCTCAATTCGGATAAATCCATCGAAAACTGCCGAGGATTTGGGGGCCTCGTGGTCCCCTATATACCATGAGCCCTCACCCTGCAACGTTCCCGTTCATTCTGCAGGAACTGCCCCCTGACCAGGGGCGCTTCAGTTTGATACAGCCAACCAATTATTCCGTTCCAGGAATAAACCCCAGGTTTTACGGAACTTCATCCGTCTTCTCAAGAAAAAGGAAAGGGTCTTCGCTTCCCCCATCTCCAGGGTTTCCACAGGTTTATCCAGTCTAATAAGACACCTGAATTGCCCACTTTTGAGAACATGGATATCCACATCAATTACCTCAAAACCTCCTCATATACCTGCAAGAGCATAAGAACAGCTCCTTATCCTAGACCCCTTCAGCAAACCGGGATTTTTTTACCAGGAATAATTATGATTGCGGGAATCCCCCGGAGGTGAGTATAATAGAAAGCATTGAACCTATGATTGACCCCTTTAACCGAACCATCGACTATATGCGGATCTCCATAACCGACCGGTGTAATCTCCGGTGCGTTTATTGTATGCCCCGGAGAACCCGGTCCCTGCCGGAAGCCGAACTCTTAAGCTATGAGGAAATCCTTCGGGTCTGTACCGAAGCCGCGGCCCTGGGTATTCGGTTCATTAAGATTACCGGGGGAGAGCCTTTGCTCCGGGAAGGGGTTCCAGACCTGGTGAGGCGGCTTAAAACTACGGCGGGGATTACCAAAGTAAGCCTCACCACCAACGGGGTGCTCCTGAGCAGGTACCTTGACGCCTTGTGCGCGGCGGGAATTGACGGGATTACCATCAGCCTTGACAGCCTTGATGAGGAGCGGTTCAGGTTGACCACGGGGTATCAGCGCTTGGATAGGATTATCCGGGGGATCCATGAAAGCCTCAGTCGTCCTGTAACGGTAAAGATCAACGCGGTGCTTATCGATACCGGCGGGGAGCCGGAATGGAGGGGCTTGGCAGAGCTCGCGAGGACCCTGCCCCTGGATGTACGGTTTATCGAGCTCATGCCCATTGGATACGGCAGGACCTTCAAAGGGGTAGCCCATGACAGGATTCTTCAGGGACTTCACGAGACCTATGCCGGGCTTACCCAGGATAGGGCGTCCCAGGGAGCAGGCCCTGCGGTGTACTACCGTATCCCCGGCTTTAAGGGATCAATCGGCTTTATCAGCGCCCTGAGTCATGGGTTTTGCCGTACCTGCAACCGCATAAGGCTTACCCCGGAAGGTATGCTGAAACCCTGCCTCTGCTATGCTTCCGGCATAGACCTCAAAGCCATACTCCGCGGCCCGGATAAGACCAACGAAGCCATAAGCCGGGCGCTTATGGAAGCCGCGGCCATGAAACCCCTTTCCCATTGTTTTACCGGTACCATCCCCCAGGGAGCCCTGGAACAACGGGTCATGGCTGCTATCGGCGGCTAAGGGGAACGGGCGAAGAGGTCTTTATTTTCCCCCTTTTTCCTTCCTTAAAAACCGGCGTATGCTCCCCGGATCCTTGCTTCTGCCGGATAGGTACGGGACTAGGGCTTGCGGACAGGGTTCACCTTGAAGGTTTTCCGCTGTATCGGCGAAGGGCCATAGCGGAGTATCTGTTCCTTGTGTTCCCTGGTGGGATAGCCCTTGTGCTTTTCATAGCCGTATTCGGGGTACAGCAGGGCATACTGTTCCATACGGGCATCCCGGGCGGTCTTTGCCAGGATCGAAGCGGCCATGACTTCCGGGATCCGGCTGTCCGCCCTGACCACCGCGCGGCAGGGGATGGGAAGATCCGGAACGTACAAGCCGTCAACCACCGCTTCCACACGTTCGAATCCCCCGGACCATCCCGCCTCCAGGGCTTCAAAGGCCCGTTTCATGGCGAGGAGGCTTGCTTGCAGGATATTAAGGGCATCAATTTCCGTCTCCGAAGCCCAGCCAATCCCCCAGCCCAGGGCCCCCTCACGGATACGCACCCCTGCCTTTTCACGCTGGCGAGGGGAAAGTTTTTTTGAATCCCTTAAACCGCTTAGGGGAAAATCTTGGGGGAGAACCACCGCGGCGGCGCACACCGGACCTGCCAAGGGTCCCCGGCCTGCCTCATCAAGACCGCAGATCATCGGGCCTCGGGCTGCAGCATAGCCAAGACCTCCCGCAGATCCGGATCCTGGATAAAATAGTAGGTTTCCAGTTCATCCGCGGTCAATCCTCCCAGTTCATGGCTCATATAATGGATCCACTGCTCTTCATCTTTGAGGGATAACTCATGCTTGCGGCACCAGTAATCAGGCTGAATGGGGAACTGTTCGGGTTTATCATAAAAATATTTATAGTCATGTACCGCTACCTTAAAATCCTGCCGGGGTATCCCCTTGGCGAGGATGATCTCCGCCAGGTAGTTGATGGTACGGCCGGAATCAAAAATATCATCTACCAAGAGGACCTTATCCCCAACCCGAAGGTGTTCCGGTGCATAGGTCCAGCCCTCCACCATGATCTTTTCCGCCTGCCGGATATCCGTATAGGATCGGGCCACCACGGCGGCATAATAGACCGGCCGTTTCCCCCGGCAGCGCACCTTGAAATATTCGCTTATCAGGTTCCCCAGGTAGGCCCCTCCTCGCAGGGAGACATAGATAACATTCGGGGTAAATCCGGTTTGATAAATCCGGTGGGCTAATTTCAAGCCATTGTTCCGCACCTTATCATAGGAAAGAAATTCCTTAATCATACCATGAGTATAGCGAAGCCGGGGAACCCGGGACAAGCAGGAACCCCTCAGGGCTTAGGGGCGGAGGTCTTAAAGAAACCGAAGATGCTGCCGCACAATCCTCCGATAATATGGGCAAATTCCGAAATGGTGTTTGACTCCAAGGCGTTAAAAAGTTCCCGCCCCAGATATAATACCACCACAAGGATAAAGGTGAGGGGAATCTCTCCTTTTTTGAAATTCGTGAAGGAAGCCAAAAGAATCATCATGAAGGCTACCCCCGAGGCCCCCAACAGGCTTTTGGAGAACAAAAAGACGTTAAGCACCCCCGTAACAAGGGCGGTAAGGAGGATCATTTCTAAGAGCGGCCAGGAACCGTACCGTTCTTCCAGAATCGGACCAATGAGGAGGATCAATGAAAAATTAGCAATCAGATGGGTCCAGTTGGCATGGCCTAGCACATGGGTCAGCAAGGTTACCCAGCTCCGTATTCGGGAAGGAGTAAAACCGCCTTTACCGGGAACCATAAACCAGGATTCCGTCAAAGCGGGGACGAGGGTGCTCGAAAGGATCAGCACCAGGGCGCTGATAAAGGCAAAGGTCAATATGGTGGGGGCATTGTATTTAATCCGCATCCTTATTTGTTCAACTCCTGTATACCGGGACGGAGCAGGCTGTTGATCTCATCCAGGGAAAAATAGTCCGGATCAAAATCTTTGAGCCACGCAAGCCATTCGGGTAGTTGCTGCTTATGGCTTACGGATGCCTTGAGGGTTTCCAGCAGTTCCCCATACCCATAGGGACCCCCTGAATCCTCCGGGGGACAGGCCCGCTTACCGCTGAGACAGCGGGCATACCGCTTATCCGCATCGGAGCATCCGGCGGCGGGGATGATTTTGGATACGAGAATCTGGTGCTGCCAGGTATCCCCAAAGTCATAGGTATACTGGAAACGCTGCTTATCCCGCAAGCCCAGATCGTCAAGGATAGAGGCCTCCTCATCGTTCATATCCACATCATCCACCAATGATACCGGGCCGTAGGGTACCGTATGCACCGTAAAGGCATGAAGATGGTCATCATCCCAGCCCATACTGTCCTGAATAACCCTGTGGAGCTCTCCCAGGGTAAAAGACCCCGGTACCTGGACGCGCCGCCATATCTGAGGACTAATAACCTCAAGGCTTATCCTGAGGATAAACAGGGATGTAGGTTCTTTCGTATGGCCCTGCTTTGCTTTTTGCATCTTCGGTACTCCTTGCGTAATGGTATCGGTACTGAGGCCGTCCTATCCCCCGTCCACGTCCAGTACCACCGGACAGTGATCCGAACCGGCTACATCAGGCCATATCGCCGCGCCCTGCACCTGAGGCATAAACAGGGGGTCCACACAATGGTAATCGATCCGCCATCCTACGTTTCGCTTCCGAGCCCCTGCCCGGTAGGACCACCAGCTATAGTGCCCTTTTTCACCGGGGTGAAAATGACGGAAGGTATCCACGTAACCTGCATGGGTAAAGGTATCCATCCAGGCCCGCTCTTCCGGGAGATACCCGGGATTCCCTTCGTTTTCTTTGGGCCGGGCAAGGTCCAAGGGGGTATGGGCTATGTTGTAATCCCCACAGAGCACCACGTGGCGGCCCTGGGATACGAGGGCATCACAGCGTTCCCCTATGGCCCTGCAGAAGGCCAGTTTATACTGCAGCCGGGCTCCCCCTTCCTGAGCATTGGGAAAATACGCGCAGATAAGCACAAAATCCTTAAAATCCGCGGCCAGGACCCGCCCTTCGGCATCGAATTCCCCTACACCCAGGGGTTTTACCTCCAGGGCTTTAGGTTTACTGTATATGGCAACCCCGGAATACCCCGGCTTTTCTGCGCTGGCCCAGTATGAAGTATACCCCGTACCATCCCTATCGCGGGGGCTGATTAATTCCGATGAAAGCTGCTCCGGGTGGGCCTTGGTTTCCTGGAGACAGAGGATATCCGGGGATTCATCCTGTATCCATTGCACCAAGCCTCGTTTTTCCACTGCCCGTATGCCGTTGACGTTCCACGATACAATACGCATTAAAAAAATATACCACCGAACAGGAACCGGGGCAAGGGAGAAGCCCCAGGGTATCGGCGTTTAGGTTTGCCCAGGTAAGGAGGGCAAGATACAAAGCCGTCATACGTGGTGAAGCACTATTCACAGGGTTTCTTCGGAATACGGCCCTTCCTCCCTCATTGCTTCATAAGCCTCCATACGGGAGCCCTGCTGCAAGATGCGGGAGTCTCGGTGGAGAGATGCGCTTCTCGTTATTACGAGATGCGGGACTCTCCCGTGAGAGATGCGGGAGTCTCAGGCGGGAGAGGGGGATTGCGGGAAGGGGTTTACCCCCTGCTCTGGGTAGAAAGGGCAAACCTTAAAAAAATCCTGAAAGTGCGGGGACGCCCCAGGTTAGGCCTGACCTCTGACCAAGGCTGGAAAACCCTTACCCGTACCGGAGCGCCTATCCCCGGGTCTTGCAACGGGTATCCCCCATCCCTTGGGCCCTCGGGACGTATCTGTCCCTTCCTGAGGTTAATCCGCCAGGGCCAGCAGGGTAGATTCGATGAAGTTCAATAAACGGGCCTGTACCAGATCCGCTTCACCGTAGAGGGAAGCCAGGTGGGCCTTCCAATGGTCTACCACCATAAGCACCTGTTTGCGCTCCAGGGGAAGCCGCTTTCCTATAAGCAGGGTTTCACCGGTTTTATCATGGATCACCCGATCCCCGGCAAAGACCATCCGTATATCGGTGAGCACGTTCTTTTGATTGCGCCCCATAAGCACCATAACTTCGCTGCCTATGCTGGTTTCCCTGGACGTATATTTGGTATATGCCCCATAGGTCCACTGGTCTAGGGGGACCCGGATCCGGCTTAAGAGTTCCTGCTGACCCAAGAAGCAGGAGCCATCGGAGGAATAAAACCGGGAGGGAGCGATCCACCGGGCTGCCGAGGCATTGCGTAATTCATAATGGGCATCCAGGGCTATCATCGGCGCGGTGGCGTCCAGGCGGCAGGGGCTGGTACAGATATTTCCCCCAATAGTGGCGAGATTGCGGATTTGAGGCCCCGCAATACCCAGCAAACACTGGGCGAGTACTTCAGGAACGGCTTTTCCGAGCTTGATAAGGTCGTTTAATTTGACCATAGCCCCGATTTCAAGGTACTGTTCGGTCCGGGTAATGCGGTGCAGCTCTTCAAGCCGGTTTAGGGAGAGGATGTTCCGGGGAAAGACCGGTGCATGCCGAGCCTGGCCCCGGAGGAATTGGGTGCCCCCGGCACAGAGAAGGGCCTCGGGAACCTGCTTCCAGATGCTGAAGAGCTCCTGAAAACTCGTGGGAAACCATATCTGATTACCCGCGGCGTCCATATAATCTCCGCTGCCGAATATCCGCTATGGCCAAGACCGCGGCAACCAGGCTTTCCGGTTCAGTACAGCGGCATCGTATCCCCCGCAGCTCCGCGAGGATCTCTTTTCGGGAACCGGGCCGGGGCTTCTTGGCAAGGATGGCTTCCATCGTTAAGATTTTTCCGCTGTCGCAGTACCCGCAGGTTACCACCCCTGCGGCGGCAAACCCGTTCAGGATGTCCTTATAGGCATCGGTCTTGGCAAAGCCCTCAAGGGTGATAATGGTGCTGTCCTGGACCCGAAAGCCGGGGATCAGGCAGGATTTAGCCACCGTACGGTTAAAAATAACCGAGCAAGCCCCGCAGTCTCCGGTTAAACAGCCGGCTTTCGCTGCGGTAAGGGAGAACCCTTCCCGCAGGAGGTCGATGAGCCTCGTATGAGGAGCGGTTTGGATGTGTACGGTTTCGTGATTGAGGGTGCATGCTATGGTCATAGGGCCGCCTCTTTTTTCCGTTGGTTTTCTACTTCCCAGATTGCCTTCGCGCCCAGGGGAATGGTTTCAAAGGGATGATCCATAGCCTGAGAGACCGCCTGGACATAGGCTGCAGGAATTGAACTAAAGGGCAATTCCCCAATACCCCTGGGTTCATCCGTGTCTTGCCCGATAAAGTCCACCTGTATGAAGGGTATATCTTCCGGGTGTGGAATCCCATAGGTATAAAACAAGGGTTCAGGGATTTTCCCTTCGGTGTAGAAGAGCTGTTCTTGAGCGGCCCAGCCCAGGGCCTGGATCGCCCCGGTACGCAAGCCGAGGCGGGCGTGCTTTTCCGAAAGGATCCTGCCTCCTGCTATCCCAAGCCAGATCCCCCGGACCCGGGGGGTATAGGCTATCGGATCAATGGCCACTTCCACCACCGCAACCCCCCAGCCAAGCCGGGCAAGGGCATGTTCGTCATAGCGCCGGGTAAGGGGAACCGAGTGGTTCCCCTCCCAGGGTACCCTGAGGGAGGGCTTGTAGGATTGGCGCAGGGTAATCGGCAGGGGCTTCTGGAATCGCTGTTGCTGTATGGCTCGGCAGGCAGTCTCCAGCAAGGGGGTGAGGGTTGCGCTATACCAGGAATTGCTCACCGGTCCCGCATCAGGAACCGCTTCGGCCGTGCCGGTACGGATCCGGATACGGGTTTCTTCAATCGACAGCATTGCCCCGGCGATCTTCCGCCAAAGCCGGGCATATCCCTCAGGACAGGAGGCGACCCCTATTTCCAGGGAACACCCTGGTTCCAAGGTTACTTCAAGGCCATAGGAAGCCCCCTCCTCAGGGCTGTACAAGAAACCGCTGCCCTGATACGCCAGGGCGATACCGATTCCCCGAAGCCGCTCGTCCTTTACCGCCCAGGCAGTTCCGCGGCGGTGGCTGCGGAGCAGCTCATAGGCGGCCCATTTCCGGTAATAATCGCTTTTCGCTGCGGTCATATCAATAAGCCCTTCCACCACCCCGGTTTTGACCGGAACCCCAATGGCGAGGGACCTGTGCTTGGGGAAGATATGCTGTTTCCGCCAGGCCGCCGGGTCCTGATGCACCGCATCGGCAATACGGGAAACCTGCCGTTCTATGGCAAAGAAACCCTGGGATAAGCCGAATCCCGCAAAAGGGCCCTGCGGGGGGATGTTCGTGGCAAGGGCCCTTCCTTTGAGGCTAATCGGGGCTATCCTATAGGCCCCCAAGCTGCCGAGGCAGGTCCTATCCAGCATTTCATCGGTAAAGACCCCCTGAGCGCCCAGGTCGGCTTGCAGGGTGATCTCGGTTTCCAGAATCTCCCCGGCTTTTCCTAGGGCACTGTGCATGGCGATCACCGTGCGGTGGCGCTTTGGAGAATACCGGAAGTCCTCTTCCCTGGTTAATACCAGTTTTACCGGCTTGCCGGTGATGTAAGCCCCGAGCCCGGCTTGACAGGCCATGAGGGAGGGGTACCACAGCTTCCCATCCAAAGGCACCGCGAGGGCGGTAAGTTCCAGGGTTACCGCCTCCAAGGGGATCCGGAGCACCTGGGATACCGACCGTTTAACGTGAAAGGGCCATTGCGTAGCGGTATGAATCACCATCTGCTGAGCAGCCCCCCCTTCCCCGGCGTACATTGCCACCGCACCCTGGGGATCCGCATACCAGTGTTCCTGAATCCCGGTTTGATAGGTTCCTTGTATGGTCCTTGAGGAAATAGTCCCTGAGGGCATTTCCGGTGGAGGAACATCCTGGGGAGAGGGGATCCTCAAGATTCGGTGCGCTAAGCCCTCCTGAGAAGCAGGCTTATCCTCGAAGAAGACCGGCTTATCCTCTTCCGCGATAACCCTGCACCGGGCAGCGTACTCCTGAAGTTTACCCATATCAGGCCCCACCAAGAGGGCCACCGGTTCACCTATATACGAAAGGGCCTCCGCCGCAAGGATTGGTACGGAGCACGCATCCAACTGATTCATACCGGGAATATCCTTGCCCTGGATGAGGGTATACCCAGAAGACAACTGAGGACATTCAAGGCCCTTGAGCCGCCCTTTGGCAATAGGCGCGCGTATGGTAAGGGCCCGTAAGCTACCGGGTATCATTATATCATCGACAAACACCACGCTTGTACCTTCTTAACTCATAAGCTACGCCCAAGGCCCCTTTGGAGGGGTAACCCAGGGGCCCCTACAATACGGTGCCGGGGGTGTGAGGGACGCCCCCAGCCGAATAAGTACCGGAGCCGCCGGGATGTTCGCGGGCGATGGTTTTGACTACCTGAATCACCCGCTCAACCTGGGCGTCCTGCATCCCCGGCCACAGGGGAAGCGAAATAACCCGCTGAAAACTCCTCATAGACTCGGGGAGATCCCCTTCCTTAAGGCCATAGCGATCCCGGTAATAGGGCATACTATGGAGGGGAATGAAATGCACCGAAACGCCTACTCCCGCAGCCTGGATCTGTTCGATAAAGGCATCCCTCGTAATAGAGAGCCTTTCCGGGTTGAGCCGTAAGGGGTACAGGTGCCGGGCATCCCCCGGACCGGTAGGGGGCAGGGAACAATACGCTTCCTCCTTAAAGGCGGCATCGTAGGCGGCGGCAATGGCCTTTCGCCTGTCCAGCAATGCCCATGCCCGGGTCAGTTGAACCCTGCCCAAGGCGGCTAAGAGGTCCGGCATGTTGTATTTATACCCCGGGGCCACTACCGCATAATACCAGGAAGCCTCCGTATCAGTGTAGCGGTTCCACACGCTCCGGTCTATGCCGTGGTTACGCATGAGGGCGATCCGGCGGGCGAGGGCCGGATCCCGGCTTACCACCATGCCCCCTTCTCCGGTGGTAATGGTTTTGGTGGCGTAAAACGAAAATACCCCCAGATCGCCTATGGTTCCCGCCCACCCGCCCGTGCTGAGCCGGGAAGGGAAGGCGTGGGCGGCATCTTCAATCACCTTGAGGCCGTACCTGCGGGCAATATCCATGATGGCCTCCATAGCACAGGGAAGGCCGCCGTAATGCACCGGGATCACGGCCTTGGGAACCCCCCGGGGGCCAAAGCTGCCGGAACCAGGGGATTGAGGGTAGGCGGCATCTCCGCTGCTCAGCCGCGCGAGGGTTGCTTCCAGCGCCTTGGGGTCTATATGAAAGGTGCCGGGGGCGGTATCCACAAAGACCACTTCCCCCTGGAGGTACCGGACCACTTCGGCGGTAGCGACAAAGGTATAGGCCGGGACCAGCACCAGGTCCCCCGGACCGATCCCGCAGGCTTCCAGGGCCAGGTGCAGGCCGCTGGTGGCAGAATTGACGGTAAGACTCCGCAGCGGCGGGAGCGCTCCTTCGGGGTCTTCAAGGAACCCGGTGAATTCCGCTTCAAAGGCCAGGGCTTCCCGGCCCGTCGTGAGCCAGCCGGATCTGAGGACCCGCAGTACCGCCGCTTCTTCTTCGGGGCCGATGAAGGGCCGGGCAAAAGGAATACTATCTTTACCCATACGAGGGAATCGCCTCCTTGAGAATATCCCGCATCCGCTGAGGGTCCCGGTACACCTCTGGCTTTTCCGGATCAAAACAGCAGATAGGCCGGAGCCGCTCAAGGAGTTCCTGAATATCCCCGTCCTGAGGCTTTTTCCGTTCCACCTTGAGGATCCGGTTGTACCCGGTATGCCGGGGCAGCTCATCATCCCCCCAGAGTTTTTCCCCCAGCCGTTCTCCCGGACGCAGTCCTATATAGTCAATGGTAATGTCCTCATCCGGTTCAAAGCCGTAGAACCGGATGAGCTGCTCCGCCATATCCCGGATCCGTACGGGTTCACCCATGTCCAAGAGGTAGAGGTTCCCGTTTTCCCCCACGCCCCCGGCTTTGAGTACCAGAGAACAGGCTTCAGGGATGGTCATGAACCAGCGGCGCATCTCCGGGTGGGTTACGGTTACGGGTCCTCCCTTTTCAATCTGCCGCTGGAAGAGGGGCATGATGGACCCCCGGGAACCGAGCACATTACCGAACCGGACCACCATGAAATGCAGCCCCTCCGCAGGGAAAAACCCCCCGGAAGGGGTTTCTTTGGCCGCTTCGGCGAGGACCAAGCGCTCGCAGAGGTACTTAGAGACCCCGTAAATCGACACCGGTTCCACCGCCTTGTCGGTGGTGATGTGGACAAAGCGCCGTACCCGCTGCTTTCGGGCCGCCCCTATGAGGTGGGCCGTCCCGAAGAGGTTGTTTTCTATGGCCGCCACGGGGTTTTCTTCCATCATGGGGACATGCTTATAGGCGGCGGTGTGGAAAATCACATCCACCTTGAGGCGTTCCAGGATATACTCCATATACGCCCTGTCTTTGAGCTCCCCGATGATGGGTATCAAGGTGGCCTTTTCTCCCACCCCCTCCTCCTGGAGGAGCCGCAGTTCCCGGTCAATCTCATAGATGCTGTTTTCCCCGTGGCCGAAGAGATAGAGCCGGGCAGCCCCTCCTGAAAGGAGCTGCCGGCACAGTTCGCTTCCGATGGATCCCCCTGCGCCGGTAACCAGGACCCGTTTTCCCCGAAGATAGGCGAGGCTTTCTTTCAGGTTTACCCTTACCGGAGTGCGGCCTAAAAGGTCCTGAGGATCGATCGAACGGGTCTGAATGAGGTGGGCATCCCCTTCGAGGATCTGGGAGATCCCCGGCAAGATCCGGATTCGCTGGAAACCGGCCTGCTTGAGGGTATGGTAGATCTCCTTAAGGTATTCCCGGGAAGCGCCGGGAATGGCGATGATGGCTTCGTCCGCCCCTTTCATGCGTAAAAGCCGGGCCACATCCCGGATGGGCCCCAGGATCGGGATACCGTCGATTTTGCGGCCTATCTTTTCCGGATCATCATCCAAGAAGGCCACCACTTCACCGAAGATGGCCTTTACCGTGATTTCATGGGCTAAGGTCTGTCCTGCAAAACCTGCCCCGATGATGTATAAACGCGCCGATGGCAATGGAAGTCTGGGTGTTTCTGTCATAGGGTATGGTGATGGCTCTCCTTTATAAGGACCTTGCGGCTGCACCGCTTCCGTGGGGGCACCTCAGGGGCTCCCCGGTACCGCTGCGGCATCGAGCATTTCAAAGGCTAAATCAATCGCAAAAGAATCCTCATAGAGATCCAGTTTAATTTTGGCCCTCCCTTTTCTTTTATCGACTTTTATGATCTTTCCCTCAAGCCCCATTAAGGGCCCTTCGACAACGACAATCCGGGAATTTTCATCAAAGTAGACCTTGGATTTGCCCGCAATGGGGCCGACTTTTTTGATAAAATGGAGGACCCCTTCCAGGTCCTTCCCTGCGAGGGGGGTGATATGTTGATTGGATCGCAAAAAGCGGTAAAATCCGTCGGTCTTTCGGAACGCCCAGTGATGGACGAGAATATCTTCGGCATCCCCTAACTCAATGAAAATGTAGCCGGGAAAAATGGCCGCATGGGAATGGATGAGGACCCCCTGCCGGCGGATATCCAGTTTCCGCTGGGGAAAATAGATGGGCATCCTCAGCTCCGGATGGAGGGCCCTCAAGAGCTTGATGTATTTCTCTTCGGATCGGGTTTTAACTTGCAGCGCATAGTAATTCATAGGGTAAAAGTATACGGGGGAGGGTTGGGAAAGGGCAAGCGCAGCCCAAAACACCCGGAGGGGACACCCGAAGAACCCGGGGGGCCTTTTTTCCGGGGCCTTCCGGCTCCCCGGCCCCCAAAGGCCGGGCTGCTTTGTCTTGCATAGATACCAAAAAGCCGGGTATTCTCATAAGCATAGCCCCTACAAAGGCATACCCTAAGGAGGATAGAACATAATGGCAGGACTGGAAGAACTGCGGAAGGTGCTCCACGTCATCCGGGCGTGGCTGTATCCCAATTATCTGGAGCACGGGGGCAAGTACATTGCCCGGGCCAAAACCGAGAAGACCCTCACCGTAGAGCAGGTCTGCGCGGAGGCGGTAACCCGGGGCGGTTCGTATCTGCACTACGACACCATGGTGAACGCGGTGAAGGCCTACTTCGACGAGGCCGTCTACCGGCTCGCCGACGGCTTCGGCGTGGAGAGCGACTACTTCTCCCTGCACCCGAAGATCCGCGGCACCTTCGACCACACGGACGCCAAGGCGGATCCGGAGAAGCACCCCGTGGACTTAACCTTCCGCAAGCGGGAGGCCCTGCGGGAGGTTTGCAGGCGTATCACCCTGGAGATCGGGGGCGCGGCGGAGAGCGGCGCGTATATTGCGGAAGTGCTGGACGTGGCAAGCGGTACGGCGGAGGAGAAGCTCACCCCCAACGGGGTGATTACCCTGCTGGGAAGCCGTATCAAGATAGCCGGGGAAGACCCCTCCTGCGGCCTGTACCTGGTGAAGCCTGACGGCGCGGCCCAGAAGGTTACGGGGAACTTCGTCGAGAACCACCCCGCCCGCATCTCCGCCCCGCTTCCCGTCCTGGCGGCGGGGACCTACCGCGTCCGGGTGGTAACCCAGTACTCAGGCGGCGGAACGCCCTTAAAGGAGCCGCGCCGAATAGATTATCCGGTTGACCTGACCGTCTCCTAAGCCCGGGGGTCGGGGTGAACTAGCCCCAAGGGGTTTGGGGCTACTAGCGTGTGGGGGCACACCC
>JAITRH010000129.1 GCA_031288495.1 Treponema sp. | reverse complement strand
TAGGCCTCCGCCAGATCGGGGTTGAGCCTCAGGGCCTGAGTGAAGTCCTCTATGGCCCGGTCATATTCGCCTTGCTCAAGGTATGCGGTCCCTTGACTAGACCCGTCCCGAGAAAGCCCCGCTCCTGCTTCAGGCCCGCCGGCACAACCTGAAAAGACGGCCAAGGCCATAAGCGCCCCGTGCAAAAAGCCCTGCTTGATCTTCATTACCCTACTCCTTTGCCGCTCCATCCTGGGATTTACCACGGCTCCCCGGGCCTCCACCGGAATCGGGTGCATCGTTACCTCCTTTTCCTTCCTTATCCATAACCCCTCATAACGGGCGTATACCCCGAACCATTGCCGGCGCCGTGGCACGGTATCGTATGCCGCCTCTGCCCCCGCTTCAAGGCGTAAGGCCGAACTGCCTGGAAATCAAGACCACCATGCTTCGCGGCTTGATAAGGTACTGGTCAGGGTAGGCCAGGGGCGCTTCCATGCCTGGGGTGCAGATATCCTCCGGAGAGGGAAGGCCCGTATCAATGGCCCGGACCCAGGGTTTCCCTTCCAGAGGGGGGCATACCGTAAAGGCAACCGGGGTTTCCCCGGCGTTGAACATAATAAAGAAATCATTGTCATCCCGGTCCGCGAGGATATCCGCCTTGCTGCCGTCCATCCGCAGGGCAAGACAGGTACCTATCTCGTCCCAATCCGGGGCTTCCCCGGTTTCATCGAACCAGCTTATATCAGGAATCGCATTGTAGTTTCCGTCCTTGCCGGTGTAAAATTCCGGGCGCATGAACCCAAGATGCCGCAGCCTGAAGGCGATCATTTCCTTGACAAACCGGAAAAGGCTCCGGTTCGTTTCCAGCAGAGACCAGTTATACCAGGAGATTTCGTTATCCTGGCAATAGGCGTTGTTGTTTCCTCGTTGGGTCCGCGCCATTTCATCTCCCCCCAGGATCATGGGGGTCCCTAATGAAACCATCAAGGTGGCGATATAGTTTTTCATGATCCGCTCCCGGACGGTTTCGATCAAAACGTTGGATGAAGGGCCTTCAAAGCCATAGCTGGCGCTGTAATTCATATCATTGCCATCCCGGTTTTGTTCACCGTTTTCTTCGTTATGCTTGGTCCCATAGGATACCAGGTCCTTAAGGGTGAACCCATCATGGCTGGTGATGAAGTTGATCGAATGAAAGGGCTTTCTCCCGTCTCTCAAGTACAGATCCGAGCTTCCTGCAAGCCGGGTCGCCAAGTGCCGGGTCTGCTGGAGGTCTCCCCGCCAGTATTTCCGTACATCATCCCGGTACCGGTCGTTCCATTCCGCCCAGCGGCCTCCCGGGAACCAGCCCACCTGGTAGGCGCCCCCTGCGTCCCAGGCTTCGGCGATGATCTTGGTATGCCGCAGTACCGGATCTTCGGCGATCCGTTCCAGCATGGGGGGATTTTCCATGAGCCGGCCCTGCTGATCCCGTCCCAGGATGGAACCGAGATCAAAGCGGAAGCCGTCTACGTGCATCTCCATGACCCAGTAGCGCAGGCAGTCCAGGATTAAACTCCGAACCACCGGGTTGTTACAGTTCACCGTATTGCCGCAGCCGGAATAGTTCTTATAGTACCGTTTATTTTCATCCAGGATATAATAAATACCATTATCCAAACCCCGGAAGGAAAAGGTGGGACCCCGCTCGTTCCCTTCAGCGGTATGGTTAAAGACGATATCCAAGATCACCTCAAGTCCGGCCTGATGCAGTTCCCGGACCATCTCCTTAAATTCCCGCACCTGTCCTCCCAGGCGGGAATCCGAAGCATAAGAACCCTTGGGGGCAAAGAAGGCCACCGTAGAATACCCCCAATAATTCACCAAAGGCTTCCCGGTACGGGGGTTTATCCGGGTTTGTTCCCGTTCATTGAATTCCTGAATGGGGAGGAATTCGAGGCTGGTGATACCCAGTTCCTTAAAAAAGGGGATCTTTTCGATCACCCCCCGGTAGGTACCGGGATGGGCCACCCCGGAGTTAGGATGCCTTGTAAGGCCCCGGACATGGGTTTCGTAGAGCACACTGAACCTGAGCGGATAGTTAAGGGGCCGATCTCCCTGCCAGTCAAAGGTATCATCGATCACAATACACCGCGGCTGGGTATGCAGGTCATCGCAGGGCGAGAAGGAAAGATCCCCCAGGGGATCCTCGGGATTGTACCCCATACATGAGCGCAGGTCCCAGCCCTCTAAGCCGGTCAGGGCCTTGGCATAGGGATCGAACAGGGATTTATGGACATTAAACCGAAACCCCTTTTCCGGGATATAGGGCCCGTCCACGCTATAGAGGTAGAGGGCCCCGGCCGTAAGCCCCCGGACATGGCAATGCCACATATCCCCGGTCCGGTTTATCTGTCCGTCCAGTTTCCATTGCCTGCAGGCGCTGTCCGGCTCCGGAGACTCAAAGAGCACCAGGGTAACCGAATAGGCATACCGGGAAAATACGGAAAAATTCACCCCCCCGCCGGTTAATGAGGCTCCTATGGGCAGAGCTTTCCCCGGTTCCAGGACACAATCTTCAAAAGCCATACTAACGCCATCCTCGTAAAAAAATTGAGGGCCTTTGCTAGCCCCTTAGTTCGGGCCTCCGGCCCGATAAAAACCGGCCTCAGGGCAGGTTTTCCCTTTACCGCGAAGGGGCCCTGTTCAAAGGCCGGCCTGTTGAACACGCCCCGAGCAGCCTGCCACCCTCAAAGGGCCATGCTTTCGGCGTTTGCCAGGATAACCATGCACCGCCGCGAAGGGTTATACGGTTGCACGGGGGAAGCGCAGCAAAGTCCTGGAAACCCTGACCCTGTAAGAAACCGCTCCATCCCCGGCAAAGCCCCGCAGGAGCTTCCTCATAAATACCGTTTAGGATTCCCCGGGTGCACCAGGGCGTATAATTCGATGTACTTCTTCGCAGTACTGGCGGCGATCTTCCCCAGCAACACTTCTTCAACCTGAAAGAGGCCGACTTCGCTGGACATGACTACATCAATCCGAACAGGCTGCTCAATCCCCGGGGAAATGTGAACCGCTTCGATGGAATTGGCGGAGTATTTATGGATGTCCCCCACCCTGGGAGCCTCCGAAAGGGCCATGGGAATCCGCGCCCTGCCCTTGGTCATATCGCAGCCGTCGGCAATGAGCAGGATCCCCGCTTCCAGGGAATGAATGACCCGGTTTCCCATGTGTCCGCTGATGCCTTCCAAGGCCAGGGAACGGACCGTAACCCGCTTCTGCATGTCTGAACCATACACCTGCTGCAGCAGTCTATCCAAAATCGGGTATGCCATATAGGCGCTGTAGAGTTCATGGTCCTGACGGCTTACCGACATGCCGATGTCGTGGAGAAAGGCCGCCATGAGCACCCCGATGAGGCTGTCCTCGAAGCCGCCGCATTCTTCCCGTTCAAGACTGGTCTGAATCTTTGCCTTGCGGAACAGCTCCAGCATGATAAGCCCGTTGAGCGCCACGGTCCGCATGTGTACCGGACCGTGATCGTTATAGCCCAGGCGTTTAATGGAAACCGTATTGGCATATTCTTGTATAGCCTGGACTTCCGTATCTTCGATAATACCCTTCCCCGCGGCAAGGGCCTTTCCTGAAAGGTTCAAGTTTTTAAGGGTATCCATAATTTTAGTATCCAAACCAATTTCTTTTTGAGAACGCATCTATCTTTCCTTGCTGCTCCGGGGAGGGTCGTTTTAATGGAGCATCACTTCTCCTCCGGTAACCGGAATTGCCTGACCGGTTTCATACTCCTGCTCAATGAGGTAATACAGGGCCCGGACCACATCATCGCCGGTACAGGCCCGTTTCATGGGTATGGCCGCTTCATAGTGGGCCCGCAGCTCCGCAGGGCTTTTTATCCCTGGAATCCGGGGGTTTTTCAAGTACTGCACAAAAAACCCGTGTTCCCCATCAGACCACAAGGGATGGTCGAAAAAATTACCCGGACAGATGGCATTGACCTTGATGTTATAGTCCACCAGTTCCAGGGCGGCGCTGCTTACCAGCCCAAGGCTGCCGAATTTACTCCCCGCATTGGCACTGTGGTTCTCGGTCCCTACAAGACCGAATTTAGAGTTGATCTGGATGATGTCGGTCTTCCAGTGAGGGGCGGTTCGATGCTGCCGCCGGAACACCAAGCCTCCGTATTTGAGCATGAGAAAGAAGCCGGTATAGTTGATATCCGTCACCGCCTGAAAATCCTCCAAGGGTTGTTCCAAAACCGATTCCGTCCTGAGCAGATCCTCATTACTGATACAGATATCAAGGCCTCCGGCGGTGCTTGTTATGGCCTTAAAGAGCTTCCGCACCGACCCTTCATCGGCTCCATGCACCTGTAAGGGGACCGCCGCGGTCCGCTTCTCCGCCTCATTGATCCCTTGAGCCAGGCGCTGCGTCTCAGCCCCGTCGAAATCCGCCATAAAAACCAAAGCCCCTGAGCGGGCAAGGCTCCGCGCCAAGGCTTCGCCTATACCCCTGTTCCGGCTCATCCCGCCGCTTACCAGGACCACCTTGTTCCTCACCACATGGACCCGCTGCTCCGCACCGAACACCGGGCCTGGGGAAGGGGATAGGTCCTTCAAGGCCTGCTCTTTGAGGAGCGAAGCGTTCCTGTCGGCCATCCGCTGTTTCACCAAATCCAGGGTCCGGTCGATCCAATAGCAGCCTTCCCGGGTGTCTTTTCTTTTTACCACCACGCAAGAAGGGCCCTGCCTGATCCGGTTGGTCTGGATCGCCGCATCCACCCCGGCAGGGGCGAGGTCAAATTCCCAGGCAGTATAGGCTTCCCGAAATACCTTGGCCACCGATTCTTCATGGACCGTAGCCATTTCGGTCAAGGCCGGCTCAATATCTACGACAAGGGCCTCAGGGGGTATCTCCTCTGTGTCCGGGTCATACATAACAACCCCGGGATACCCTAGGGTATTGATACACAAACCCCGGATAATAGGCGCAATAGCCGTAAGTATATCCCTAGTATCCCTTGATTCATCCCACTCCATGTTGTTCCTCCTTAATGGGCGCTTGACTCGTACCATGTATGCCTTTTTAATTCTTGATCCTCAGGAGCTGCGCGTCTATCGCTCCTTAATATGCCGCCCGGATTTCACATAGACCCTTAGTATATTTCATCGGAGTAAACTTATCCAGATAGGGGTTTCCCCCTTTAGGAAGGGGAGGGGGAGCCCGACGGCATATACGGAGTCCGCGAATTCCTTGCGCTGCAGGAGGGACGCGAATGATGCGAATACATGCGCGTTACGGCGGGTACTTCGCGGACTTTTTTCTTTTTGTCGAGTTCCTGGTTATGAGGATAAACCCATAGAAACCAAGGGGAGCTTATAGGGGGCGTGGATCCCCGTAAGGCAACGCTTTGTTGCGCCCCGGCGGCGGCTCTGCCCCCGGACCTCCGGGGCTGGTTGGCCCAGAGGTCCGGATCTGGTTAGCCCCGGCCCCCCTGGGGCTAGTTGGGTGGGACCCCTACACGCTAGTAGCCCCCGGCCCCTTGGGGCTAGTTGGATGTGTCCCTACACGCTAGTAGGCCCCGGTCCCTTGGGGCTAGGTGGGTGTGCCCCTACACGCTAGTTGGCCCCGGCCCCTTGGGGCTAGGTGGATGTGTCCCTACACGCTAGTTGGCCCCGACCCCCTGGGGCTAGTTCATCCAGACTTCTGGAGCTGGTTGGCCCAGACTTCTGGCTGAACTAGCTCCAGAGCCCTGTAACTGCCCCCGGAATTTTTCTATGCGTATATCCTGCAATAAACCATAACAAAGGCCCGAAGTAAGGGCGCCCCACCCTCTGATCGTTGCGGCCCTTTATGGGCTTTAAGCCCGCCGGCGGGCCCGAAGTAAGGGCGCCCCACCCTCTGATCACTGCGGCCCTTTATGGGCTTTAAGCCCGCCGGCGGGCCCGAAGTAAGGGCACCCCGACCCCCTGATCGCCGCGGCCCTTTATGGGCTTTAAGCCCGCCGGCGGGTATCCGATAAATAGAGTATGCATAACCTTAGAGCCTTGGTGTTGGCCGCTTTGTTCCTTGTAGGAGCTTATGCCTCTGCTCAGGAGCCGGCCCTTCTTAACCCGCCGGGAAACCTGGATTTATCTATAATCCAAGAAGACCTGTGGATCGAACAAGGGGTGGATGGAGGATTTCACCTGTTTATACGGAAGAAATCCGCTATAGCCTCGGTGCTGCTTACCGAGACCACCCGGGATCCTTCGCTTAAAGAACCCAATTATGCCTACCGTACCTCCGACTGGAATCCGATAAACGGCGATGAAATCCGGCTCATCAACGAGGTGCCCATTACCAGAACCAGCAGGGTCTGGTCCCTCATTGATTCCACCCCGGAGATCCATCCTACCTTCGGGGAAGTCTTTCATATCTATATTCCCTATATCCTCTATTACGGCTATGAAAACACCCGGCACGGGGAAATTTATGTACAGGACGGGACCTATTTCAATATCCGCACCTTCACCCTGCCCTACGGGGATTACCGGGGGAAGTTCCAGGATAATCCCTTTATCCTGGAGGTTACCCAAAACCCCTTGGAAGGCCCTGCGGATAGGAACTATATGCGGGATACGATCAATCGGTTTGCAGAAATAACCACCGCCACCCATGGGGATCTGCGGTGGTCCAGAGAACCCGCGGATTTGGTAGAGAAAATTAAAGGAATCCTGGAGAAAGAACGGCGGAAATCCCTGGATGTGGTGTTCTGTCTGGATACCACAAGGAGTATGCAGGAAGATATTGTCGCGATTAAGCGCAGCCTCCCGGGGCTGCTGAAAGAAATGGCCGGGGAATTTTCCGGGTTCCGGGTGGGTATGGTGCTGTACCAAGATTATACCCAGTCAGCCTACCTCACCCGGATCATTCCCTTTACGGAAAACCTGGATGCCTTTCAAAAGACCTTACAAGCGGTCTCGGTGGGCAATGGCGGGGATATTCCCGAAGCAGTCTACGAGGCTCTCTACGAGGGGCTCCGGCAGTTTCCCTGGGAGTCGGAGGCAAAGCTCCTTATCCTTATTGGGGATGCCCCGCCGCATCCCCGGCCTAAAGGAAAGATAAACAAAGACATGGTATTTCAAGGTGCGATTGAAGGGCAAATCAACATCCATGCCATCATTCTCCCCCAATGATCTATGCGTGACCGAGCAGCCTGAGGTTTAGGTGGAAAAGAAGGCTTGCCCGCTTTTCCACAAGCCGGTTTCATCGGACGCAGGTCCGCCCTAACCGGGGTTTGAAACTGGCGCATATTACGAAACCTAAGTTGAGCGTTCCAGTACCCGGGTTATGCGCCGTTACCTTTTTCCATAAAGAATGCTTCACCTGTATTACTATATCCGCATTTCTTATATAATGCATGAGCTTCATCGTTATTTGCGTTAACATAAAGCCTTAATCCTATGGCGTCTAATTCCTGAGCAATAACATCAATGTGTCGCATAAGCGCATGGGCAATACCATTTCTTCTATAAACAGGATTAACCCATAATTCGTCAATAAATAAATGCCCGCGTCCGTTTGTCCAGCTGATTTTCGGTATATATACCGCTGAAATCCAGCCTATGAATTTTTGTTCTGTTTGAGCCGCCAATACATATAGATTTTTGTCTTCCAATGTATCATATATTTTATTAGCTATTTGTATACTTGCCTTTTCATTTTCATCTCTTTCCCGTCCATGTTTGCGAAAAAATACCATTTCATCAAATAATACGTAATTATTTTTGTCTACTTTCACAATAGCAAATTCCATAAATTTATGCTCCCCGATTGTCTTTTAAAATATTTTATCATTATTTTTTATTAAGGAGTTATCTATGAATTTTTCAAAGTTTTGTACTTTTACGGGGCTGGGACTTGTGATCGCCGCGCTGGCGTTTGGCGGCGGTAAAAAGGAAGCCTATCCTACGGAGGTCAACATTTCCTTTGTGGAATCGCCGTTTAACCTGCAAATCATGGTAATGA
>JAITRH010000033.1 GCA_031288495.1 Treponema sp. | reverse complement strand
GGAGGATTATGTGTTGACCTACGATGACACGGGGAACCTGACGCTTCCCGGACCGAGGCTCGCGGCGTGGAATTGACCAAGGTTTCCAGAACGGTAAAGAAAGGGCCGTTGCGGGAACGTTCGGTACCACCTGAAAACCCTTTTATATGAGAGCCGGTTTCAAAACCAACTGCGTTTTGAAACCGGCTTATTGAACAAGGTGAGAAAAAATAAGGAAAAGGAACTTGTTATGAATACTATGGCCGAAGGGCAGAAAGATGGAGTAGGGGACTATAAAATTGTAGCCAGGAATATCAGCAGGGTGTTCTATATCAAACGTCCCGGCGACGGGAAGCGGGAATTTACGGCGGTGAAGGATCTCAACCTGAAGGTAAAGCAGGGCGAATTTATTACCATTGTGGGGCCTTCCGGCTGCGGTAAGTCAACCTTCCTGGACATTCTGGCGGGACTTTCCGAGTCGAGTTCCGGGGAGATCTTCATAGACGGCCGCAGGATACGGGGCCCGGCCCTGGACCGGGGTATCGTCCTCCAGGGCTACGCCCTCTTTCCCTGGCGCACGGTAAGACAGAACATTGAGTACGGTCTTGAGATCAAGAAGGTGAAAAAAGCCGAACGAAAGGCGATCAGCGACCGGTTCATTGATCTCGTGGAACTCGACGCCTTCGCGGACAGCTACCCTTACGAGCTTTCCGGGGGCATGAAACAGCGGGTCGCCATAGCCCGCGCCCTGGCCTACGATCCGGAGGTCCTCCTGATGGATGAGCCCTTCGCGGCAGTGGACGCCCAGACCAGGGAAACCCTGCAGGATGAGCTTCTGAATATCTGGGAAAAAACCGGCAAGACCATCATCTTCATCACCCACAGCATCGAAGAGGCGGTGTTCCTCGCCGACCGTGTGGCGGTCATGTCCTCAAGTCCGGGTTACTTCAAGCGTATCGTTACGGTGGAGCTTCCCAGGCCGAGGCGCAGCGGGGATACCCGGAACTCCATCGAATTCAGCCGCATCACGGGCCTAGTGTGGAACCTGCTGCACGATATAGCTGGGGAGGAAACCGGGCCGGAAGAAACGGCGGGGCCTCCGCGCTGGCCCTATAGGGGGATCGGTGAGCATGATGATAAAAAACAGGGGCTGGATTCGGCGGCCCTTTAGAGGAGACGGGGAGGCATGGCCGGCGTTTACCAGCGGGTTTCCCGGGGCCCTGGAAAGGTCCGCCCTCAAGGCGGCGGGGGTCCTTATCCCGGCACTGATATGGGAATTCCTGTCCCGGGCGGGCTTTTTAGACCCCCAGTTTTTCCCGTCTTTTCTCCAGGCCCTGGGCGGTATCGTCGGGGCGGCGGAGGTGGGACTCCTTCCGGGGAGCCTCATCATCAGCCTCTGGCGGGCAATGATAGGCCTCTTTACAGCCTCCGCCTTTGCCATACCCCTGGGGCTGCTTATCGGAAGAGATACCTCCGGCCTGGGGGACTGTTTCAACCCCCTCTTCAGACTGCTGGCTCAGGTGAACCCCTTTACTCTGGCGCCGATTTTTATACTCGTTTTCGGGATTGGCGAAGGGGCCAAGGCCGGAATCGTCGCCTGGGTCTGTTTCTGGCCGGTTTTCTTTAATACCCTTGAAGGCGCCCGGGGCGTGGAGGCGGCTCTGGTTAAAACCGCCCGGGGGATGGGCGCTCCCGGCAGGATGCTTTTTTTCACAGTCCTCCTGCCCGGGGCCGCGGCTTCTATTTTCGGCGGTCTAAAACTCGGCCTGGAGATGTCCTTCTTCGTGTTGATCGCCACGGAAATGATCGGCGCGAGTTCCGGTATAGGCTGGCTTGTTCAGGCGAGTTATTGGAACCTGCGTTTCTCCTGGATGTACGGGGCCATGATCCTGGCCATAGCATTGGGGTTCTGTATGAACCGGTACCTGAGCCGGCTCTACGATAAAGTATTCTTCTGGCGGGATGAACCGGCGCCGCGGCAAAGGCCCGAAGAACAAGTAAACCGGGATCCCCCAGAGATGCGGACGCGGCCGGTTCTCCTTCGAAAGCCCTTCGCCAGGAAGGACGCCATAGGCGCGGCGCTGCTGCTGTTGCTGATTTTACTTGCGGGTTTTTGGCAGATCCGGGAAACCCAAAAGGAATGGCGGCAATTCGGCAAGGAAGGGCATACTGCATCGGGGATAGGCATTTTTGATGACTAAAACGGCAAAACGGGCGCTCAGCATCGTCATCATCGCACTCTTTTTCGGCCTCTGGGAAGGGGCCGCGCGGTTTGAAGGGACCCGCTCCGCCCTGCTACCCCCTTTCAGCCGGGTACTGGCAAACCTGTACGTCCTGTTCCGGACCCGCAACCTCGCGGTCCATATCGGAGTCAGCCTGTGCAGGGTCTCCGCGGGAATCGCCCTGGGCGCCCTCTTCGGAATCCCTCTGGGCTTTCTTCTTGGGACCGCCCGGGAAAGATGGGGGATATGTCTCGGCGCTCTATGGGGCATCCTTGCCCAGGTGAATCCCTTCCTGCTCTACCACGGGCTTATCTCCTTCCTCGGTATCGGGGAAACGGTCAAGGTAAGTATTCTCTGCTGGGGATGCCTGTGGCCTGTGGCCTTCAACACCGCCGGAGGGGTGGAAGCCGTCGATCGGACCCTCCTCAAGGCGGGCAGGGCCTTTGGCGGCGGGAAGGGCTTCCTCTTTTTCACCGTTATCCTGCCCGCTTCGGCCCCCCGGATCTGCGGCGGTATACGTATCGCCGCGGGGTATGCCCTGCTCATGCTGACCGCTGCGGAAATCCTGGGCGCCCGGTCCGGCCTGGGCTGGCTGGTCCTTACCGAACAGGTCTATTTTCGCATGGCGAACCTTTTTTCGATAGTTCTGATAAGCGCCCTCCTCGGCGTCTCCCTGGACGCGTGTCTGGGCTTTATTCAGAAAAAAATCATCCCCTATGAACTGGAGGGGTATATAAACAGTTCAGAAAATTAAGGTGTTTTCGGAGGAAAGAACCATGGCAAAGATAGTGAAACATATAACGGATCTAATCGGCAATACTCCCCTTTTGGAACTCGGCAGCTACGGCGCGTCGAAAAACCTGGGGGCCCGGCTTCTCGGAAAGCTGGAGTATTACAACCCCCTGTCCTCGGTGAAAGACCGGATCGGCTATGCCCTCATAAAGGATGCGGAGGAACGGGGGCTTATCAACAAAGATACGGTCCTGATCGAGCCGACCAGCGGGAACACCGGTATTGCCCTGGCCTTTGTGGCCGCCTCAAAGAAATACCGGATCATCCTCACCATGCCGGAGAGCATGAGCATCGAACGGCGGAACCTTCTCAAGGCCCTGGGAGCGGAGCTTGTCCTCACCCCCGGCGGCGAAGGTATGAAGGGCGCCATTGACCGGGCTCAGGAACTGGCGGCGAAGATACCGAATTCCTACATCCCCGGCCAATTCGACAACCCTGCGAACCCGGAGATCCACCGCCTGACTACCGCGGTGGAAATATGGCGGGATACCGACGGCCTCGTGGACATCTTCGTATCCGGGGTTGGTACGGGGGGGACCATCACCGGCGTGGGGGAAGTCCTCAAGAAGCAGAAACCCGGAATACGGATCGTCGCGGTAGAACCCTTTGACTCCCCCGTCCTTTCCGGCGGCAGACCGGGGCTTCATAAGATCCAGGGCATCGGGCCGGGTTTCATCCCAGGCATCCTCAACGTGCATATCATCGACGAGATTCTCCGGGTCAAAAACGAAGAAGCTTTCCAAACCGGCCGGGAACTGGCCGCGGAGGAGGGCCTGGTGGTGGGCATCTCTTCAGGGGCGGCGGTCTTCGCCGCCACGAAGCTTGCCCAACGACCTGAGAATGCCGGCAAGACCATCGTGGCGCTTCTTCCTGACACGGGGGAACGGTATCTCTCGACGCCTCTGTTTGGCGAAACCGCGGAATAAAAGCCGATACGACTGATACGGATTAAGGAGCAAAATATATAAGCTTATCCCCCGGAGGCTTACCCCGATCTTTGCCCATAATCCCCGTTTATTCCCCCGAGAAAACCGGTCTTATATCGTATGCCAAGAGCCCTATGCTTAAGGCATATCCCCCAAGGGACAGCCGGTTTTCAGGATATACCGTCTCCCGCATAATGCCTTGTCAGGTGCTACTTTGAGGGGATGCCCTTTCTCGATATAATTCTCTTCTATAATAAATAGGCAACCCCTTCCGGCTTAACGCTTATCGGATACAAGCGCCTGTTTTCCTCCATGCGCCTTTTCCCTTCCGCCTCACGTTGCCCGGTATTTCAATCTTTTTGTGTTCCTATTGCCATTACCCATCACCATACTTGGTAGATCACCTCCTACCTTGATATCGATACTCTATTCTTTTTCGGGAGTGGTGAAAGGCCCAGGGCCGGAATCGTCGCCCGGGTCTGTTTCTAGCTGTTTTTAATACCCTTAAAGGCATCCGGAGAATGGCCTTGAGAGTAATGCAGGCACTTCCCCTTACTTCGCGGGACTATGTTCCCCTTGCCGAGCTCATGTTACGAGAAAATACACGGGGAGGGATACCGCCGAAGCAGCGGCTCCCTCCCTTTTCAGTGTAGGGTCTGGATGTACTAAAACAACAGGATTCACACCCTTGCCCTACTTGCCGCCGGATCACCTTGAGGGCCTACGCCTCAAGGCTTTATCCAGGCGTCTGTTACACCGCTCCGGTGAAGCGGCTACAGAATATCATGTTTTGTAGCCCCCTCCCTCCAGTACCACTGCATCCCGTTGGGCAATCAGGCTCAGTTCGGCGGCCTTGAACGCATGGTCCTGGGTCATTGCGTTTTCGGTACGGTTGAGGCAATCGAGAATCAACGCGCCGAAGTAAGGGCACCCTACCTTTCCTTCTACATGAAAGTACGTTTCCTCAGTACCATTGGCAAGGAAAACGTGCCCTCCCCCGGAATTCTTGAATCCCAGGTTCATGTACTTGCGCTGTTCAATAAAACCTTCGGTCCCCAGGATGAAAAGACGGCCGTCCCCCCACATTTGCAGGCCATCCGGGGTAAACCAGTCGACCCGGAAATAGCCGGTACTGTTATTATCCAGAAGGATTTGCGCGTCCCCAAAATCGTCCAGTTCAGGATACTGGGGATGATGGTAATTGGCTATCTGACTGCGGACTACTTGGCCGTCTTTCGCGCCGGTGTAGTACAAGATCTGTTCCACGTTGTGACTGCCAATATCGCACAGAATACCGCCGTAGTGTTTCTTGATGAAAAACCAGTCCGGTCGTCCTGCCGCGCCGAGCCTATGGGGGCCAAACCCGACAACCTGGAGGACCCGGCCAATAGCCCCCTGCGCAACGAGTTGTCCCGCAAAGACCGCGGATTCCACATGGATCCGCTCACTGTAATAAACCGCGTATTTTTTACCGGTTTTCTGTACCATATCCCGGGCCTGCGCAAGCTGTTCCAGCGTGGTAAGGGGGGCTTTATCGGTGAAATAATCCTTGCCCGCGGCCATTACCCGCAGCCCCAAGGCACAACGCTCGCTGGTCATAGTCGCCCCGGCCACGAGACGCACTGCCGGGTCAAGCAGCACTTCTTCCTCGGAAGCCGCGGGTTTTGCGTCGGGGAAACGGTCGGCAAAGTTTTTCATATACCCCGGGTTCGGGTCATAGTAACTTTTAAGAACCCCTCCCGCCTCGATAAGGCCGTTACACATGCCGTAAATATGCCCATGATAGAGACCTACTGCGGAGAACACAAAATCCCCGGGTTTTACCACGGGGGCGGGTTTTCCCTGGGGCGCGTAGTTCATACCGTCACTCACCTTTGCCATCGGATTACTCCTTACTTGTAATTGCTGCCGGTGCTTATATCACCGGTAAAGTTCTGTACTGAAGCGGACTTCTCGTAAAAATGGGGAACCTGGGCGAGGATCCCCGGTACCCGGTAAAAGGGATCCTCCCGGGTGAGGGGAAGCCTCACGGTTTGTTCTGCAGAGCCGGCTTTGTAAATCGCGGTGATAAGCTCGATGGTGTTGCGGCCATCCTGAGCGGTGATGAGGGGAGCGCTTCCCGTTTCCAGGGCGGCAAGGACATCGTCAATCTCTCCGGTATGGCCGGTATGGGTCAGGGGAGGAAGGGACTTTACAAAGTCTTCAAGCTGCTTTTTCAGTGCCTCATCCTGTTCGGCCAAGGGAAAGGCATTGGGGCCGGCAATGCCGGCATGGACTTTCCAGGGCGCGGAAATCCGGGCCTTCTCTCCCTGGAAGATAAGCTGCTGTTCCTCGCCGTGGTGGATCACCGAACTGGTGATCTGGGCGAGGGTTCCCTTGGGGTACTGTAAAACCGCTACGGATAGGTCTTCTACCTCGGCATTGCTATGGGCCGCATTACTTATCACCGCACTCACCTTTTCGGGCATGCCCATCATCCAAAGCAACATATCAATATGGTGCACCGCGTGGTTCAGGGTACAGCCTCCCCCTTCGGTTTTCCAGGTCCCTCGCCACCAAAGATCGTAGTAATGGAAGCCCCGCCACCAGAAAGAATCCACCTGGGCATGAAGCACCCGGCCGATAAACCCCGCCTGGAGGACCTTTTTGAGCGCGGCGATAGGCTCCCGAAACCGGTTCTGGGCGACGCAGGCAAGGGTTTTGCCGCTCTTCCGGGCGGCCTCAAGCATGGCATCGCATTCTTCAAGGCTTGCAGCCATGGGCTTTTCTACCAACACATTGATACCCGCGGCAAGGCAGGCGCAGGTAATCTCCCCATGGGTAAAGGGAGGAGTACAAACACTCACGAGGTCGATACGTAACCCGGCTTTCACCGCTTCCAGCATTTCCCTGTAGGAGGTGAATACCCTTACCCCTTCCAGATGGTACTGTTTCTGCTGTTCTGTACATTTTTCCTGCACTATATCGCAGAAAGCCACAATGGTACAGCGTTCCGGAAAGGCCAGATACCCTTCCAGATGAAGCCGGGAAATACTCCCGGTCCCGATAATTCCTATAGTGATCATATAATTGCTCCTAAGGGTGGCAAAAAAGGTTCCCTCCTGTGAGGGCCTCCAAAAAATGGAATGCCCTGTAGAGGGTCTCCCTGTTTTTATCGTATGCTCACGGAGCCAGTTTCAAAACGCGGATTATACGGACCTAGGGTTCGATGAAATAGGCTCCTGAAAAACCGGCCTAGATCCGCTTTTTTCCTCTACCCTAAGGCTGAAAGTACTTTTCGGTCCGTTCCTGCCGCACCGCTTCGGCCCCTGAGGCAAGCCAGTCGGCGATCCCCTCATCCCATACCTTATCAAAATTGCCGGGACTGGTGGTAACCGCCCCGATTAAAAGGGAATTGCCCTTGTCTACCAGGGTCTGCGTTACCGGGCCGGCAGCGGAAAGCGTTACCGGAATAATCGGACCGGGTTTGGCGTTTCGCATGGAAATAGTGTAGGCATTGGCAATCACATCCGCAGGCCAGGGATAGGCGTTGGCCAAAGCCCGGGCAGTCAAATCAGGATCCCCCAAATCAAGGCCGTTCATGATGATGGTATAATCAATGTTCTGGGCGCTGTTCTGAATCCACAGGCCTTCCCCGTTCTTTATCTTGGGAATCCCGTCTACTATATCGTGGACGATACTCTCCGGGCCAACCTGGAGGAAGTGGTAATTCTCAAACCGGGCGAGCCAGTTGATGTACCGCAGGGCGGCTTCGGGATTTTTGCAGGAAGCGGGAATGAAGTAATTCAGCCCGGCCATATCATAGGCGCTCTTGTGGGTGATCCTATCGGAACTCTCGATGCAGTCGACGGGAACCATGTCTGCTCCGGGTACGTTCTTTTGAAGGTCCGACAAAAGGGCGGCGCTTTCCCGGTAAATCTGATCCCAGTTATGGCAAATGGAACCTATCATCCCGCTTTTAAGCAGATTGGTCATCTCTTCTTCACTCTTGTAAAGGGGAAAGTCCCGGTCAATGAGGCCGTCGTTGTACATCTTGTTCAGGAACCGAACCCCTTCTTTATAACCCGGCACCAGGAAGGGCCGGTCGATGACCGTGTTAATCCATAGCTCTTTAGGGCTGATATTCGGATCCATAAACGGAATGATGATATTCCCGCCGGTCCACACCACATCCGTAGTCATACTGAACGGGATCACCCGGTTCTTGCCCACTCCCCCCGGGTCTTGCTCCTTGAAGGCCGCGAGGGCGTTATAGAATTCCTCCTTGGTAGTGGGTAAGGGTAAGCCAAGTTTGTCCAGCCAGTCCTTCCGGATAAAGATGTTCCGCTGCGCCGTATTCATCCGCTTGGCGGGGATCGAAAAGACCTGTCCGGTTGTGGGGTCCTGGTTCCGCTGGATAAAATCCCGGCCCGGTATGGCCAGATCCGGCCCCAAGAACTGCTTCAGATCAACCAGCAGGGTGTCGATATGCGGGGACATATCATACAAGCCTCCCAGATCCCGAAAATTACCCACCAGTTCCGCGGAGTAAGTAAGGCAGACATCCGGCGGATTACCCGCGGCCATCAGGTTGTTCAATGCGGCGATCTCTTCCCAGCGGGAAACCCGGACGAACGTAACTTCAATGTTCTCATCCTCCAGGACCTTTTGCTGAATCCAATCGGTCCAGTTGTTTTTGGTGGGGTCCGACTTACCCCCATCGGTACCGCGGTCAAACACCTCCACGGTGATCCGCGCTAACTGGGACTTTCCCCCCGCGGCAGTGCCCGAAGCCTGCTTCTTGGAACAGGCCGTCATAGAAAAGGCCGTCATCCCTGCAAGGGCCACCGCGATCAGGGTTTTTCCTCGTATCCCCTTCCGTATACACTTCATTTGTAATCCTCCTCGGTACTCTGTTTGTTTTTCTACCCTGAGCCGGTTTCAAACCCAGGATTGGTGCAAACCCCGGGTCCGCCGAAACCGGCTTCCGAACAGGGGAACTAAGGCTCCCCTGTTCCCGTACTACATGAGGAATCAGCCGATTCCTTTAGCATCCTTACCCTTTCACCGCGCCTACGCTCACCCCGGCAATGAAATACCGCTGGAGCCAGGGATAGACAACCACGATAGGAATGGTGGCAATCATAACCGACGCGGCCTTCATGCCCTCACTCGCCTGGGGCGCGCCGCCGGCAATCCCTTCCTGAGTCGCTATTTCTATGGACGATAAGTTGTTGATGATCTGATAGAGCTTGAGCTGAATGGGGGCAAAGTCCGGCTCGGTAAGATAGAGCAGGGCATCGGAGAATCCGTTCCACCGCCCCACCGCGTAAAACAGGGCCAGTGTGGCCAGCACCGCAGTGGATAAGGGCAGGTACACATGGATCAAAACCGTAAAGGGATTCGCCCCGTCCAACTCCGCGGATTCCCGCAGACTCTCGGGAACCGAATAAAAAAAGCTCCGCAAAATGATCATGTTAAACACCGAAAGACAGTTGGGGATGATGAGGACCAGGGGATTATTGAGGAGCCCGAGGTCCTTCATCCAGATATACGTGGGTATCGTCCCCGCGCCGAAGTACATGGTGAAGAGAATAATCGTATTGAAAATTTTTTTCCCTTTAAGCACCTCATAGGTGAGGGGAAACGCGCAAAGAATGGTGATTCCCAGGGACACCAGGGTGCAAATCACCGTCAGGATCACGGTCCATCCCAGAGACCGGACAAACGCGGGATCCCTGAACACGTACCGGTAGGATTCGGTGGTCATCTCCACCGGCAGGAACGCGACCCGGCGATTGACAATCGCCAGGGGAGAACTTAAGGATTGGGCCAGGAGGTTCACCAGGGGCAATATACAGGTGAGGATCACCAAAAGACACAAAAGCGCAATGATCCAGTCCCCTATTTTGGTAGCTTTTGATTTAATCATATACGGGCTCCTTTCTTCTTACTTGTTACCATACGCCCCGTTCACCGAAGCGTTTTGCCAGGGCGTTGGCGCCGACCAGAAAGATGACGCAAATCACCGATTGGAACAGGCCGATTGCCGCGGTATAGGAGAACTGGAAGGACCGGATACCTACCCGGTACACCATGGTGCTGATCACATCCGATACCTGGATGACCAGGCTGTTCCCCAGGGTATAGGGCCGGTCAAATTCGCTGCCCAAGATACGGCCGATGTTCATGATAAGCAGGGTAACGATGGTGGGCCGCAGCGCCGGCAGGGTTACGTGCCATATCTTGCCGAAACGGCCTGCCCCATCTACTTCCGCGGCCTCGTAGATTTCGGGGTTTATCCCGGTGATGGCCGCGAGGTAAATGATGGTACCCCAGCCGACTTCTTTCCAGACCCCAAAGGCCACATAGGTTCCTACCCACAGGGTTCTGTCCATAAGGAAATCTACAGGACCAATGCCCAAACTGCCAAGGCCCATGTTGACAATGCCCCCGCCCGGAGCAAGGAGCTTACTGGCGATACCGCTGATGATGATCCACGAGAGAAAGTGGGGAAGATACACGATAGTTTGGGTAACCCGCTTGTAAAAGGTGAAGCGCAGTTCGTTTAACAAAATAGCTAAAATAATGGGGGCCGGAAAACCGACCAGCAGATCGAGAAAGTTAAGCCACAGGGTATTTCGCAGGGCATTATAAAAATCCCGGGATGTAAATGCCTGAGCAAACCACTTCCCCCCGGACCAGGGGGACTCCCACACGCCCCGGAACATATTGTAATCTTTAAAAGCGATTACGATATTGGTCATGGGGATATACCGGAAAACAAAAAAGAACACCATAGGCAGCACCAACATAAGATAGAGCATCCAGGTACGTTTAATGTAGATAATCCGATCTTTCCGTTTTTGCACTGCCAGGTCATTTTGTGTTTTCATAACCAACCTCCTTACCGTATGTCTATGCCGGCTTGATACCAAGCGGCGGGCGGGCTTACAACAGCAGTACCGAAGCTTCCCCGGCGGACTGTCCTTATGGCGCCGCGTCCCCTTCAGCCCCTCTGTTACAAACCCGATTGTATGCCGGGGTTTTTTATGCCCCTTTCATAGCTATTAATGTTTTCTATTTTATCCTGGTTATTTTTGGCTTGTCAATCTTTTTTTTGCGCAATAACCGCATAAATGCGTGGAACATTGCCGGGGCCCTTTCGTCCCGGGGTCAAGCGGGAAAGCGCCGGCGGCCTGCGGCTTACCCGGAGTACGCCGGGG
>JAITRH010000020.1 GCA_031288495.1 Treponema sp. | reverse complement strand
AATAAGGGCGGGGCCGAGAGGCCCCTTAAGTCCCCGGGAAATGTTTTATGGGTTTATTCTTCCAGCCGGGGGACACCGGTACAAGCGGTTTGGGCGGCCTTGGGCAACAGCTTCTCCCGTAGGATTCGAATCACCCCATTGATATCCAGGGGCTTTGCCACATGCCCGTTCATTCCCACTGCCAAGGCCCGCTCTATGTCTTCTCGATAGGCATTGGCGGTCATGGCGATAATGGGTATCTCCTTGGCATCCCGGCGGTCTATGGAACGGATCTGCTGGGTGGCTTCGTACCCGTCCAGGTTCGGCATCTGCACATCCATGAAGATTAAATCGTAATGGTCCGGGGAAGCGATGAACCGGCTTACCGCTATCTGTCCGTCTTCAGCTTCGTCTATCTCCACATGGGTTTCTTCCAGCAGTTCCCTTAAAATGATGCGGTTGATTTCCACATCTTCCACCAGCAGGATCCGTTTGCCCCTAAAATCCGGCAGTTTATCCCCTTCAGGATGGAGTTCCTCCGGGGTATAGTCGGTTTTCTTAAAGGTAAGGATAAAACTAAAGGTGGAACCCTCACCGATACGGCTTTGTACGGTGATCTCCCCTCCCATTTGCCCTATCAGACTTTGGCTTATGGACAGCCCTAAGCCGGTGCCGCCGAACCGAGGAGCGATGCTGCTGTCCCCCTGCTCAAAGGGCCTAAAAATCTGGCTCATCTGTTCTTTAGTCATTCCAATACCGCTGTCGATAATACTGCACGTAAAGGTAATCTCCTTGGGGGAATTCCCGGTTTTCTCTGCGGCTTCAAAGAGAAACACCAGTTTGCCCCCTTCCGGGGTAAACTTAATCCCGTTACCCAGGAGATTGATCAGCACCTGTTTGAGCCGGAGTTTATCCCCTAACACCGCGACCTTCGATACCTCCGTGATAGGGGCGATAAATTGAATCTGCTTTTCCCGGCACCGGGGCTCGATGATATGGACCACTTCCAGCAAGGCCGTATGCAGGATAAAGGGTTCATGCACAAGGACAAATTTACCGGATTCGATCTTGGACATATCCAATACATCGTTGAGGATGGCTAAGAGATGGGTAGATGCCGTGGAAATCTGATCCAGCGAGGCAATGGTCTTTTCCGATTGGGCGTTCTTGCGGGCAATGATGGTCATACCCATGATTGCATTCAGGGGCGTACGGATTTCATGGCTTATCCGGGCAAGAAAGTCCCCTTTTGCCTTGGACGCCACCTGAGCGGCCTTGGTCTGGATCTCCAGCTCTGCGGTACGCTGCTGTATGGTGGCTTCCAAATACTTGCCTAATTGCCGGTTTCGTATCAACATCATGGCCAACAGGATAACGACAAAATCCATGAGCAGGAACAAGGCCAGGAGTAAGGGGACTTGGGATTGGGCTATCTTCTCCCGGTAATCAAAGACCGATTGGGTCCAATAATCGGCTATCTGCTTGGTATCCACCAGTGCCTGGGTCTTGCTGACCACCGAGGCGAGGATCTCCTCTTGTTTATTGAACCCAAACCGGGAATCATAGGAATAATCAAACCCCATATTCACCTTGAACGCCCGATGCCCCACGTAATTGTTGGCGCTTAACAACAGATTCCGGCTGGCCATTAAGAAATCGATGTCTCCCTGCTCCAAGGCTTGGAAGGCGGTTTTTTCATTGGTATAGGCAATGGTTTGGGAATGCGCGGGAAACCAGAGATGAAACAGGTGCTCATAGGCGCTTCCTGTAAGTACGCCGATGCGGGCCTTGAGGGCTTGATTAAGGATCTGGATATTCTCACGATCAATCCGGGACAAGAGCGCATAATAATCCGTGTGATACGGAGCAGGGGCCAAGAGAAAGCGGTTCTGATTTTCCGCTGATTGTACCAGTTGGGTAATCATGGCCCCTTCTCCGGTTTCCAACTTATTCAGTAAGACCGCCGTATCCGTTTGTACGTCATTAACCGGGACGTATCGGAGCCCCGAGAGGATCTCCATCTCCCGAAGCATATCCAGGGCAATGCCCTGCCATTGTTGCTCCTGTTCATTGTAATAACTCACCGGGTAATTATCATGCTCCACCAGCAGCGGAACCGACTCTCCTTTGGCAATATGGTCCTGCACAAAACGCCGCTCCTCCCCGGTAAGCCGGCTGAAGAGTTTATGCCGCCGGTATTCCTGCTGTCCCTGGATATACAAATTCCTCAGGTGGTAGATCCCCCCTTGCTGTAAATACTTGTCTACCACCGAAATAATGGGGGCTCCTGCAGGATTACCAGTGGTCAAGGATACCGGACTGGAAATAAGGGGAAAGAAATCTTCCGTCACGACAGACCCATACTGCTCAAAGGTCGCTTCCGCCACTCCATCATCAAAGAATGCGTCCATAGTCCCGGCGCTCAGCATGTGATACGCTTCATCGTAGGTAGCCACGAAATAGGATTCAAAGGGCTCGTTAAGAAAAGGGCTGATCAGATCCTTGGTCGTAGCCCCCCGGAGAAATCCGTACCTCTTGGGGCCTGGGCTTGCGCTCAGCGCGGGCTGATGGTGGGCGCTATACGTGCGTTTTATGGTACGTTTGACTATGCCATCGGTCATATAATACCTGTTTTGCCGTTCCGCGGTGACCGCCAGTTCCCCGGTAAAATCAATGGGTTCAAGGGCAGTGGGTTCAAGGCCCGAAAGCAATGCATCCCATGTATAGATCCGAGCCTGAAAGGGTATGCCAAACAAATCCGAGAGCCATTGACAGAACAAAGCCGTGTAGCCTCCGATTGCTTGGGGGCCATCCGATCCCCCTTCCAGGGTTCCTTCGAGAGGAAAACATTCTGAAGACAGGGTCATGCCGTAGATGAAGCGTATCCCCTGGTCCCGTAAGCCTTCAATCCCGGCGATTTCTTCCGCACTTACCCCCGGTATATCCCGATAGGACCTATAGGAAGCAACCTGAGGATCGCTGGATATGGAAGTGTGCGCTGGATCCCGCCGCCCGGAAGCGCCGGTTAGGTCTATGACCATAACGCCCAGGAGCCATGCGAAAAATACCGGGAAGGATTGCCTCCGCTTAAACCTCTGTTTATATACCTCCACAAGCTGCTGCATGGATCTTATACACCTATCACTGCTTCCTACTTTCTTACAATCAAAAAACTAAACCTTGCCTCCTCAACAGCGGCCTTCCATCCCTTCCACTGCCGGCCCTAGGCAGGGAAATGAGGGGGTATGTTACTCCGAACCCTTTAATATTTCTCTGGGTTTAGAACCCTGGGCAGGACCCACAATCCCCCGGTTTTCCATGGCTTCCACCAAACGGGCAGCCCTATTATACCCTATTTTAAGCCGTCTTTGAATAGAACTGGCACTGGCTTTGCCTTGCTCCCACACGATTTTCAGAGCCTTATCATACAGGGGATCTTCCCCATCTGCATAGAGGGGTCCATCCTCTTCATCACCCAAAAACAGATCCTCCTCAAGGTAATCGGGAGGCCCCTGGGTCTTCAGGTAGGCCACCACCCGCTCAACCTCTTCATCGGAAACAAACGCCCCCTGGATGCGGATGGGGAAGGGATCGGTGCTCCCTGCATAGAGCATATCCCCTTTGCCCAAGAGCTTCTCTGCTCCTCCCATATCCAGAATGATACGGCTGTCTACTTTACTTGCCACCATGAAGGCGATACGGCTTGGAATATTGGCCTTGATGATCCCGGTAATCACATCAATGGAGGGCCGCTGGGTGGCCAAGACCAGGTGAATGCCCACCGCCCGGCTCATGGCCGTAAGCCGAGCCAGGACAGATTCAAGCTCCTTGCCGCTGGCAGCCATGAGGTCCGCGAATTCATCGATCACCACGACGATGTAGGGCATGTGCTCCACTGCCAGGCCCCGTTCCTTGATACGCCGGTTGTAACTCCGCACATCCCGAACCCCCAAGGAATCCAGGCATGCGTAGCGCCGTTCCATTTCAAAGATGCAGTACTGTAAGGCCTGAAAAGCCCGCTTAGGTTCGGTGATCACCGGGGTCAAGAGGTGAGGAATATCGTTGTATATTTTTAATTCCACGATCTTAGGATCGATCAGGATGAACCTGCATTCGGTGGGGGAACGCTGGTACAGGATTGAAAGGATCATCGTATTGACACAGACCGATTTTCCCGAACCTGTAGCACCGGCAATAAGCAGATGGGGCATCTGGACCAGATCCATGGTCTGAACCGCTCCGGTACTATCCTTGCCCAACACCAAGGGGATCTCCGGTCCGGTTCCCTGGGGGTGGAGTTCCCGGAGAAACCCCTCAATGATCTCCGCAAAGGAAACCATGGTCCGTCTCGTATTCGGAACCTCGATACCCACGGCTTGTTTACCAGGAATCGGGGCTACGATCCGCACCGAAGCTGCGGCAAGCCGGAGGGCAATATTATCTTGCAGATTGACGATCCGGGAAAGCTTTACCCCTGGAGCAGGGAGTAGCTCGAAGAGGGTGAGCACCGGCCCCTTCTTGATGCCGGTAACCTCCGCATGAATATTGAATTCCTCCAAGGTGTCTTGCAGGATCCGGGCCGCTTCCCTGGTAGCCTGATCGATGATACCGTATGCACCCTCAGCATAGCGGTTGAGGATCCCCTGCACCGGTATCCCATAGGGTTCCTGTAACGAGGATAGGGGGACCTGCTTTATTCCTGGACTGCCGGTTCTGGGAAGAGGGTCCGGCCCTCCTTCCCAGGATCCCTGGGGCAGGATACTCTTTGCTGCATCCTCATGGACCCTGTTATGGGCAAGGGCCTCCTCCTTTGCCTGGAAGGAAGCGCCTAAGCGGTGTATCCCTGGGCGCTCCTGTTCCTCTACGGGATGGGCATCTTGAGGCCCTTTCTGCATACGGGGTTCCTGGGGATGGCGTATAGAAAAACGGGTGCCCTCATCCTGGTGGAATACAGACTCAAGTTCATGCAAGGCGCTGGCGCTGGCTAAGGGTTTTATCTGGGGAAAAGAGAGGCTCGGCCCCTCCGCTCCTTCAGCCTCAAGTTCCTGCAAGAACCGGTCCTCCTTAGTATGGTCTTCGTGAGGAGGGGGATCCGGTTTCAAAAACACCGGAGGCAAAAGGATCGAGGGAAATTTGGGTTTCAGGGAAAGGTTCTGCAAAGGCGGCCAGGGGGCACGCCGGGAGGATCGATAGGTCTGGGGTCCGGGTTCTTCGGTATGGGTAGCCGAAAGGCCATACAGGACGGCGTTCCAGCGGTATTCCCCTTTCCGGGAGGCTCCGGAAAACAGCAAGGTGGTAAAGACCATGATAATCAAACCCTCCAGGATGGTGAAGAGCATGATAAAAAAATTAAGCCCTATTTTCCCTATCCATTCGAGGAAGCGGTATTGTTCCTTCCAGAAATCAAAATCCCGGATAAAGACAAACCCTATGGCCAGGGTTACAAAGGGAACCAGGGTACAGGGGAGCACAAAAATACGTTCTGGACGGTACACCGGATCAGCCAGTAACAGAGCCGCATAGAAAAGGTACAGGGGAATTACCAAGGCCAAAATCCCATAGGCATCCACAAAGAAAATCCCCAGTGCAAAGAAACTCCCGGCCGCCGTAAAGAGCGCCCCGATTATGGCAATTTCTAAACCGAGAGCAGAAAACCCCAAGGCTACGGCTCCCACAAGCCCGGCAATACGGAATTTTGATACCTGCTGAGATACACTATTTTTCAGGGCCACCGTTTAGAAATCCTCCAAATTGAGCTCAAGGGCTGTATATAAAAACACGTGAAATTCAATACTGTTTAATGTATCGATCTCTTTCAAACCACTTCCCTTCAATTTAAGGATGCTCATAGAAACAATGTACACTTTTTTATAATACAGGCTCGCTACGCCTTCTATATAGCTGAGATTATTCGTTCCATGTCCTTGAGTCTACTTGGACCGGACCGCTCCCTCCGGGTTATACAAGAACACTACCCTATTTTACGCTATAATCCCTGGAAACCTAGAGATCAGATACCAGAATTGCCGCAGGTGCTTATCTCTATTTTTCTACTTATTCGGAGTTTTATTCAAGACCTTTATACACATTCCTCACCACTGCCTCTATAGGGAGATCGAAATACAGATAACCATAAGCCGCTGCCGCGGCCAAGACCCGTTTGCCGTAGGTCCGGGTTTCGGTAATGCTAATGGTTTCCAGGAACAGGTCTTCCGGGAACAGGGGCTCTGCAGTACGCCAGCGTTTGACCCGGGTCATACCGCCATTATAGGCGAGTAAGGCCTGGAGAGGACTTTCCAAGCGATCTATGAGGTACCGCAGATAGGAAGCGCCGATATGGACATTCGTGGCAGGATTCCGCAGATCCAGGGTATGATCCGTGATATAATTAGGTCCTCCCTCTTTGCGGATGCGATTCGCCACTTCCCATGCCGTATCGGACATGAGCTGGGATAAGCCTACGGCGCCGGCATGAGAGACGATATCCGGGTTAAAGGCGCTTTCCGTACGGATAAGGGCGTACAGCAGTTCCGGGGGTATCCCCGCATCCTGGGCAGTGGCATCAATGATTTCCCTAAAGGGCCGGGGGTAATACAAAAGCAGATCCCCATAGCCCAATTCATAGGTTTCCCGGTTCATATAGGCGGTAATGATCCGGATAGATTCCTCCCAGTATGCTGCCGCGCCAAAGGCCTCTGCCAGGGTCCGCAGTTCGGGAATGGAAAAGTCCGCCATCATGGTTTGCAGATAAGAAAAGGCAAACTTCCCCGCGCCGAACTCAAAGAAGTGTAAGAGAAACTCCAGGTTCCCCCCGGGAAGGGAATCCCCCGAGCAGGTTTCTGGGTTTAGGGTTTGCAGGGCTTCCCTCGGCATGAGGAGGCCCTTTTCCCCAAGCTGAAAGGCGCTCATAGCCTGATAGTAGAAGGAGGCCGCTTTTTCCTCAAAGGCAATCTTGAAAAAGGTCCGGGTTATCCTGGTCTTGAGATCCCCTTCAAGGCCGGTCATGCCCATCACCCCCAAAGTAGCAGCGGCCTGCTCGGGGGAAATAGAGGTCTCTGCCACTGCCCTGCCCAGAATATAGGCGTATTTTGCCGTGGTTGCACCGTCCGACCGGGACCGGATCCGGGAAAAAAGGTGCAGCAGCCCGTCCCATTGCCGGTTTGCCGTCAAATAACGGCAGACCAGATCCAGGATATCCGCAAAATAACGGTCTTCATGCCACCGGGGGAGGTAGGTGTCCACCAGGGCGAGGGCTTCTTCAGGCTTGTTCAGCACGGCGGCATGGAGGATATACCATATACAGGCGTCCTCCTGCAGGGCATCCGGGGCAAAGGAAAGGGCTGCTTTGAAATAATCCGCTGCCTGGGAATACCGGCCTCGCTGCCGCTCCATTCTGCCGGCAAAGTACAAGAGCCGATACCGTATATTCGGCACATCGATCTTGGGGAGATCTTCTTTTTCTGGGAACGCCTTTTGTATAACACCCTCATCCGGTTCCCTTGCTCCCGCTTCCCCCTGGATTTCCGCTGCTAATAGGGCGTTCCATGCACGGAAAAGGGATATTCCCTCGTCCAGAGAACCGGTAAATTGAAAACTCCGGCCCAAGTCGCCGGTTAATTCGGGGTATTGCAAAAAGAGTACCGGTTCCTCGGGTAAAACATGCCGAAAGTACTGGAGCCCTTCCCCATAAGACGAACGGGATACCGCAAGCCGTCCTGCAATAGCCGCGGATTCCCGGGGGGTAAAAAACTCGGGATCCCGGTTTTGCATTTCCTTAAAGGCCCAGGCGGCAGGCTTATCAGGGGTACGGGTGAGTAAAAAATCCAGGGCTTCCTCCTTAACCTGGGTATCCTGGAGACACAAACGGGATAAGAGCATGATGGCCTTATCCCAGGATGATCTGGTTTCTTGCCTTTCCAAAAGGCTCACCGCCTCATCAAAACGCCCCAGTATATACAAGGCCGCACCATACAAGCTGAACTCAGTACCCTGGGCGCCTAGGCTTTTCGATATCCCCGGGGTTTCTTCCGGGGCCTGCGCTTGCACGGGAAAGGCAGAGAGCTGCGGGATATGGGCTGTAATACGGCGGGCCAACTGTTTCCCCTCGCGTGTTCCCTCTAACAGGGGAATTATGAGTTCCTGGGCTGCCGCGGTTCGGACCTGGGGGGAGGAACTTTGCAAAGCAAGCTCAAAAAGCGCCTGGGCATTCCGGTATATACGGGGCCCTTGGGTTTCTCTATCCTCTCCGGACAGGGAGAGCCCAGTAGCTTGTACCAGCAGACCCCCATAAAAAGGGGCTGAAGGGTGCAGGTTCCTCAGTTCCGATAGGCTTATAGGGTCCGCGTTTAGGATAAAACTTATATCCCCTTCTTTAAGTCTTTGAGCGGCTTCGGTTTTACGTATCTTTAAAACCTGTTCAGCCCTGCAAGAAACCAGGCCGGAAACCATGAGGCACAGGAAAAAACATACGACCCCATACCCAACAGTCATGCTAGTTCCGCGGGGGAATCCGGATGGTCCTTCCTGCCACAATAAGGTCGGGTCGCCGGATGTTATTAAACCGGGCAATACGCGTATAAAGCCATGGATTACGATAAAAAGCCTCCGATATATCCCAAAGGGTATCTCCCCAGCGAATCCGGTAAGAAACACCCCCTCGGGGAATAGTAGCCGGTACCTTGTAGGAGGCCACCGGCGGTGCCGGCCGATTCCGGTTTGGGCTCAGCTCCTGGGCTGGGGCCCTTACCGGGGCCTCGATGACCGGTACCGGCGCTGCAGGGGCCCACCGGGGTTCTGCGGTTTCAGTACTGGAGGGGGATGCCCTTTGGGGAACCGGCGCCCCTCCCTCAAGGGCTGCGGGGGCATGAGGTTTCTCCGGAGAAAAGCTCCTATCCCCTGATACTTCCCCTGTGCCGGGTGGAAGGTCTGCAGGGGGCTGCGGATTGACGATAGCCGGGGTCACCGGAGAAAAACCCAGGAGATACAAGGGGGTATTTCCCTTAAAAAGAAAGAAAATCAAGCCCAGAAGGATCGGCAGGAGCCCGATAAGCCCCAGCAGCAGCCAGGGAACCCGTTTCCGTTCAGATTCGGTTTCATATAAGCCATGAGGAGGCATCCCTGCCGGTTCCGGATCACGCTCAGAAAGCTCCTGTTCCCGGGTATACGCAGGATTAACCCGTAAAGACCGGCTTTCATGGGCTGAGGAAGGGTCTAGGTTCACCGCGTTCGCGATAATTTCTCCCTGCGGATTAGAAGCAAGCTCCAATTGTATCGAAGGTTCTCCCTGCGGGGCAGGTTTAATAGGTTTAATCTCTATCCTGCCCAGATACCAGGCATCTGCGAGGGTCTTGGTTGCACTTTTATACAGCTCAATGTGGACGATTTCTTGATTATTATGGGCCGTGGTGAGGATCAGTCTTTTTTTAACCACCCTCTCTTCCTCAAGAATAGGATAAAAATCTCCATTGGCGATTTTAATGCCAATCGTTAACGCCATGAGCCTAACTCCTTCTCAACAACCGCGCTTGTATACCATACCATACCGAGGCTTCTTCAAACACTCAGATTTTACAAAGGGCGCTCATATAAAACCCTTTCTTAGACTCTAGACAGGGAATACTCCCTTGTCAACGGCGGTTTTTATCCCGCCTCTTGCAACACGCGAAGGGTACCGTTATGCGTACCTGGCTTACAAGGTCTTTACGGCTAAACATGACCCGCAGCATCAGGGGATCCCGGTATACCCCAGGACTAGAGCTTCATACGCCCTCCATTCCCGCCGCCGAACTCCGGTAATTCCCCTCAGAACCGAATTAATCCTGTTCGGAGCCCCAATGGTTCCCTTCCGAGTAGAACCGGTTCTGCTCAGAGTCCCAATGGTTCCCTTCCGGGTAGAACCGGTTCTACTCAGAGTCCCAATGGTTCCTTTCCAGGTAGAACCGGTTCTGCTCAGAGTCCCAATGGTTCCTTTCCGGGTAGAACCGGTTCTGCTCAGAGTCCCGATGGTTCCCTGCCGGGCAGAACCGGTTCTATTCAGAGCTTCGATGGTTCCCTTCCGGGTAGAACCCGTTCTGTTCAGAGCCCCAATAATTCCCCTCCGAGCCGAATTAATGCCCCTCGGAACTCCGGTAATTCGTCTCAGAACCGAATTAATGCTGTGCAGAACTCCAATGGCTCCCTTCACATCTTGCCGTTTCTTTCCCTGAGGGCAAGAACATGTAGGGTGAACATAAGCGGAAGGGGGACAGTCAATGGTGAGCCGGAAGGGCCTGAACGGATGAAAGAGCCTAACAGGAGCAGCACACCCCGGCGGCAAGGGAAGCCTTTGACCATGCCCGGTATGGCTTCTTCAGAACCGCTCTGGCCGTACCCGATGGGCATACCGAGGCAGCGGCCAATGAATCCGCTACGGATCAAACCGGAGAAACCCCCGATCATACCTGTATCAACGACGGATGGATCCTACCGCGGGGGAAGCGCGGGTCATCTCAATAGACGGGAAGGGCTTACCGGGGAGGGGGAACAAGGGGAAAGGGGCATAAGGTTTTTCCCCGGGTGCATTGAGCCCTGCCTAGAGCCCCTCTTTATCGTACGAACGGCCCGAGGAAAATCAGGGTAAGGCATGGATTTTTCTTTAGCATACATACCGAGGCCCTGTTTTGCCCCTTGACAAACCCGGCGGTTTTAGGCATATTCAACAGTGTACTTACCATGGTGGATGTAGCTCAGTGGTAGAGTTCCAGATTGTGGATCTGGCTGTCGCGGGTTCAAACCCCGTCATCCACCTAGTCATGAAAGGTTACCGGCAATACCAAGAGGTGATGGAGCTTATTGGCTAAGGGGGCTACCCATGATGAATGAATTTGTCATAATGGCCACTCGATCGATGAAAGAGTATGCTTCTCGGGTGGTTACGCAGGTAACAAAGTTTCCGAGTTTTGTATCAATAGCCGATACGTGTAATGCGGTGGAGGCTTTGAAAACCGATCGTTTTGCAGATGGTGAAATGGAAGTGGTGATCCATACTTCCATAAGAGGTAAAGACGTGATCCTCTTTACCAGTTGTGCCCGAAATGAGGCGAACATCCCCGTGGAAGAGGCCAAGATTGAATCCTACCATGCGGTGGATGCCCTGAAACGGAGCCATGCCTCTCGAATCATCCTTTTTGAACCCTTTGTTTCCTGTTCACGGTCCGATAGAACCGTCCGGCGCAGTTCTGTGGGCTTGTGGGTTCATTTCAAGACCCTGGTAAGCCTGGGAGCGCGGCATATCGTAACCTACCAGCTGCATTCCGACAAATCCAAATCCATGGTGGATCCCACCCTATGTATGGTAGATGATATTCCCGCCCTGACCTTGCTCAAACGGTACCTCTGCGATGTGTATATTCGGAATAGGAAGACCCTCGAACAAGAGGTCCGTCCCCACTGGGCCTTTTGTTCGGTTGATGCCGGAGGGGAAAAGCTCGCCCGGGATTTTGCCAATGCTTTCGGTGCGCCTTTGGTCGTGGCGCATAAACAGCGGGATTATGCCCGGGCCAATACCATTGAATCCATCAATATCCTTTCTGCGGAGCCGGTTGAAGGTAAAGTCTTGTGGATCGTGGACGATATGGTGGATACTGCAGGATCCGTGGCAAGCCTCATCAAGGCTTTAGCGCCGTTACGGCCTGCGGAGATCAACATCATCGCAGTACACGCTATTTTTTCTCCCCCTGCTTCTCAGCGTTTGAACCAGCTTTCCGAGCAAGGACTGTTACACCGGATCATCGTAACGGATACGGTGTACTGTCCCTATTCAACCCCAGAACGGATCCCCAATCTGGAGGTGGTCTCTTCTACAGAGTTATCCGCCCAGATCATCTGGACCATTGTAAGTAACAGCCCCATGAGTAATCTTTTGCAATCCTTTAATGCGGAGACCTATCTGCGCGCTTCTAACCTGTTTAACCATTGAGTAGGTACCCATTATGGATTACCGGCTAGACCGTTCTTTCAGAACTCCCGGATGCAAGTCGCTGCTTTCATCGGATCAATAAAATCTATAAACGAGGCTGCATATGGCGGTCATTAACCCGGTGAAGGAGGCGGTGTACCCCACCGGGGTTAAGGCGGTTCGTGGTGTGTTTCCGTAGACGAAGTTGAAACTATTATATTCAATAATTTTAACCTTGTCACCATTTATTGTTACGCCACCAGGGAAGGCGGCGCCATTCTTTCACCTTTATTATTTAATTATTGGATATTCATATATAATTTTGAGAATCTCATTATTTTCAACGAAAAACTTTATTTTAAAATCCTCCACGTGTTCATCGTTACCCGGCCATCTTTGTAAATAAACCATTGGCGATGACCAGTAGTTTTCTTCATGATCCCAAAAATAAAAATCACCCAATATTCCTGTTGCATAGCCAATACTTTTCCCGCTTGTGATACCGTAGTGTAATAAAATTCCCGATAAATCATACTCCAACGCTTCATAGTGGTGCCATAACCATGCGACAGCGGGAGTAATTGTTCTACATTTTTCTATAATATCATGGTATAATTCAATAACATGATTGAATTTGTTGTCCAGTAATCTGACTCGTTTACCATAAAAATTATATACTTCACGAATTTCATCGGTTCTTGCTTCTTTGTCGTAGGAATAAGAACCATCTTCCAGGTTATACGCATACATATTTAAATAATTTCTGCCATTTTTTGCTTTAGCGCTTATTATTTTGACAATACCAGAACTTGTATATATTATATGTTCTCCATTATCTTTCCGACTGGTTAAATCATCCGCGGCAATAAAAAATGGAAATTTTCTTACATAAAACGCATTGACCCATTTTTCATCATACACTAACCTTATCATATACAATACCTTTTCATCAATACTTTTCTATAATGGCGCAGGATAAATCCATAGAAACGTATAAAACGGCAAAGCCCCGGCTTGTTCCGCAGGAAGGGCTCTCCAAGCCGGAGCTTAGATCGGCTCTAAGGCATGGCTAAAAACACTTCCACGGAGGCTTGGGCGCTGGTCCGGCAGAAAAAACACCGGTGGGCAGGGGTGTCCCGTTGAATACCGCCGGATTGAGCCCTGGAGGAGGGTTGATGCGGAAACCGGGGCATTTAGCCGGGGCGCGGTGGGGCTGGGCGGGAGAAATGGGACTGGTTGTGGGGGAAAAAGAGCAGGAAACCGGGGTTCCTAGCGGCTTCCCTATATAAGGGTCTGACCCTAGTCTTTCCCGCTTCCTCTGGCGACTCCCCGTCCAATAGCTCCGACTTATACCGGTCCCCCCAGAGGTGTCCTATCCTCCCGTCCAGTCCGTTGAACCGCTGGGCGAATACCTGTTTCAACCACTTCATAATCCCGGGAAGCTGCAAGCCGTCCGCCGGCATGATGCAGAAGCTAAGCCGGTCCTCCTCCATCCGCAAAGCCCGGACCTTGAACCCGTACCGCTCTTTCGCCTGACGGAACACCTGTGCCAAGAGCCTGCGGGCTTCGGGCCGCCTGAACAGGGGCTCCCGGTTGTTGATGCGGGTACAAATCCCGTACCAGACGCCCCGGCCAAGTACACGTATATGTCTCATACCCTGTATAGGGAGTGACCTGGGGTCTTGCTTCAACCGGAGGCGGCCCATTCGCGTAATTTCCAGGCTCTTTAGGGCCTCCTTCCCCTAAGCTGTTGACGGCGTAAGGACCTTCCGGGTTTCAGGCCCCACGCCTGTTTATAACCGTAAACAGGCGTGGGGCGGGGTACGCTCCGGCATTAGGGGAGGGTAGGTTCCATAGAGGGCTTTCCTTGAAACGGCTCTTTCCTCCATCATCCTACCCAATGCTATGCCTTTATCCTGATGATGCGGTATACCTGCTTGTATTTACCGGGCAATCCTCTTTATACTGCTCCTATGACTACAGACTGTCATCCTTTTGCTTCTTTCGGTTTATCCGACACGATACTTGATGCCTTAACCCAAAAGGGTTTTACGGCGCCCAGTTCTATTCAAACCCTTGCCCTGCCCCGCTTGCTTGCAGATACAGGGCATCTCATTGTAAAGGCCAGGACCGGTACCGGCAAGACCGCTGCCTTTGGGATACCCCTGGTGGAACGCCTCACCCAAGGCGGACACGCCCCTCGGGCCCTTATTCTTACCCCTACCAGGGAATTAGCCCTCCAGATTGCTAAAGAAATCGCTTCCCTTACCACAGGACCCTTTCCCCGAATCACCGCGGTGTACGGCGGTTCTTCCATCAGAAATCAGATCCTGGATCTTAAACGGGGTACGGAAATTGTGGTAGGAACCCCGGGCCGCATCATGGACCTCATGGAACGGAAGGTGCTGGACCTAAGTGCGGTGGACTGGTGCATCTTGGATGAAGCCGATGAAATGCTGGATATGGGCTTTTTTGAGGATGTGGAGACGATCCTTAAAGCGGTTAAAAGCGAGCGCCGGGTGGCCCTCTTTTCCGCTACCATGCCCGAAGGGATCCTCAGGATAGTCCGGGACTATATTGGAGAGGTGGAAATTCTAGAAGACAGCGCCCCGGAAGATGAAAAGCCTGCGGTGGATCAGTATTACCTCGTCGTCAAGAAGGAAGACCGGCTGGAAGCGCTCAGGCGCGTCATTGACGGATCCGATGATTTCTACGGCCTTATTTTCTGTGCCACTAAAGCGGGAACCGACGAACTCGCCCGAAGGCTCGTGGAAGGGGATTACGCTGCCGAGGCTATCCATGGGGATCTGTCTCAAGAGGCCCGGGAACGGACCCTGCGGCGTTTCCGTTCCCGGATCACCACCATCTTGGTAGCCACCGATGTGGCTGCCCGGGGCTTGGACATTGAACGGCTCACCCATGTGATAAACTGGGACCTCCCCAATGACCGGGAAACCTATGTGCACCGCATCGGTAGGACGGGCCGGGCCGGGAGGCGGGGCAAGGCCATAAGCCTGGTCTTACCCGCAGAGCGGGGCCGGATTAGCCACCTGTCTCGTAACATGGAGCGGACCTTGGGGACTAAAATCGAATGGATGAAGGTGCCCAAGATAAAATTGGTTATGAATGCCATTAAAAGGCGGATTCTTTTGTCGGTTACTGCGGCACTTCCCACAGACTGGAGCCCCCATGAGGAAGCAGCCCTGCCCCTTATTCCGGATCCGGAGAATCCCGGCGAGGCCCTTTCTCCGGTCCCGCCCCTTCATGCCCAGGTAAGCCGGGAACTCATCGAAAAGTTGGGCGGTGAAGGGGCGGTAGAGGCCCTCATTGCCTTAACCTTTGGGGATCTGCTGGATCCTTCCCGGTACGGCTCTATTACGGAATTTCAAGAAACCTCGCCCCGGGATGAAGGCCGGGGAAGGCCGGGGACGCGGCGTTCAGCCCGCCGGGATTTCGACGGATCAGACCTACGGGTAGACCACTGGAAGGAGCGCCATTTCAGCAGGGGAGGGGCATCCAAAGGGGACTTTGCCCTTTCTCCGGGCAGCGGGTTTACCCGGGTCTATGTGGAGCTGGGACGCCGCCACGGTGCTTCTGCCCGGGATGTGGCGAAACTCCTCATGCAGGCCGGCGGTATACCGGGGCGCTTGGTGGATGGTATTGAGATAAAAGACTACTGTGCCTTTGCCACGCTCCCGGAAGACGCGGCCCTGCGGGCCTGTACGTTTTCCCGGAAGAATCCTGATAATCCCACCATCAAACCTGCGGTTGCTCGTAGGTAAGGATCTAGGGCATACGTTCCCTTGGGACGGCTCTCTGCACCGCTGCTGAGCGGCTCAAGAGGTGAAAAAGGCTGTGCATTGAGGCCCATGAGCCCTTACCATCCGAAATAAAGTGCGCCCGTGAGCGTTCCTTCGTTGACCCGAATCCGGCATAGCCTGGGTTTGATGGAAGGAGGGCCGCGTATGAACGTTCATTATGAGGACGGCCTTGGGGGGAATGGGGTCATTCCCGTTAAACCCTGGTGCTCTTGGCATGAAGTATATGAATCAGCATCAGGTGATGGTATTCATTTTTACGGATATGCCGATTACTTGACCGCGGTATTTGAGAACCTTTTATCCATGATGGATGCTCCATTATAGTTCCTCTTGGAATAATGTACCCCCTTATTTTTGCTACACGTGACCTCCAACAGTACTGTGGTTCGGAAGGGAAGTATTCCTGTTCCAAGGGAGCTTAATCCGGCTCTGAGGGGAATTACCGGGTTTCCGTCGGAGATTACCGGACTTAAGATGCGGGAACGGAGGGCTTATGCAGCTATAGTCCTGGGGTATACCGGGATCACCGGATTCTGCGGATCAAGGGTAGCATTTTATGGAGTAAGGGCTTGATCGCGCCACGCGTAAGGGCTTGATCGTACCGCATGTAAGGACTTACTCGCGCCGCGCGTAAGGGCTTGATCGCGCCGCGCGTAAGGGCTTGATCGCGCCGCGCGTAAGGGCTTGATCGTGCCGCGCTTAAGGACTTGATCGTGCCGCGCATAAGGACTTGATCGTGCCACAGGGGGAACAAGAAAACCTTCTTGAGATTTGAGCTGGCCTAAGCTGTTTTCGTTCATTTTCAGGTAATGGAATCCCTCACCGGATAAGTAACGTAGTGTATCTATCCGGGTTTTGGTAATACATATCTTGTTCATGCCTTTGCATCCTTAATCTTTATGGCACTGCTCAAGGAATTGATGGCCCCAGGATAGGTACGTCCGATATGACCCTGATGTTCGCCGATTACGAGGATTTGGGGAACGAGAAATCCCTGTAACCGGTAGACCCCTTTCCGCTGCGTACCTTTGCCCGGTCTTTGGGGGAAGGTTCCCAAGCCTTCCGGAGACTCATTTAAACCAAGGCTGCATCCGGGCCATCATGGATTGGGCGTTCCCGGGGTTTCGGTTTAACTTAGTCATCTTTTTCATCATGCCCCGCATCTTTTCAAATTTCTTGAGGAGCCGGGCTACTTCCGCTACCGAGGTGCCGGAACCCCGGGCTATCCGGGAACGCCGGGTAGGGCCTATGATAAGGTGGTTCAACCGTTCTTTCCGGGTCATAGAGCTTAATATGGCCTCTTGCATGTTGAAATCCTCTTTGGCAATATCCTCTTCGCTTACTTTTCCCGCTATTCCGGGGATCATATCCAGCATAGATTGGAGGGAACCCATCTTCTTCATGGACCGGATCTGCTTAAGCCAGTCATCCAGGGTAAAGGTCTCCTTTTCCATCTTCTTTTGCAGGACTTCCGCCTCTTTTTTGTCGATCACCGCCTGGGCTTTTTCCACCAGGCTCACCACATCCCCCATGCCCAAGATCCGGCCTGCAATGCGATCCGGATAGAAAGGTTCAAAGTCTTCGAGCTTTTCCCCGGTACCAACGAACTTGAGGGGTTTACCCGTTACGGTCTTCAAAGACAAGGCCGCTCCCCCCCGGGTATCGGAATCGAATTTGGTTAACACCACTCCGGTAAGGCCGACCTGTTCATCAAAGGCCTTGGCGATATCCACCGCAGACTGACCGGTCATGGCATCCGCCACAAGGAGCAGTTCATCCGGCGCCGCCGCACTCTTCAGGCGGGAAAGCTCGGCCATCATAGGTTCATCTATCTGCAGCCTGCCGGTGGTATCGATGATCAGGGTATCGATCATGTTCTGCCGCGCCCAGTTCACCGCTTCTTTATAGACCTGGACGCTGTCGGCGGCGCCGGCTTTTTTATAGACCGGGACCTCCACGGTATTCCCCAGAATCACAAGCTGGTCTATAGCCGCAGGCCTAAGCAGGTCGCACGCCACCAGTAAGGGATGCCTCCCCTCCTTCTTGAGACGCAGGGCCAGCTTAGCCGAGCTCGTGGTCTTTCCTGAGCCTTGAAGCCCCAGCATCAGGATACAGGAAAGCGTATCCGGCCCTTTCAAGTGCAGATCCTGTTTCCTATCCCCGAGAAAGGACACGAGCCTGTCATGGACGATCTTAACAAACTGCTGTCCTGGATTGACCGAGCGCAGCACCTTCTCTCCCTTGGCCTCATCCAGGGTGGCATTGACAAAACGACGGACTACCCGCAAGTTTACATCCGCTTCCAGCAGGGCCGTCTTGATGGTTTCTACCGCATCGTTGATATTTTTTTCCGTAATAGCGCCCTTGCCGGAAATAGACCTGAGGGCATCGGATATTTTCTGGGTAAGTTTATCTAACATAACTATATTGTACCCACACCCCCGATATGGTACAAGCCCGCCTGGATCTGGTACGGGGAGAGGCCTGAAGCGCCGGGAGCCCTCTCCCTGCAGCGGGGCCTTGGCCCGAAGGGTACGCGCCGAAGTTCAACCTGGGCCGCCTTCATTGACCGCTAGGGCTACCTGATCCGTATCGGTACATACGGCCTAAAAGCAAGCGACCGGGACATGGGCGTTTACTTTTTTAATACCTTGTAAAATAAGGAATGAGATGTCCCCAGCCGCCTCCACCCCCTTGGCCAAGGGTCCGGCTGCTAAGGCACCTAAGGAGTTTCATTTCGTGAAACTCCTTAGGAAGTGTTTATAAATAACGTTTACAAGTTTGTGGATATTGTATAATTCCATTCACCATGGAAATTGGCACGTGTAATATTGATTGTGCCGAAAGCTTCATCGCTGATTTTTATG
>JAITRH010000015.1 GCA_031288495.1 Treponema sp. | reverse complement strand
TCTTCTCTGCGACGACTTTGGGGCGTTCGTCAATTGAAACGCGGCCGATGATCTGTCCCCGGCGGCCTTTTCCTCCGCTTCGCCGGAGATTAAAGTTACAGCGCCGGAGATTGAAGGCTAATCGCCGGCGATTGACGTTCCAGCATTGTTCCGGTTCACCTGTCCGGCGTTCCTGTGTGCTCAGGCGGGTCATGGTGGCGCGCCGTCGCAATGGGTTATTCCCTGCCTTTGCCGGTAGCTGCTTCGGCAAGGGAAACCATTAAAATTATAAAAACATGCAATGGATACGCCCCCACTACACAACAGGATTGTCTGCGTGCAGACTCGCAAAGCTGGCCTTACGGGCAATGTCGTTTATGGTACTTACCGATACCGTACCACTTAGGGGCATAGGCTAAATCTCCTTCTCATCCTTCACCGATCTTGTATATTCCCCCTTCCTCAGCTACCATAGACTCCTTTTTTAGGGCTTGCAGGGCTTCGTAAAGGTCCTCTGCTTTAATCCCGGTCCGCTTACCCAACTCGCGGATCCCTGCAGGACCCTGGGAGAGGAGGGACTTTATAACCGCTCCCCGCCGTTGCCGGAAAGAACCGGCAAAGGGAGACTGCTTGACATAATGGGCACTCTTTCGGCTTGGATTACGGGTTACTTTCTTTAATGCGGCCCCATAATCCATGAGCGCCCAATACCACTTCCGGGGATTTTCCCGGTCCAGGCTTGCCTCCAGGATAGGGATGAGTTCCGCATCTTTCACTCCTTCCCGATCCTGGAAAAAGAAATGGATCACCGCGGAACGGATATTGGTCTCGATGAAAATCCCCGGGTAATTATAGGCAAAACAGGCAATAGCCCCGGCAGTATAGGCCCCAATCCCCGGAAGCGGGAGGAGTTCCTCCGGGGTCTTGGGTACCTGTCCCCGATGATCCTCGGTAAGGATCCGGGCACATTCCTTCACATACCGGCAGCGGCGATTATACCCAAGACCGCTCCATTCCCGAAGGGCATCCTCCAGAGAAGCCTGGTGCAATTGTTCCGGTGTGGGCCACAGATACATCCACCGTTCCCAATAGGGTACCACCCGTTCAGTTTGCGTTTGCTGCAGCATGAATTCAGAAACCAAGACCCCCCAGGGACTGGTGGGTTCCCGCCAGGGAAAAACCCGTCCTGCTCGCGCATAATGGGCATAGATGCTGTCTTTGAAGGTTGCGTAGGTTGCTGTTAATGGGACGGGAGGGCTCTGTTCTGTCAAGATTCCTGCTGCTCCACCTGCCGGATAATACGCTGGGCAATACGGTGCGGGTCAAGGTCATCGGTGTTGAGGATCAGGTCCGCAAAAGCATAGGCATCGTTGTCAATACCGTAGATCCGCAGATACCGTTCCCGGTCCTGGCGGTCCCGTTCTTCGGTAAACGCGGCTATGTCTGCCAAGGTTCCCCCTTCTCGTTTCATGATACGCCCTGCCCGGGTCTCACCGCGGGCCGTAAGGTATACCTTGAGATCCGCTTCGGACAGCAGCCAGATAGCCAGCCGGGACCCAAGCACACAACCTCCTTCTTCTCGCGCCAGGGCCACTTGCCGCCGATCCAACTCCTTGTCCCAGGCGTCATCCTCGGCGGCCAAGGCGAGGATATCCGCCAGAGCCTTACCCTGTTCCTGAGCCAAATTCCTGAAGGTGAGGTTGATAAACCGCAGTCCCAGGGATTCGGCCACCAACTTGCTTACCGTGGTATTACCGCAGCCGCTTTTTCCTGATATAGCAATCCGTAGGTCTTTTTTCATGGGCTTTCACTGCCTCCTCTATAACGCATGCCCCCTCTCGATTGACGGGTTCCCGGGGGTTGGGGCCTCTCGGCCCTCTATATCGGTATATATCACCCCCCTGCCCAGGTCCAAAGGTCTAGGAACGCCTTTCATGAACCATCCACCGGGGCCTTAGGTTTTACCTTTAGCCCCTAATCCGCAAGACAATTATGGCGTTTCACAAAATCAAGCACTTCCTCAATATACCCAAAGGCCAGCCCCGTAACGGTGTCCGCACAGCCATAGTAAATAGCGAGCCGGCCCGTATCCCCATCCACGAGGCAGGCACAGGGAAAGGTAACATTCGGTACATCCCCTACACACTCATACCCTGCCTGAGGAGATAAAAGATACGGTCGAGCCCGGGCAATCGGCTTCCAGGGCTTATCCAAATCCAGTAAGGCCGCACTAAAGGAGTACACAAAGCCATTACAGCTGGTCAACACCCCGTGGTAGAACAGGAGCCAGCCTTCGGAGGTTTCAATGGGTACAGGGCCTGCGCCGATTTTGGTACTCTGCCAGGCGCTTTGCCAGCCCATAGGGGCCATGACATGCCGGTGCTTCCCCCAATAGGTGAGATCCGGACTCTCGGAATAGATGATGTCTCCAAAGGGGGTATGCCCTGAATCGCTGGGACGGCTGAGCAGGGCATAATTTCCGTGGATCTTCCGGGGGAACAACACCCCATTTCGATTAAAGGGCATGAGGGGATTTTCCAAAAGATAAAATTGTTCAAAGTCAAAGGTATAACCCAAGCCTATGCAGGGACCATGATAGCCGTTACACCACATGATGTACCAGCGGTCTTCGATAAAGATCACCCGGGGATCGTATTTATACTCCGAATCGGGCAGTTCAGGACAGGTCTTAATGAACGCAATAGGATCATCCTCAATGGTCCAGCGTAAGCCGTCTTTGCTTCGTCCGGCGTAAATATTCATCTGCCGGCTTGTATTATCGCACCGGAAAACCCCTGCAAAGCCCCCCTTAAACGGGACTACCGCACTATTAAAAATACTGTTCGCATATGTGGTTAGATTCCTCGGAATAACCGGATTAGCAGAATACCGCCATAAAACCTCATCCCTGCCTCCCTGGGGTCGAGCTTCCCAGGGGATATTCGGCAGCGGCGCTACATTGCGTAGTTGTACACCCATTACTACTCCTTGAGGCGGTTTCAGCATTGGACATTTTGAAATCACCTCCTTAACAAAAGATACCAATCAGGGAACCGGACTTGAACATGAGACCCTGTTCCCTGATTGCCTATTCTGCAAGCCCTTCTTACCGGGCTTGCGGCAAGGGCTTACTTCTTGTGCCGCCGGTCAAGCTCATCCAGCACTTCCGCGACCTTAACCCCTTCCCGGGTCATAAGGGCGGTGGTAAAAAAAATCAGGTCCGCCACTTCCCAGATCACCTCTCCATGGGTCTTGGCGGTACAGACCTCTTGGGCCTCTTCCAGGATCTTCTCGCGGACCAGGGTATCATCTAAGGTGGCGGTATACGAACCGGGGCGCGGATTGCGGAACCGGTCCGCAATGATGGCTTGCAGATACTCCCAGGTATACCGCCGGCCCGTTTCAAAACAGGAGTAGCCTCCGGTATGACAGACCGGTCCTTCCGGTTCCACCACCGCAAGCAGCGCGTCCCGGTCGCAATCGGTGCGAAGTCTCAGCAGCCTGAGGGTATTGCCGGAGTGTTCCCCTTTCATCCAGAGGGTATTTCGGGTACGGCTGTGGAAACAGAGCTTGCCCCGCTTAAAAGATTCCGCCACCGCCTCCGGATCAGCAAAACCGGTCATCATAACTTGGCCGTCTGAAGACTGGGCAATGACCGGAAGGAGCACCCCTTGAGGGGAAAGGCCTTTCTTCCAGTTCAGGGAACGGATAAACGCCTCCCCCAGATCGATCTTACCGGTGTAGAGGGCCATACCGAGCTGTACATCGCAGCCCCAAGCAGCCAGTTCTTCGATTTCTTCTAGCGTGGAAACCCCGCCCGCCACGGTAAGACCGCAGGAAATCGCTTCCCGCAGGCGCCGTACCCCTGTCCGATCAATACCGGTCATGGTGCCTTCCCGTTCCACACAGGTAAAGAGCAGCTCTGCGACAAAAGGCTCCAGCCCCCGAGCGGTTTCGATGAGAGAAAGCCCGGTAGGGGTTTTCCAGCCGTCTATCAGGATTTCATAGTTCCCGGTTTCATCTTGCCGGGCATCAACCGCCACGATGATCCGTTCCCGGCCAATCTCCGTTGTAAGGGCCTGCAGGAATTCGGTACTCAGTCCAAAGGCTCCTTGCGCTTTATCGGTCCTGGGCTTTGCAGGATCCCGAAAGGCCCGCGAACCGATGATGATCTTCTGCGCCCCCAGACTCACCAGTTCCCGGGCCTGCTCCAAGGTCTTAATCCCCCCGCCTACCCGGCATTCTGCCTTACGAAGCAGGGGTTTTATCAGTTCCAGATTGGTACCAGTCCCCATGGCCCCGTCCAGATCAATCACCGCTACCGCTCCATAACGGTCAAAGGTTTCCGCCAACTCCTCTGCATGGTCTCGCCGTAAAACCAGGTCTCTTCCCTGTTTGAGCTGGACCACCTGGCCATTCTGTATATCAATAGAAGCAATTACCATCGGACACACACTCCTTTTGATGCAATATAGCGCTTGATTTCCGGGATCCTCTGTTTCCCAAAGTGCAGCAGCGAGGCCACCAGGGCCGCATCCGCATTACCCCAGTCCTCACTGCCCTGCTCCGGGGGTAAAAGCACCTGGGCGATCTGCTCCAGGGTCCCCGCACCTCCGGAAGCGATCACCGGTACCGGTACCGCTTCCAAGATCCTCCTTATGAGGGGGAGGTCATATCCGGCGCCGGTACCGTCCGCGTCAATCGAATTGAGGAGGATCTCCCCCGCGCCGAGGCTTACCGCCTGAACTGCCCAGGCTACCGCATCTATCCCCGTATCGGTTCTGCCTCCGTGGGAAAAAGCATGCCACCGAGGCGTTCCCTGAGGGTCCTCTTCAACCCGTTTGGCATCAATCGACAGGACCACGCATTGACTCCCATAAGCCCGGGCCATGTCACGGATGAGGTCGGGGTTTTGTAAGGCCGAGGTACAAACCGAAACTTTGTCTGCTCCTGCGTTCATGGCCTCCCGCATATCTTCTACCCGCCGGATCCCCCCTCCGACACAGAGGGGGATGAACACTTCTGCGGCAACCTGGCGGACCACCTCAAGGAGCGTGGCCCGGCTTTTATAAGAAGCCCCGATGTCCAAGAAGGTAAGTTCATCCGCCCCCTCGCAGTTGTACAGCCGAGCCAGTTCCACAGGGTCTCCCGCGTCTTGTAAACCCTGGAATTTGACTCCTTTCACTACCCGGCCGTCGTCTACGTCAAGGCACGGGATAATCCGTTTCGCCTGCATAGCCGCTCCTGTTTCAACCATGAAGCCCCCGCTCCTAACCATGATGGGCCCAATTTTCCAGGACCTTAAGCCCGAGGAGGCCGGATTTTTCAGGATGAAACTGGACCGCCGCCAAAGCCCCCCGTTCTATGGCAGCGCAATACCTCACCATGTACACTGCCTCCGCAGCGGTAAGCTCGGGCGCTTGAGGATCCGCATAATACGAATGAATATAATAGAAAAACGGGTATTCCGGCATCCCTTGGAAGAGCCTTGAATCTTCCGGGGCTTTAGCGAAAGACGTGCGGTTCCACCCAATCTGGGGAACCTTCCGCCCGGGGAAACGCCGTACCCTGCCGGGGATCACCTGAAGGCCCTGCCGGGGCCTGCCGTTCACCGGAGGCGCCTCCTCAGAGGAATCAAAGAGAACCTGCAAGCCGATACATATCCCCAGAAAAGGCTTATCCGCCGCGATCCACTCCCTCAGCGCCTGGGCATAGCCGGATTGTTCCAAGGATTCCATGGCAGAGGCAAAATGACCGTCCCCGGGGAAGATGATCTTCTCAAAAGGGGAAGCCCCAGGAACCAAGGAGAGTTCTTCCGGCCCTGAAGCAAAGCGGGCGGCACGGCCAAGCCGCCTCAAGGCGTTCATCACGGAACCTAAGTTTCCTGCGCCGTAATTCACCACTCCGATCATACCAAGACCCCTTTGGTAGACGGCACCTGGTCAGGAACACGGGGATCCCGGCTCACCGCCTCTTTAAGCGCGCAGGCCCCTGCTTTAAACAGGGCTTCGATCTTATGGTGCTCACTGCGTCCCCGGAGGATGTCCAGATGGACCGTCGCGGCTGCCCCCTGGGTAAACCCCTGCCAAAAATCCTCCACGGTGTCGGTTTGAAACGAGTAGCCCCCGGAAATCAGGGGGATTCCTGATAGCTTGGCATCAAACACCAGGAACGACCGGCCTGAAAGGTCCACCACCGCCCGGGCGAGGGTTTCATCCATAGGGAAGAGACAGGTCCCGGTCCGGCAAATACCCCGCTTATCTCCCAGAGCCCGGGAGAAACCGTGGCCAAGGACAATACCCGTATCCTCCACAAGATGATGCTGATCCACATCGAGGTCCCCCGAAGCCTGGACCTGGAGATCAAAAAGTCCATGCCGGGCAAAGGTGGCAAGCATGTGTTTCATGAAACCAATAGGATACTCCATGCACAGGTCCCCGGATCCATCCAGGTTGAGCTTTATAAAAATATCGGTCTCTTGGGTGGTACGCCGGATCTCGGCAATTCTATCCATCTTTTCATCTCCTTCCCTATAGCATAAAGCGCCGGAGGTGTTTCCCAGGCCCTCATGCCTCGTACACGCCCTTTAGGTTAAGGGACCACTTTCCGCAGATCGTATTCCACGATATCCGCGGCCCCCAGTTTCTTCAACCGGGGAATCATCCCAGGCACTTCACTTTTCTGCACCGCGATCTTCACCGCATATCCCGCATCCCCATAGAGGGGGGCCACCGTAGGGCTGCGCATACTGGGAAGGCCCGTAACCAGCGCGGCAAACTGGGACTTGCTCACATTCATCTCCAACATGACCCGCTCCCTGCCGTCGAGGACCGCCTTAAACAGCATAGCAAGCTCCTCAATACGGTTCCGTTTTACCGCATCCCTCATAGCCCAGGTAGAGGCCACAAAACGGGTGGAGGATTCCAAGAGGGTGGCGATGATCCGTAAGCCGTTATCCTTGAGGGTTCGACCCGAAGCGGTATTGTCGATGATCATGTCCGCATCGTCCGGAGGAAAAACCTCTGTGGCGCCATACGTACGGAGGATCCGGTATTGATAACCCGCTGCTTGCAGCCACCCCTCGGCGAGGCGCACATATTCAGTGGCTACCTTAAGCTGCTTGGAGGTGAGGACGCCCTCCCCTAGGCCGGCGGGAACCGCAGCCACAATACGGACCCGGTCAAAACCCAGGTCCATGACTTCCTGCACCTCGGCCTCGCTTTCCTGGATCCAGTCAAGGCCGGTAAATCCCGCATCATGGCTTCCCAATTCCAAGAGCTCCCCCACATTCTGGGGCTTCATGATCTTCCCGTCCAACCAGTCCGCGGCAATCAGGGGCCGGTAGGTTCGTTCCGTAAGGCTTATGGGGAACCCTGCCTCATCGAAAAGCCTTGCCACCTTATCAAACATACGGCCCTTGGGTATCAAGATACGCAGTTTATCCGTCATAAAAACTCCCCATACCCAAAAAAAGCCGTGGAC
>JAITRH010000242.1 GCA_031288495.1 Treponema sp. | reverse complement strand
CCAGCCGGTCCGCCTGTCCCAGCATAAAGGTCTTCTCATACGAAGGCCCCGCAATGGCGATAACCCTCTGTACCGGCGCGGGAAGGGTTACCGAACGGCCCGCAAGGTCGGTGATTACCCGGGAGCTTTGTTCCACCTGAGTAACCGCCGCGCCTTGTTCCTGTTTTCTGGAACATCCGCCTATCAGGACCGCGCACAGGAAGACCCCTATCCCCACGGAGAGGATACGCTTCTTCTCCTTCATTTTCATTCTCAGCATTTCTTTCATATCCTCATCGCTCCTTTCATAATATGGTGTCTACGTATAGCTATTACGTATGGCTTCTTCATCAAAAAGAATAAATTCCGGTCCATAGAGCAGTTCGACTTCTACGTTACAGCCCTTGGCCGTATTGGGGCCCCGCCCTATACATTGACCGGAGTGAAAACCTACGGTACGGCGGCCGCTCACCTTCTTGAAGGGTACCGGCCATGCCTGATAGCCCGCTGCCGTACGGGTAACCTGGACGCGGCAGAGGAATTCAAATGAATCGGGCAGGGTGCGGCTGGGAAAGATATCTTCCTGCAGGGTTGCAATGACCGTGTGCCGTTGGGGGGTCGGTATATTCAGGATACGGCAGACGATACCCCGCACGCACCAATCCAGCCCGAAATAGGCGGCCACCATGGGGCCCGCCAGGTTGACCACCGGTTTTTGGCCGATCAGGGCAATGCACAGGGGCCGGCCCGGTGCGGCATTAACCCCGCGGCAGATCACGCGCCCCTGTTCAGCCAGGAGCCGTGCGTTATAATCCTCCGCGCCCTTGGAGGAACCCCCGTTGATAATGACCACATCCGCCGCATCAAGGGCCTGTTCCAACGCCTGCTTGAGCAGTTCCGGGTCATCCTTGACAATGGGCAGGATCAGGGGTTCCGCCCCCATCTCCAACAGCATGTGCCGCGCCAGAATACTATTGGTATCAATATTCTGCTCTCGCTTCGGCAGTTGTCCCGCAGGGATAAGCTCGTTGCCCGTGGGGATGAAGGCCACCAGCGGCTTTTTTACCACCGGTACATCCCGCAGACCCCCCAGTGCCAGGGTACCGAGATCGCACGCGCGGATGGGCAGCGCCTTTTCCAGGAGCAGTTCCCCCTCCATCACCGAATTACCGGTACCGCTGATATTCAAGCCGGGGACCACCCGGAGTTCCGGGGGCAGGAAAATTCGCCCCTCCCCATCAAAGCCGACCAACTCGATCATGATAACCGCATCAAAGCGGTCGTCAAAATCGTCCCCGGTGTCCGCCCGGACATAATCTTTCCCCGCTACCCATGCGGAGGTATCTGGGGGCCCCTCCGCAAAGGCCGCGCTGCAAACCGCGATGCCGTCCCCGTTGGAGGATCGGACCAGGGGCAGGGTAAGCCGGGAGTACAGAGCCTGTGCGGTGATGCGGCCGCGGGCATCTTCCAGGGGAACGGTTTCAATGTTGAAGGGGGGATTCCAGAGGTCAAAGAGCTTTTCCAGCGCTTCTTTACGGGTTATGGTATCAAATTCCCTGTTGTTTTGGTCTTTCGTAATCATGTTAGTCGATTATATATTATTTTGTTTGAAAATGTCAATGATTTATTTCATTTTTATTTATTTTGAAAGTGATATATTCTCGTTTTTATCTTGTTTTGTTCGATCTGTTAGGAAATTTGGTTTAATACCCCGTCGAACTTTCGGTTCACTCGCTGCTCCGGGGAGGCTCATGTGGAGGTGATTCGAGGCGCCCGGCGCGCCGGTTGACAGAATTGATCCCTCCCCATAAGCTGTACCTATGAAAGAAGATCATCGCATACCCCTCCGGTCCGAAGTCGACCGGCAAAACACCTGGGACCTTTCCAAGCTCTACCCCAACGATGAGGACTGGAAACAGGGCCTGGAGGACTATGAAAAAATGGCGGAGAGGATCCCCGGCTTTCAGGGAACCCTGGGAAAATCAGCGGAGACCCTGGCGGATTACCTGGACTTTGTCCGGGACTTCAATATCCTGGAAGAGCGCCTGGCAGTCTATGCGGGGCTCAGACAGGCCGAAGACGAAGGGGATAGCAGTGCCCGGACCATGACCGGCCGGGTTGCGATGGCCGCGGCCAAGGCCCAGGCAGCGGGGGCCGGGGCAGTTCCGGAACTCCAGGCCATCCCCGATGAAACCATGGCGGCCTTTCTGTCCCAAAGCCGGCTGGGGGAATACACGATATACCTCAAAAAACTCCTCCGGTACAAGCCCCATATTTTAAGCGACCGGGAGGAGCGGCTTTTGGCCATCCATGCCGAAGGGGAAAATATCGCCGCCGATGCCTTTTCGGTCCTTACCAATGTGGATATGGACTTCGGTTTCATCGATACCCCCGAGGGGCAGCGTCCCCTCTCCCATTCCACCTGGTCCGTATTCATGGAAAACCCTGACCGGGGTATCCGCCAACGGGCCTACGAGTCCTTTTACCGCTGTTTTGATTCCCACAAGACCACCCTGGGGGCCCTTTACGCGGGACAGGTCAAGCAGGACGTGATCCAAGCCCGGATCCGGGGTTACCCCTCCGCCCGGGCCGCGGCGCTTTTTCCCGACAAGGTAAGTGAAGGGGTCTACGACAACCTGGTAGCGGTGGTGAACCAAAACCTTGCCCCCCTGCACCGATACTATGCCCTGCGGAAACGGGCCCTCAAGCTGGATACCCTGCGGCATTACGACGTGTACGCCCCCATCACGGCGGCCCCGGTGCGGAGGACCCCCTGGGACGAGGCGGTGGACATGGTTGCCGCAGCCCTCTCTCCCCTGGGAGCGGAGTATACGGGTACCCTCACGGCGGGGCTCCGGGGCCGCTGGGCGGACCGCTATGAAAACAAGGGGAAACGGTCCGGGGCCTTTTCTTCGGGCAGTTTCACCGGGGATCCCTATATCCTGATGAACTACAAGGAAGACAGTATCCGGCACGTGTTTACCCTGGCCCACGAGGGGGGGCATTCCATGCATTCCTGGTATTCCGCCCGGTCAAACCCCTTTATGCACTATGGCTATACGATCTTCGAGGCCGAGGTTGCCAGTACCTTCAACGAAGAACTCCTCTTTCGGTATCTCAAAGATCACGGCGAGGGGGAGGAATTCAAAACCTCCATCATCAACCACCGGGCGGACGATATTCT
>JAITRH010000151.1 GCA_031288495.1 Treponema sp. | reverse complement strand
GCCGGACCTTTGCTTTCACCGCCCGGTGAAAGGTGTTCCACTAGACCGGTTCAAGATGTTTGATACGGGCAACTCAGGGTACTTTCACCGTCTGGTGTAGAGTGGCTTCACCGCCCGGTTCAAGGTGTTTGTACCGCCCGTACCGGGCGGGTCTTTTTTGTCTTGAGCCTTACGGCCCCTTATCCTTTAACTTGTCGGTGCAGCCCTGCGGAGGGCCTCTTCATACATGGCGCAGTACTGCTGAGCGGATTTTTTCCAGGAAAAATCCTGTTTCATCCCCACGATGCGCATGGCTTCAACCTGAGCCCGGCAGTTGTAGTAGGCCCAAACCGCCCAGCCTACGGTGTTGTATATCGCCGCAGGGGTAAGATCATTGAACATGAATCCCGTACCCTTTCCCGTATCCTGGTTGAAATTCTCCACCGTGTCCGCCAGGCCTCCGGTATTCCGCACAATGGGCAGGGTTCCGTAGGCGAGAGAATACATCTGGTTGAGACCGCAGGGTTCGTAACGGCTCGGCATGAGGAAGAAATCGCTTCCCGCCTCAATGAGGTGGCTTTCGGCTTCGGAGTAACCGATGTGGGCCTTAAAGTTGGCAAGCCGATAGGAAAGATTCTTAATTTCATTTTCACACCAGGGATCGCCGGTACCGATGAGTACCATTTGCAGCTTCATGTCCTGACAGATGGACCACGCGGAACCATAAGCCGGGCCAAAGAGTTCTCCCACCCCTTTTTGTTCGGTAAGGCGGGTTACCATGCCGATGATGGGCACATCCGGTTCCAGGGGGAGGTACAATTCCTTTTGAAGGGCTTCCTTGGCTTTGCGTTTCCCCTCCAGGTCTTTGACGCCGTAGGGCTGTGGAATGTACCGGTCGATTTTAGGATTCCAGACCTTCGTATCAATACCGTTCAGGATGCCCCGATAATCCGCAGCCCGGTAACGGAGCACCCCGTCTAAGCGGAAGCCATAGGCCTGGGTTTGGGTTTCCGCTGCATAATTGGGAGAAACCGTGTTGAGTTTATCCGCGGTGTTGATCCCTGCCTTGAGGAAATTCATCATATTCCAGTCGTCAAACCCGGCTTCATAAAACACATTCCAGCCCAGATTGGTATAATAGTAATTGTCTTTATGGTAAATTCCCTGGTACCCCAGATTATGGATGGTCAATACCGAGACGGTCTTGGCCAATCCTCCGGTGCGTTCCCCGTATTTGAGGAATACCGGCACCAGGGCCACAGGCCAATCATGGGCATGCACCACCTCCGGGTACCACCCTAGTTTACGGCAGAGCTGAAAAACCGCCCGGGAGAAAAAGGTAAACCGCCGGGGATTATCCAGGAAATCCGGTTCTGCAGGGACCCCGTATATACCGTCCCGGCCAAAAAATTGTTCGTGATCGATGAAATACACGGGAACCGGGTTCTTGGCCGGCGCCCCCGGCAGGTTCACGGTATAGACCGCGCTCCATTCTTCCCACCCTCCCATGGGAACCCCCAAGGCCCCTTCAAGAGACTGCAGATGGTTCCGGTTAATACTGTAATACCGGGGTATAATGATACGAACTTCATGCCCTTCCTGGGCTAAGGCAATGGACAATGCGGAAACCGCATCGGCCAGTCCTCCGGTTTTAGCAAATGGGACGGCCTCGGTAGTGGCCATTAATATTTTCATAAGCCCTCAATATAGCCTGTTTTCTTGATATACCGGCATAGGCTTACGAATTTCCTCGATAGCCTGCCACAGCCGGTTGCCGCAAGGCATCAAAAGGCACCTTCGTGCCTTTTGATGCGGTTTTATGGGTGAAGCGCACCAGGCCGCTAGAATACTTCCACGGTGGAAAGCCCGTTTTCTGTAACGATTTGCAGTCCCTTCTCATGATCCTCAAGTTTAAAGATAACCACTGCTTTCCCGGCTTTACCTGAAAGGGAGGCATAGAGATATTCGATATTTACCTTGGATTTCTGGAATAGTTCCATCACCTGGGCGAGACTTCCGGGGCTATCCTGGATTTCTACGGCAGCCACATTGGTTTCCCGGATAGTGAAGCCTCCCGCCCTCAGGGCCCTAAGGGCGGCCTCGGTATTGTCCACGATGAGCCGTAAGATACCGAAATCCGCGGTATCCGCAATGCTGATGGCCCGTATATTGATGCCTGCCCGGGCGAGGACGCCGGTAACTTCTCCCAACCGGCCCACGTTGTTTTCCAAAAATACCGATATTTGCTTGATCTGCATGGTTACTCCTTATTGACCATTATAGAGGTACGCCCTTTATATTTCACGCATATCTATTACCCGCTTTGACTTCCCCATGGAACGCTCAATGGTTTTCGGCTCTACCAATTTTACCTTCATGGAGATCATGAGTTTTGATTTCATCACCGTTTCGATCTTGGCCCGCAGCCCTTCCAGGTCTTTGGTTTCATCACTGAAAAAGGCCTGCTTCACCTCCACCTGGAGTTCCACTTCGTCGAGGTGGGAGGGACCCCGGGTAATGACGATGAGGTAGTGGGGATCCGTGCCTTCGATCTCGATAAGGGCCTGCTCGATTTGGCTGGGGAACAGGTTGACCCCTCGGATGATGAGCATATCGTCGGTACGGCCAAAAAGCCGGTTCATCTTAACCGTGGTACGTCCGCAGGAGCAGCGCTCCCGGCGGAGGAATGTAATATCTCGCGTCCGGTACCGGAGGAGGGGGGTCCCTTCCTTGGTCAAGGTGGTAAAAACCAGTTCCCCTTTCTCCCCATCCGGGAGGATCCGGCCCGTCAGGGGATCAATGATTTCCGGATAAAAGAGATCCTCGTTAATGTGCAGGCCCTCTTGCGCCTCACATTCAAAAGCCACCCCGGGGCCGATGATTTCGGTTAAGCCGTAGATGTCATAGGCCTTCATGGCATACCGGCTTTCGATTTCCCGGCGCATGTTTTCGCTCCACGGTTCAGCGCCAAAACACCCTTTGTTAATGGGAAGTTTCTTGAGGTCTATACCCGCTTCCATTGCTTCTTCAGCTATATAAAGGGCATAAGAAGGGGTACAGGTTAAGATGGTGGAACCGAAGGATTGCATCACCATGATCTGCCGCTGGGTATTCCCCGAAGACATTGGGATAACGTTGGCTCCCAGGGTTTTTGCCCCGTAATGGGCGCCCATGCCCCCGGTAAAAAGGCCGTAACCATAACAGTTCTGTACCGTATCGTTTCGGGTACCACCGGCTCCCGCCAGGGTACGGGCCATGGATTCTCCCCAGATCCGGAGGTCTTTCCGGGTGTAGGCATCCACCACGGGAATGCCCGTGGTCCCTGAGGACATGTGGATCTCTTCTATTTCCGCGAGAGGGCAGGCAAGAAGGCCGTAGGGATAGGTTTCCCGTAGATCGGTTTTAATGGTAAAAGGCAGCTTGGCAATATCCGCGAGGGAACGTAGGTCTTTGGGGCTAACATCCATATCCTTCAGCTTCGTTTGATAGAACGGAACATCGGCATAGAGTTTTTCGACCAGGTTCTTGAGCCGGGCAAATTGCAGCTTTTTCCGTACTTCCTCGTCCATAGCTTCGTATTCAGGGTTAAAGATCATGGTTTGCTTGTTCCTTTTTCCTTAATAATATAATCACCAGCACTGTGCATTAAGAATAGGATCAGTATACCCCCTTATATAAAAAATGGATAGTTGAATTTTTTTACCACAAGGCCCATACCCATGCGGGGGCCGGGAGGATCCCGGAATGGTTCCGCCTCCCGAGCCCGCCTTTGGGTTTAGGCGATTACCCGGCTTTGTATCGGCGACCAGAGACCCTGTTGGCCTTTGGCCGTTTTCCCGGCACAGCGCTATGGAGATCGCCGCCCCCAGTTCCGTCTCATTGAAGGTGAGGGTTTCCCTGGGCCGGGTGGACTTTACCCCGTTCGGTAGATACCATTAAGCGACCCGCCCCGAGTTAAACATACCGGAGGTGATCCACAAAGTATGATAAGGCCTAAACAAAGCCATGGTTGATATAAAAAAAGGCCAGGGCAAATGCCTTCCAGTGGTTGAATAGCTTCTTCGAAAAACAACAGGTCCTCCGAAATACCCCCCGTATCCGATGCCTCAGCCGACAGTTGTTCCCCGCTATCCCCACCGTGTGCTTTTTCCCTACTTCATGAGGGGCTCCCCCAAACGGTGCCAGAAAGCGGTCCCACCCATCCATCGCTATCCGATCATAGCTTATCCCCAGCCATTGTATTCTCTCCCTCAACTTTTACACGGTCTTGATGTCCTTCTTCCCCTACACCTATGCCACAATCTCCCCGCTTTCCCGATGATACGCGTAAATAAGCCTTACGTTGTTCTTCTTTTTCCCTACATACGTCCACAACTCGTCTATTTCAAGACAATTATAGTGAGAAAACACCGGTTTTATCTCGTATGTGGTCGATTTGTGTGTTTTCAAGACTTTGGTGATGCTGATCTTCAGGACGACCCTGAGGTCCCGTATGCCCATTCCCCGGACGAGCATGCTGTTGACCAGGTTGGCTATCCAGGAAAAGCATCCCCGGTAAGTCATCTGGTGGTCGCCGATAAACGGGCCTCCGCAGTCTTTAC
>JAITRH010000134.1 GCA_031288495.1 Treponema sp. | reverse complement strand
TGAATATGTGCGGGCTGTTACTCTCCTTGGGAATAATCCTGCATATAAACCATACGAAAATGACCGCCATTGTGCATAATGAAATCGAAAACAACAGCGCCGTCCATAGCCAGATTATTAAAGCATGGCTGGATAAACACCTCTTTGCAACCGCCGCTTTCGCCCAAGTTATGGAAAGCTTTGAACAGGTGCATGTGGAAGAAAGGCGTTCCTTCTTCGGCCTTATGGTTCGTTCCAGCGTTGAAGCCAACGAGGATATCCTCGGCGCGGCTATGGTTTGGGAACCCAATGCCCTGGACGGCCTGGATAACGCCTATGCCGGTGTGGTTGGATCCGATGCTCAGGGGCGATTCGTTCCCTATTGGTCTAAAACAAAGGCAGGGGTCTCCATGGAAACCTTGACGGGCTATGATATTCCGGTGGATGGGGATTATTACCTTATCCCCAAACAAACCGGAAAAGCCCTGCTGAACGGTCCCTATATGTACCCCATCGACGGGGTGGATACCCTGATGGTTACCGTTTCTTCCCCCATTATGCAGGGAGGCCGCTTTGCCGGCGTGGTTACCCGGGATATTGCCATAAACCAGATCCAGGAACAACTGGAAACCATAAACCCCTACCCCGGCACCGTGGCCATGGTTTACAGCTATAACGGCTCCATAGCCGGGCACTTTGACAAGACCAGACTGGGAAAGAGCATCGAGCAGAACGAAACGGACATTGTCGGCTCCTCCTGGCCCGAGCTTTCCCGCAGCATACAACACAATGAAATCTTCACCTTTAGTACATACGTTGCCTCCCTCGGAAAGGAAATGTTCTTTACCGCTATCCCCTTTTCCATAGGCGAAGGGACAAGCCCCTGGTCCCTGCTGGTAGGCGTCCCCGCCGCGGTTATCTTTGCGCCCCTTTACCAGAGCCTCCTCATTAGTTTTTGTATCTGTGTGGTTATGGTTGTCCTCGTGATTATCAGCGCCCTGGTGATGGCCCGCACCATCAGCCGCCCCATAAACACCCTGGCCTTTATGTTCAAGGATATTTCCGAAGGGGAAGGAGACCTTACCAAGACGGTTATGGTCAAAGCCCAAAACGAGATAGGAGACCTGGCCCATTACTTCAACCGGACCATCAGCAAAATCAAAAACCTCATCGTAGTCATCAAAAAAGAAGCCCTCTTGCTTTCGCAAACCGGCTCGGTGCTTGCCGCCAATACCAATGAAACCACCGCCTCGGTGAACGAGATCATCGCCACCATTCAGGCCATAAAGTCCCAGACGGGCAAACAGGTGCTCAGCCTGCAAAATAACGACGCCATTATGGTCCAGGTCATCGGTAACGCAGAGCTTATAAACGATCAGATCCAGAAACAGGCGGACTGTATGCGGTATTCTTCCCAGGTAATCGAACAGATGCTTTCCAACATCCACAATGTAACGGATACCCTGATACAGAACGAATCCAACGTAACCCGGCTGGCCATGGATTCTGAAGTCGGCCGTTCAGGGCTGCAGGAAGTCGCCGAAGACATTCAAGAGATAGCCCGGGAATCCGAGGGCTTGTTGGAAATCAATACGGTGATAGAAAACATAGCAAGCCAGACCAACCTCTTAAGCATGAACGCGGCCATAGAAGCCGCCCATGCAGGGGAGATGGGTAAAGGCTTTTCTATTGTGGCAGATGAGATACGAAAGCTGGCCGAGTCTTCTTCGGAACAGTCCAAGACCATAAGCAAAGTCTTGAATAAGATAAAAGATTCGATAGACCGCATACAGGGTTCCACCCATGAGGTATTACAGAACTTTGAAGCCATAAACGAGCGGGTGAAGACGGTAACCGACCAGGAAACCAAGGTGCGCCGTGCTATGGAAGAGCAGGGGACGGAAAGCAAGACCATTCTTACATCCATAGGAAGCCTCAATGAGATAACCGCAGAAGTAACCAAGAGCGCGCTCAATATCTTTGAGGTAAGCCATGCGGTGATGAAAGAAGGGGAGACCCTTGAGCAGATAACCAAAGAGATAAACCAAGGCATGGAGGAGATGGTTAATGGGGCCGGACACATAAACACCGCAATGAACCGGGTAAATGATATAAGCATGGACAACAAAAAACAGATTGATGTGCTTATGGACGAAGTCTCCAACTTCAAAGTGCAATGAGATTCCCTCCCACCCAGCCTTAGGGCGGCCTCCCGCCCAGCCTTAGGGCGGCCTCCCACCCAGCCTTAGGGCGGCATCCCGCTTAGGCTTGCGGCAACATCCCGCCCAGGCTTAGGGTGGCCTCCCGCTCAGCCTTAGGGCGGCATCCCGCTTGGCCTTGCGGCAGCCTCCCGCTCAGCCTTAGGGCGGCATCCCGCTTAGGCTTGCGGCGGCCTCCCGCTCAGCCTTAGGGTGGCCTCCCGCTCAGGCTTGCGGCGGCCTCCCGCTTGGCCTTGCGGTCTCAGAGCCGGATACTTTTCTATGCGTTTATGCCTGGATCCTGGGAAAACCCTCTTGATCGGTCCTGAAGCAATTTGCTAGACTTAAGCTACGCCAAGGTGGCTCAGTCGGTAGAGCGGCGCACTCGTAATGCGCAGGTCCCGGGTTCGATTCCCGGTCTTGGCTCAAGAAAGCCGGGGTTTCCCGGTGAGGGGTATATATACAACCTTAACAAAGCCGCAGCCCTAGCCTGCGGCTTTTGATTGAAAAGGAGCGGGGTATGCACAAGGAAGCACGGGAAAGGGCCATCACGGCGCTGGTTTCAAAGATGACGCTGGAAGAAAAGGTTTCCCAGCTCAGTTACACCAGTCCTGCCATCGAACGATTGGGGATTCCGGCCTATAACTGGTGGAACGAATGTCTCCACGGCGTTGCCCGTTCAGGGATCGCCACGGTGTTTCCCCAGGCCATCGCCCTGGCCGCCACCTTTGATGAAGGGTTCGTACAGGAAGTGGCAAAGGCCATCTCCGATGAAGCCCGGGCCAAATACAATGAGGCCCTTAAGCAAGGCAACCGGGGGCAATACCGGGGGCTCACCTTCTGGACCCCGAACATCAACATCTTCCGGGATCCCCGCTGGGGCCGGGGCCAGGAAACCTACGGGGAAGACCCCTACCTTACAAGCCGCATCGGGCTGGCCTTCGTAAAGGGCCTCCAGGGGGATGATCCGGAACAGCTCAAGACCGCGGCCTGTGCAAAACACTTTGCCGTTCATTCCGGTCCTGAAAACCAGCGCCATACCTTTGACGCCCAGGTTTCCAAGAAGGACCTTTTCGAGACCTATCTCCCTGCGTTCCAAGCCCTGGTGGAACAGGGAGTGGAAGCGGTGATGGCTGCGTATAACCGGCTCCTGGGGGAACCCTGCTGCGGCAGCGCCTATTTATTGCAGAACATTCTCCGGGAACAATGGGGCTTTAAGGGTCATGTGGTTTCCGATTGTTGGGCCATCCGGGATTTCCACGAAAACCACCGGGTAAGCCCTTCCCCGGAAGCATCCGCTGCCAAGGCCCTTAATGCGGGGTGCGACCTCAACTGCGGCTGCACCTATCCCTATCTCACCGTGGCCTGCAAGCAGGGTCTGGTAAGCGAAGCCGCCATTGACCGGGCCCTTACCCGGCTCTTACGAACCCGGTTCAAGCTGGGCATGTTTGATCCCCCGGAACAAGACCCGTACCGCAGCCTGGGCCGGGAGACCATTAACGGCGAAAAACACCGGGCCTTGGCCTTAGAGGCAGCGTACAAATCCATGGTTCTCCTTAAAAACGACAAGCGCCTCTTGCCCTTAGCTGATCGGTTCAAGCATATCCTCCTCCTTGGTCCTGGTGCGGCGAATCCTCATACCCTTTTAGGCAACTATTACGGCATCAGCCCCCGGCTCGTTACCATCCTGGAAGGCCTCGCGGAGAAAGTCAAAGGCAGATATGGGATCAACCTGGAATACCGTCAGGGCTGTCTTCAGTACGAGGCGAATCATCCCTCCCACATGCTTTTTGGCGATGCCCATGAAACGGATGTGATCATCGGGGTATTCGGTCTGGACGGAGCTATGGAAGGAGAGGAGGGAGACGCCATTGCCTCCGACTCCAACGGCGACCGGGAGGCCATAGAGCTTCCCCCTTGGCAGCTTGCGTATCTCCGTAAGATCCGGGCCGAAGGCAAACCCCTGGTCTTAGTGCTTACCGGGGGAAGCCCCATTGCGGTTCCTGAAGACATTGCCGACGCCATCCTCTTTGTGTGGTACCCCGGAGAACAGGGAGGGACTGCGGTGGCGGATATTCTCTTCGGCGATAGATCCCCCGCGGGAAAGCTCCCCGTCACCTTCCCCGCATCCACGGCCCAGCTCCCTCCCTATGATAATTATGCCATGCAGGGAAGGACCTACCGGTATATGCGGGAGCAGCCCCTGTATCCCTTTGGCTTCGGTCTCTCCTATACCAGCTTCCGCTTTGGGTATGCAGGGGCTTCCCTCCTCTCTGCCAAGGAGCTGCGCGCCGGTGAGTCGGTGCAGGTAAGCGTACAGGTAACCAATACGGGTGATCGGGATGGGGAAGCCGTGATTCAGGTGTATGTGGCCAAGGATCCCCCCGGCGCCGATGATCCCATTGCCTCCCTCAGAAAATTTGAGCGCCCTTTTATTCCCGCAGGGGAGACCGTGACGCGCTGTTTTGACCTTCCTGCTTCGGCTTTTGAGACGATCACTGAAGAGGGCCTCAGCGTCCTCGTCCCCGGTTCCTATAAGGTTATCGTCGCGGATGCCGCCCCCCTTCCCGGGGTCCTGGAAAAAGGCGCTTCCCCTCCGGTGAGTGCCGCCATTAGGGTGCGCTGAGGAAGGTAGGACCTCCTGGCGCTATTTTTAAGGAGGGATCCGGGGCTTTTGCGGATCCATACAGCATAAGCAAGCCATAAGAAAACTCAGAAGGGCGGAGATGAGGGGTCCGCCCTTTTTTATGGGGCGGGCAATCCCGTGAAGGGGATACGGCTACATGAGCGGCGCAAAGAGCCTGAGCACATCCTGCAGAATCCGCTGGAAGGCGTTTCTTGAGCAGTCTTCCCAGGTGATCTCGTGGCAGTGGGGAAGGGTTTTAAGGAAATCCCGTTTTATGGCCGCCACCGCCGGATTTTCATAGATACAAACCCCGCATTCAAAGTGCAGGTAGAGACTGCGGAAATCCAGGTTCGTGGTCCCTACGATGGCTACCTGGTCGTCAGAGACAAAGGTCTTGGAGTGGTTGAAGCCATGGGCATATTCATAGATATGGACCCCCCCGGCAAGCAGTTGGCGGTAATATGACCGGGAGGTGATGGCCAGGATCTTCTTATCCCAACGGTGGGGGGTGATGATGCGCACGTCCACCCCGCTTTTGGCTGCTAAGGTCAGGGCGGAAAGGAGATTATCATCTACCACGAGGTATGGGGTATTGATATAGACGTAGGTTTTAGCGTTGTTGATGATGTGGAGGTATACGTGTTCCCCCACATTTTCATCGTCCAGGGGACTGTCCGCATAGGGCTGTACAAAGCCCTCCGAAGAAACCGGACAGCCTGTTTCTTTCCAGGGGTACAAGGCCCGGTAATCCTCTCCCCGGTCATGTTCCAGGTTCCACATGTGCAGAAACATCAGGGTAAACGCCCAGGCTGCCTCCCCTGAAAGCATAATGGCCGCATCTTTCCAATGGCCGAACCGTTCGATGGCGTTGATATACTCATCCGCCAGGTTAATACCGCCGGTAAACGCGACCTTCCCGTCAATGACCAGGATTTTCCGGTGATCCCGGTTGTTCTGGAGCGAGGAGAGAATCGGCTTAAAGGGGTTGAACACGATACATTGGATCTTATGGCGCTTCAGGTGCTCTTTGAAATTCGGCGCCAAGGACATGAAACAGCCCAAGTCGTCATAGATGATCCGTACATCCAGGCCTGCTTTGGCTTTTTGTTCCAGGAGCGCGATGATGGGGTTCAACATGGCCCCATGCCGGAGGATAAAGAATTCCATGAAAATATAGCGTTCCGCCTTTTCCAGGGCTTCCAGGGCCGCCTGGAAAAACCCTTCCCCGGAATCAAAATACGCGGTATGGGTATGGGTATAGACCGGATACCCCGTATAGTGCTGAAGGTACCGGGCCAGGGACCGGTAGTCCTTATGCCCTGCAGACAGTTCCTGCAGGGCAGTTTCAGGCAGCGCGAAGAGGGGGCGGCATTTCAAGGCCCCCTGTTTCGAGAGCTTTCTCAGCTTCTGGGAATGGGACTGGGAATGAAACACAATGTACAAACAGCCGCCGAAAATGGGAAAGAGCAGAATAAGGAATATCCAGGTTAATTTATAGGCGGGTTTTTCTTTTTTATTGAGAATATACAGGGAGACTAGGATGCTTAAACTATTGAGCAGTATACTGCCGTATCGAAAAATCAGGCTTCCCCCGGCAATGACCCCTAGTATAAAGCCCATCTGGATAAGCAGCAGGATTATGACATACACCCGCCGCCTAAAAAGGATCCGAACCCATTCTTGTTTCATGTTTTATGCTACACCTGCAGGTCTTGGCAGGGCCGAAGCCCCCTACAAGAAAGGTTTAAGCCGGCCAGATCCCGGCTCCCTGCCGCAGGAGGGTAACGTCATCGCCGCTTATATCAAGGATGGTCGAAAATATCCGCATCTGGTCTTCTCCACTGTCCAAGATGAGATCCAATCCCTCTATGGTATCCAGTTCCCAGGCCTCTTGAAACAGCTCTTCTTCTGGAATCGGGGGAAGCTCAAGGTTATCTGGAGCCCCAGGAAGGGGCGCATCCCCCGTGAAGCCGGGGATCATGCTGCGTTTTGCGGTTATCGAATACAAGGGCAGTCCCAGGGTGCGGGTGATGCCCAAGGCTACCGGATGATTCGGGATGCGGACCCCCAGTTCCTTACGCCGCAATCCCAGGGTCTTTTCAGTGCCTCGGAGGGTTTTGAGGATAAATACATAGGGTCCCGGGGTAAGCCGGTTGATGAGCCGAAACCGGGTGGTATCCATCTGGCACCATTCCCCGAATTGAGCGATAGCAGAACACAAGAGGGTAAAGTACCGCTCTTCCCGTTCCCCGGAGAGGGACCGAAGCTTTCTGATGCCTTCAGGGGATTTAAAAGAGCAGGTTATGCTCCAACTGGTATCGGTAGGCAGGGCCACCAGTCCTCCCTCGGCGAGGACTGCTGCCCCTCGGGAAAGAATCCGATCATCCATATTACCAGGAACGATGTATTCAACCATAGGAGCCTGACCTTTTGTTGAAACCATACCTAAGCTGCATGGTATACAGTGTACCATACCGGGGGTTTCTTTGCTAGGCTTTTCTAAACTCCTCCGGTTTATCCATAAGACAGGGGAATGTATATAAAATAGCATACGGAACTGTATGAAAGAACATACACGATGGCGCTCCCCTGTGGATTGCATTGCGGTCTATCCGGTTTATTTCCTTATAATACCAAGAATTATACTATTTTTTGTAAAATAGTCTTCATGGCATATAATTTGCTTATATTATAAAAAATTGTATCGGAGGTACTATGCGCACAATACGGGGCGAAAAGAAGACCCCTTCCTCAGGAGACGACGGGTTACGGGTTTATTTTACCCAGGTTAAGCGGATTCCCCTGCTCACCTTTGAAGAAGAATTGGTCCTGGCTCAACGTATACAACAGGGAGATGCTGCGGCCCGTCAGAAATTAGTGGAAGCTAATTTACGGCTGGTGGTTAAAGTGGTCCAGACGTATCTGACGAGAGATGTTCCGTTCATGGATCTGATTCAGGAAGGCAATCTGGGACTCATCCATGCCGTAGAGAAATATAGCCATGAAAGAAATGTCCGTTTTTCCACCTATGCGACGTATTGGATTCGGCAGTTTATCAGCCGCTTCCTGTCGGATAAGCGGCGGGTCATCCGTTTGCCCTATCGGAAAGAAGCAACCTTCCGCAAGATCCGAAAAGCCTACCACCTGTTAAGCCAGTCCCTTATGCAGCAGCCCAATACCAAGGCCCTCGCCCGGGAAGTGGGAATTCCCGTCAAAGACGTGGAATTCATCATCTCCATGACTAACGGTCTTGTATCTCTCGATACAGAAGGGGATGAGGAATCACCGGCAGTATTAGATATCCATGAAGACTATACCTACAACCCTGAACGGGAGTTTTTCCAGAAATCCGCGCTGCAGGATACCCTGCAGATGCTACTCAACCGCTTACAGGACCAGGAGAAGCGGATCCTCATGTACCGCTATCCCCTTAAAGGGAACGAAAAGTACAGCCTCAGGAAAATAGGGGATAAGATGGGCATTTCCGCAGAAACGGTCCGCAAGATCGAACTCAGGGCCCTTAAAACAATCCGTGTCCATGCCGAGGAATTTCGGGAGAGCCTCTACGAAGAAGCCATATAATACCTGGACGCCGCCGGAAACCCTGGCGGCGTCCAGGCACGGATCCGCAAGACCCCCGGTATATGTTTCTGGCAGCGCCCCTTTATCGGGCATCATAGTTCTTTTTGAGCCATTTTTGGTATTCCCCGCTTTGAATCCCCTGAATCCATTGCGGATGCGCCAGGTACCAGTCCACGGTTTTTGCAAGCCCCCTTTCAAAATCGACCCTTTGCTTCCAACCCAGTTCCCGCTTTAATTTCGAACAATCCATCGCATACCGCCGGTCATGTCCAGGCCGGTCTTTTACAAAGGTGACGGCGGCTTTTAAGGTTTCTGCGGCTATGCCGGTTTTGCCCGCTACAAGGGCAATGAGGGTATGGAGGAGGGTGATGTTTTCCCACTCATTTTCTCCGCCGATGTTGTATTTCTCACCCGTACGGCCCCGGCTGATAATGGTCCACAGGGCGCTGGCATGATCCTCCACATAGAGCCAATCCCGGATATTTTTACCGTCCCCATAGACCGGCAGGGCTTTGCCCGAAAGCATATTAAGGATCATAAGGGGGATCAATTTTTCAGGAAACTGATAGGGGCCGTAGTTGTTTGAGCAATTTGAGAGGGTAACCGGCAACCCATAGGTGTGATAATAGGCCATCACCAGATGATCGCTTGCAGCCTTGCTTGCCGAATAGGGTGATCGGGGGTCATAGGGGCTCCTTTCGGTAAAATACCCCGTTTCCCCTAAAGAACCGTACACTTCGTCGGTACTGATGTGATGAAAGCGCACCCCTTCGGGGTTTGTCCCCCAGTACTGCCGGGCCGCCTCAAGAAGGGTAAAGGTTCCAAGGACATTGGTCTTGATAAACGCTTCAGGCCCCGCAATCGAACGGTCCACATGGCTTTCTGCCGCAAAATGCACCACCGTATCAATCCCGTAGTTCCTGAAAAGGGATTGGACGAGCTCTGGATTACCAATATCCCCCGGTTCAAAAAAATACCGCCTCCCCCCGTGACGGGCTTCTATATCTTCAAGGCTGGTGAGGTTCCCCGCATAGGTAAGGGCATCGAGATTGATAATCCTCCCGGAAAATTCATGCTCCGGACTGAAAAGCAGCCGGATAAAATTAACGCCGATAAATCCTGCACCGCCGCTTACCAGCAGGTTCTTGCATAATCGCATAGAGGGTATACTCCTTACCATTCACTGAACCGCCTCACCGGGCGGCGTAATCCCATACTACAGTACCCCTGGGGATCATGCAAGGGATATGCCGGAATTCCCAGGACGAGTGCATATACAAAGGGCTAGGATGGGGGAAGGAACGAGGCGGATCTTTGCACGAGGTGGAGGATGTATACGGATAGGGGGGCCGAAAGGCCCCCAGGCCCCCCGGAAATTTTCGGGGCTCAGGCCTCTTTTACCGGAGGCGGGGATCCGATACATCCTCGATAGAGCACCTTGGGGTACACCGAAATCCCCAGTTGTTTCTCCAATACCGCAAGGCGGCGCAGCTCTTCCGCATCCCCAAGGGTAACCATAACGCCCCGTTGCCCTGCCCGGCCTGTCCGGCCTGCCCGGTGGATGTATCCCTCCCTATCGGGGACGTCCAGGGCAAGCACATGGCTAATACCGGGAATATCCAGCCCCCGGGCGGCAAGATCACTGGAGACGAGAACCCGGGCCCTGCCGGCTTTGAAGTCCGCCAGGGCCTGTTTCCGGGTCTTTTTGTCCATTTCACCGTAGAGACCCACCGCGGCGACCTTGTGATATTGCAGCTGGGAAACAATGTTCCCCACCTGCCCTCCCCGGCTGCTGAAGATCAGTACCTTCTTCGCCTTCGTCGCAGCCAGAAAGGAACAGAGCGCCGAAATCTTTTTTCTGGTTTCGCTGAATAGGGCCCAGTGTTGTATCCGTTCCCGTAAGATCTCCTGTTCCTCACTGGCCACGGTGCATACCGGCTCCCCCATGAAGGGCAGGAGCCGCTCCCGGCTCCGGGCAGACAGGGTGGCCGAACATGCCGCAGTTTGACGGAGAGGATTGATGCGGTGTACCACATCCCGGGTTTCAGGGAAGAGTTCATCCGCGATAAGCCTGTCCCCTTCATCCAGGACCAGGGCCTTGACCTGGCCCAGCTTGAGCTTCCCCATACGGGCGAGCTGTAAGAGCCGGGCAGGGTTTCCCACGATTACCTGGGGTTTGTCCTTTTTAAGGGTCTCGATCTGCCGGCTTATATTCGCAGAGCCGATGATGAGGCTCATCGTTACCCGGGCTCTGCCGGGACCTTCATGTATCAGAAAATCCCCTTCTTCCTTGATCTGGGAACAGAGTTCCAAGGTAGGGGCGATGATCACGAGAACCGGCCCGGAAGCTCCTTGAGGAGGGCACAGGTCCGCGTTCAGAAGCCGCTCAAACAGGGGCAGCAGATAGGCAAAGGTCTTTCCCGTGCCTGTAGCGGCATGAAAGAGCAGGTTCTCACCGGATAAAAGCCGGGGGATGGCCAGTTTTTGTATCTCCGTAGGATGATGAATCCCCCGTTCTGAAAGCCGCCGGATAAAAAAAGGGGATATCCCCAGGTCCGTATATGAAAAAGCGGTATGGTGCGCCATACGTGTCCTCCCTATGGTGGTAATTATACCTTCGATTCCTTCCGAGATCACGGCCTTTTCCTGCCGACGGCCCTGCGGCAGGTATAACAGGCCCCCCGGAGGAGGAAATCCCCAGGCATACCAGCCAAGACCCCGGCCGCTCCACCGCCAAACCCAGAGGCTAAGCCGCAGGAGAGCCCTCTCCGAACCGTAACCATGGATAGGCTCGCGAGGACCCTGCGGCCCGGGGGTTCCGCCGCGCCGTTTCAGCAATGAACCGTTATACGACATTTTTTAGCCCGGATGTATTGCCGCAGGCGCCGTCCATGGCGCCTGCACTTGTTACCTTTTTTATAAAAAGGTATTTCCTATATTAACCATTTAGGGTATAGTTGGTGGTTAATAGAGCTGCTGTATAGCACCTGAGTATACTTATTTATGGAGGAAAAATGAAAGGTTTTTTTATTGTATGGTTGCTGCTGTTATCCTTTTCGGTATTCGCGCAAAATGCGGAAGACTTTGAATTCCGGGAGGGTAAGTCCGGCGGCAAAGCGGTGGTTGCCATTTTACGGTACAAGGGGAACGCGAAGAACGTTGTTGTTCCCGCGGAGATCAACGGCATCCCCGTTAACAATGTTGTAGGCTTCGAGGACAACACCACCCTTGAGTCGGTAACCATTTCCGCGGGTATTCAGCGGCTCGGAAAGTTTGCGTTTAAGGGCTGTACCAATCTGTCCCGGGTAAGCTTTTTGGGGGAGATCAGGGAGATGGGCGCGGAAGCCTTTGCGAGATGCGACAGCCTCCGTTCTTTTACCCTTCCCAACGGCCTCCGGGGGGTGCCAAGCGGCATATTCATGCACTGCAAAAACCTGACCGAGGTAAAACTGCCCGCGGGAATGACCATAAACATCGGCTCAAGCGCCTTTTACGGCTGCGAAAGCCTTGAAACCATAAGGATCCCCGAAGGAATCTACGACATCGGCGCGGATTCCTTTTCCCATTGCACCAAACTGAAAAACGTAAACTTGCCTTCAACCATTACGAAGATCAGTAACCGGGCCTTCGCGAACTGTACCGGCCTGCAAAGCATTACCCTGCCCGGGAGCCTGGAAACGATAGAGACCTACGCCTTTCAGCAGTGCGGCGCGCTTGCTTCGATCACCCTTCCGCCGGCGGTAAAAACCGTAGAGCGCCTTGCCTTTTGGGAATGTAAAAGCCTGAAAACGGTGGAACTTTCCCGTTCGGCACAGATCCACGCCGATGCTTTTCGGGACGCGCCGGTCAACCTGGTGTATTATGATTAAGTGCGGGGGCCGGTCACCTTTTTGTCCCGGCGCCCCGGACTGCCCCGGGACAACGCCGGCGGGGCTTGCCGAATGTGCGGCAAAAGCGCGGGAACTCCGGCAAGGTATGAAGCATACAAAACCAGCCCTTGCTATCCGGGTAAGGCCTGATTGTCTGGAAAAATACCGGTCTCCGGGGAAGGGCTACACCGGTATCAGGGCGGACGCATTGCGCTACGGGGCGGATAACCCGGAGATACGCTCAAAGGCCCCCGCGGGTGAATCCCACGTTCCGGCCCGGATGAAACACCTTCAACCCCAGGCTCGGCGGGAAGCGCTGATCCGGGGAGTTTGTGCCTGCGGCGCCGGCTTACGGAGTTTCGGGGCAAGAGCTGCGCCCGTGCTTAACCCAAACTCCTCCATACGACTCAAGCCTGCGCGGTTTGCTTAAGGCTTGCCTTAAGCCGTTTATCCAAGCACCAGGCGGTGTGCAAAATATATTGCCATACTGGTTCTTCTCACTATAATTCGTTTACCGATAATACTGTATCACGCTCTTTACCAAGTCCGCCACATATTTCGCACACTGCCAAGCACTATCGCAAAGGCGGCTCTTACCATGGCCGCCCTTGCCTTGACTAAGGCAGAGGCCGCCTTGACAACGGCAGAAGCCGCCCTGGCAACGGCAGAGGCTGCCTTGACAACGGCAACGTCCGCCTTGACAACGGCAGCGTCCGTCTTGACAACCGTAAAGACCGCCCTGGCAACGGCAGCGTCCGCCCTGGCAACGGCGTGAGCCGCCTTGACAACGGCAGCGTCCGCCTTGACAACGGCAAGAGACGGCTTTACCATGGGAACACCGGTCTATAAAATGCCGTCCGCGGCCTGTTATAGGCCTGGACTTTGCTTGCAAAGCCCACTGCCCGGCGTTACCGGGCGCATCATCTTGCCGCCATCCCCGGCGGGAAATACAAACAAGCCGTTCATATCGCCATATATGACGGCGGGAGGTACACCGGAGAGCGGTGGCTTTCGATTGACGGCGCCGCTATCGCGGCCTATTAAGGAGGTTAATACCATGCCACGGAGTCAGGATTACATCAGGGCGGATTTTGCGGGCTTTGACCGGCAGTTTTCGCTCATCCATGAGCAGGTTGTGGCGAACACGGCGGGGGCTTCCCCGGTCTGGCCGCATATCCCGGCGGACGAAACCGCCAAACTGACGGCGGCCTGGGAGGATTGGCACCCCAAGCACCTGGCCGCCGAGAACCCGGAACGGACGAAAAGGGACGTGCGGGAACGGCAGGACGCCCGCAAGCGCACGGAGCCGGTGGTGCGCTCGTTTTGCCAGCGGTTTTTTTATGACGCCCCCCAGTATGTTAGCCCGGCGCAGTTGGAAAGCATGATGCTTCCGGTACGGGACACGACAAAATCGCCTATCGGAAAGCCCGCGATGCGGGTGGTGATTGAAGTTGAGCCGTCCAAGACCCGGACGCATCTGTTGCGCTGGCACGTTGACGAGGATGAATCAACGGCGCTGCCTTACGGCATGAACGGCTGGGTGCTGGTCTACACAATTCTGGAACAAGGCGAGGCCGTCCCCACCGACGCGGACGAGTTCGGACATTCAACGCTGGTAACGCGGAACCCCTACACGGTGGAACACAAACCCGGCACGGAAGGGAAGCGGGTGGCCTATTCCGGGGCGTTTCAAAACGGCAAGGGACAAAAGGGCGATTGGGGGGAGATTGTTGTGGCGGTATGTCCGTAATATAAAAAATATCATATGGAGGGGCGGCAATGCCGCCCTTTTTTATGGGGTAAAATAATTATGGTATAAAATATAGTTGAATAAATAATAATGTATGTTAACGTGAGTTCGACGATAAAATCAGACAAGTACCGGTAAAGTCCGGTTATCATAGACTCCCCAGATAGACGGTTTATGCGGTAGGAAACTGTAGGCTGCCAAGGCCCCGAACAGATTCACCAGAACATTGACAACACTCCGGTGCCGGCTCTGTTCCACCCGGCAGATGTTCTTCAGAAAATCCTTTACCGATTCTATGACCGCCCGTTTCCGTAACAATAGCTTCTCCCCCCTATCCATCAGCTTGTTCTTCATGTTCCTTCTCAGCCGCGTTATCAGTTTTATCCCACGCCGGTACAACCGTTCAAACAGTTCCCGTGATATATACCCCCGGTCTCCAAAGAGTTTTCCCCACAATTC
>JAITRH010000223.1 GCA_031288495.1 Treponema sp. | reverse complement strand
TATAGCGTCCCTGTATGAGACCTTCCCGGCTGAAGAAGCGAGCAGGCTACGGGACAAGCTGGAGATTCATTACACACCAAAACATGGGAGCTGGCTTAACATGGCGGAGATAGAGCTGAATGTAATAAACAATCACGGGTTATCGAAAAGGATACCAAGTATAGAGCAGATGAGGGAAGAGGCGGCGGCGTGGAACAGGAGACGCAACCAAGATGCGTGTAAGATCAACTGGCGATTTACGATAGCTGACGCCCGTATTAAGCTTAAACGTCTATACCCACAGTTTTAATCATGTCTTGATACTAGCCCTACAGGGGCGGCCCGGCCTGTCGGCTAGCCGCCCTTTTTCTTCATACCCTCCGAGGCTTTACCGTTCCTTATAGGCGGGTATGCGGGAACCCGAAGGAAACCCTATCCCCGCAAAGGGGCATGACAGCCGGCTTGCGATATCGCCGGAAAAGATGAGGGAGAGCAAAATATTTTTCTGTTACCGTTTGATGGATGGGACCAATCGTGGGAATGCATCACGGCCAAGAAGAAATGGTTCAAGCTGAAGACAGCAGTAGAACGGGCGTTCGGTAGCATCAGAAACCCAAGGCTCCTTTAAATGTAAAAAATAGCACCCCCACCGTTCCTATAAGGGCTAAACCGGTAACAATATAAACCCACATCGGTAAGGATTCGCTGCGCTGCTCAGGTTCCTTCTTCAATAAATACGTCCCGGAGGAAGACGCTTTTTTTCCTGAAATCCCTAATGAGTCGGAATTGCTGGAATAACCACAAACCGGACAATAATCCTTAAAACTCTCCAGGGGCCCGCTGAAACCGCAGGCAGGACACAAAATCGATGCAAAAGACTTGCCGCATTGAGGACACTGCCGTGCCTCCCGGGCCACCTCGATCCCGCAGTTATCACAAAAAAACCGAAGCTTCTCAGGAGAAGCCTGCTCCGATCGGGGGCCTTGCGCAGATCTCATGGAGGGGTTACTTCCTCCTTAACCGGCCATTTTTTTCTCATGACCACTCCCGCTACCCTGCGCCTGCTCTGTACCTGTTTTCGCCTGTTCCGAAGACGCTGCCGGAACCTCCTTATGAGACTCCTGCCCTTCTCCTGAGGTACCTTTAGCCGAACTTGCGGTGCGGGTAGCTCCCTTCTGCTTATCGGTTACATAAAAACCAGGGCCCTTAAAGATGATGCCGCTTCCCCCATTAATGAGCCGTCTCAGGGTCTGTCCACATTGAGGACATGTCGTAAGGGGCGCCTCACTCATACGCTGAAAAACATCAAAGGTATGACCGCAACTGGTACATTCATATTCATAGGTCGGCATAACGTATTCCTTTTATTTTACCTGTTTATCCTAGAATTCTATAGGGTTTCCAGATTACCCTCAAATTCAGTTAGAATATAATGAGAACCGGCTAAAAAGTAAAGCTACCTCCTGGGCATCCAAGAGGGCGGTATGGATATGCACCGTGGCTCCATCCTGGATCGGAGGATAGGCGAAGAGGATCGCTCCCCATTCTTGGAGATCCAGATTTGCCATAAACAGGCGGGCTATGGAAAAAAGGCTTACCAAGGCCTTGGCCTGACTTACCGAAGGCGTTTCAATCCGGATCATCCCCTGATAATACCCTTCCGATGGCTGAAGCCTAAAGAAGACCTGCCCTGCAGGAATCTGGAGGGGTATTTCAAGGGAAGATAACAGGTAATTGAAAGGCATCGCCCCTTCGGTAAGCCAGCCGGCGAGCACTGCATGTTCAGAAAATGAGGCGAATGCTTCAGGGGTTTGAGGAGAAGAAAGCCCTCGAACCAGTACGGGATCGCCATCGGAAATATAGGCTTCTTCGGGACTCAGCAAGACCGAAATCCCCCTTTGAGGGGAATGCCAGTAGGAAACGCCGGTTTCAGAGCGGCGTTTCTTCCATGCGGCGCTGAAGGTAAAAGACAGGGACGCCTGGAAAGTGGGGTAGCGGCCCCGGGCTGCTACCAGGAAACGCCGGGATGCCCCTTGGGGGTACAAAGCCGCCACCACTGAGGTGGTTTTATCTAAAGCCGCGGCGATGGTAGATTTATCTCCCCCGATCCGCTCTAGGGAAATTGCCTCCAGGATGGGCCGGGCCTTAACTGTATCCACATACAGGTACACCAAGGCCCCTTCGGGGAACCCTGCGAAGGGCGCTGCTTCCGGGAGAACCTGCCTTTTGGGGCTGGTCGCACAGGATGCAAACAGCAAGAGGATAGGAATCAAACGCCCCATGCGGCAAAAGTCAAAGGCTATCCCGGCTACTGGCGTACCCCTATACTTTTTCAAGCTGCACCTGCCAGGTTTCCTCTCCCGCTTCTATCGCATACATCGCCCCGCCTTCAGCCCAGCGTACATCCTTCGCAAGGGTTTCCGCTGCCACATAATCGGCAAAACTGGTCCAGGCCGCTTGTAGGCGAAGGGAACCAAAGAGCTGCAACTGTATACGGTCGGTAACGGCAAAACCCGCTTCCTTTCGAAGGTTCTGTACCCCTCGGATGAGATCCCGCACATCCCCTTCCTGGGCAAGCTCCGGGGAAATCTCCGTGTCTAAGGCCACCGTGAGGGTTCCCTCGTTTACCACCTTGAGGTGGGCTTTCTCAATCCGCCGGATATCGAGCTTATCTGCGGTGATCTCCACTATCCGGTGCTGCAGGTCCACAGCCTCGGGTATTTCTAAGGAAAGGGTAGCCCCCTCTAAAAGCCCCTGGATTTCGTTCTGCCTCAGGGCCGCAATACGGGCGGCGGCGGCCTTCATGTCTTTGCCCAGCATTTTACCCAGGATACGGAAGTTTGCTTTGACCTCGTATACCACAAGCTCTTCCTCATTGTCCCGGAAGATCACCTCTTTCACATTAAGCTCTTCCCGGATAATATCCTCCATTTCCAAGAGTACCTTCTTCTCCTCCTCCTTGCGGGTTACCAGTTCCACCCGCCGCAGGGGCTGGCGACCCTTGATGTTATACTGGGAGCGGAGGGAACGGCCCAGGGAAACCGCGTGCTGTACCGCAGCCATCTTGTATTCAAGCTGCTGGTCCCGCCGCGCTTGCCGTACCCGGGGAAAATCCGCAAGATGCACCGACTCAGGTTCTTCCGCCTGCCGCAGGTTCCCCCAAATGGCTTCGGTGGTAAAGGGCATGAACGGCGCGGCTACGGTAATCAAGGTTTTGAGCACATCGTAGAGGACCGCATAGGCTTCGACCTTATCGGTGTCCGCAGCGCCTTCACTCACCCCCCGCCAGAAGCGCCGCCGGGAACGGCGGATGTACCAGTTGTTAAGGAAGTCGATGCACTCCAGGATGGGATCCACTGCCCGGGATACGTCATATTCGTCCAAGGCGCTGCCTACCTGCTCCACGAGGCCTTCCGCGACCGAGAGGATCCATCTGTCCAGGGGATTGGCAGGATTTTCAGGCACCCCTTTAGGGCGTACCCTATCGATATTCGCATAGGTCACAAAGAAGCTGTACGCGTTCCATAAGGGGATAAGGATGCTCTTCATCACCTCCCGCACTCCCTCGTCGCTGTAGCGGAGATCATCGGCTTTGACGACCCCCGAATGGATGAGGAAGAGCCGCAGGGCGTCCGCACCAAAGGTATTCACCACCTCCATCGGGTCGGTGTAGTTCCGCAGGTGCTTGCTCATCTTTTTACCGTCCTTAGCCAGGACGAGGCCGCTCACAATACAGTTCTTGAAAGCCGGTTTCTTGAAGAGGGCCGCGGCGAGGATCGTCAGGGTGTAGAACCAGCCCCGGGTTTGATCCAGCCCCTCGTTGATAAAGTCCGCGGGAAAATGGCTGTCGAAGAAGCGCCGGTGCTCAAAAGGGTAATGGTTCTGGCCATAGGGCATGGCCCCCGACTCAAACCAACAGTCCAGCACCTCGGGGATCCGGTGCATGAGGGCCCCGCAGGTGCAGGGGATGGTAATGGCATCCACAAAGTGCTTATGCAGGTCTTCCGGGTCTTTCCCGGAAAGGGCTTTAAGCTCCTTCCGGCTTCCCACACAAAGGGTCTTGCCGCAGTCCGGGCACTTCCAGATAGGCAGGGGATTACCCCAGTAACGGTTGCGGCTGATGGCCCAGTCCCGGGCGCCTTCAAGCCATTTCCCGAACCGTCCGGTCTTGATATGCTCAGGCACCCAGTAGATCTGGCTGTTGGCATCAAGCATATCCTGTTTAATCCGCTCCACATTGACGAACCAGGACCCCACGGCCCGGTAGATAAGGGGGCTCCCGCAGCGCCAGCAGTGGGGATAGGCATGGAGGATCTGCTCCCGCCGGAACAGTTTCCCTTCGCTTTTGAGCCGTTCCATGATAGGCTTATCCGCGGCTTTAACAAACAGCCCTTGGTAATCCCCCACTTCCGGGGTGAAACGGCACTCCCCATCCACAGGACAGATGACCGGCACTCCCGTACCCTTCAAGACCCGCTGGTCATCTTCGCCAAAACCCGGCGCGGTATGCACAATGCCCGTACCGTCGCCGGTGCTCACAAAATCCCCGGGATAGGTTCTAAAGGCGCAAGGGGCATCCTTGAAATAGGGAAAGAGCGGCTCGTACTCAAGCCCCAACAGTTCCCTGCCCTTTTTTGTCCACTCCACCCTATAGTCCGCAGGGTCCTTATAATAGGCTGAAAGCCGGGCTTCCGCGAGGATGTACCGGGCATCCCCATCCTGCACGAGGACATAGTCGATATCCGGCCCCAGGGTGAGGGCTACATTGGAAGGCAGGGTCCAGGGGGTGGTCGTCCAGGCCAAAAGATAGGCCTTCTTTTCTCCGGAAGCGGTTCCCGGAAGCAGGCTTGTTACCTTGAAACGCACCGTGATGGCCGGATCGTAGACATCCTGATACCCCCCCAGGTTAAGCTCATGGTTGGAAAGCACCGTGGCGCAGCGGGGGCAATAGGGTAAAATATAGTGCCCTTCATAGAGGAGCCCTTTGTCCCAGAGAGAACGCATAACCCACCAGATGGTCTCCATGTAGTCCGGGTCCATGGTCTTGTAGTCGTGATCAAAATCAACCCACCGGCCGAGCCGAGTAATGACCTGCCGCCATTCCCTGACGTACCGGAGCACCGCAGCCCGGCAGGCTTCGTTAAAGGCCGCAACTCCGTACCGTTCAATGTCGGTCTTGGAATTAAGGCCCAGCTCTTTTTCAATAAGGTTTTCCACGGGCAGGCCGTGGCAGTCCCAGCCAAAGCGGCGCTCCACCTTTTTACCTTTCATGGTCATGTAGCGGGGGATAATATCCTTGATGGTACTAGGGACAAAATGGCCGAAGTGAGGAAGCCCCGTAGCAAAGGGGGGGCCGTCATAGAACACGTATTCTTCCGCGCCTTCCCGCCTGATGAGGGACCGTTCAAAAATACGATGGGTTTTCCAAAAATCCAGGACCCTTTCTTCGAGCTGGGGAAAATGTACCTTGGGGTCAACATGGGTATACACTAGGATTCTGCTCCTCTTTTACGCAAGTATGCCATAGGAAGGGGGAGAAGAACAAGAAGCCTCCCCGGGAGCAGGGATAAACCCAGGAGCGCAGGATCCTCCGGTCCCGTAGTAATGGGTAACCCTGTACGTTTCGGGCAGGGTGCCGCTTAAGAGGGGGTTTTCGAGCGAAAACTTCCCGTAATGTGTGGACTTTCCCCTTGCTTGGCGTGGTGACAGGGGACCTCTACCGCGGTCAACAGGGTAAGGGGCGAGAAACCAAAAGGGGGCCCCAGAACCGGAGGGCGGTTCCGCCTAGCCCCAGGGATTGGGAGCTACCAGCTCCAGAGTTTTTGGCCACCTAGCAATAGGGAGGCTATGCCTGCCGGTATGCGCGGACGCAGGGTAATTTGCTTCGCAAATTACCTAAGGAGTTTCACTTTGTGAAACTCCACACGCAACGAGTAACCGGGGGACACATCTAACTAGGGTGTGGGGGGCACACCTAACTAGCGTGTGAGGGACCCACCCACCTAGCCCCAGGGGGCCGGGGTCTACTAGTAGGCAGTCAAGAATTAAACTGAGGGTAAAGACATTTCAGTTTTATCCGGGCATCGGCACTCGTAAACCGCCAGGTTATCGTACTGCCTTTTCCATTCCGTACTTCGTTCCACACCCGCACCCTCTGCCTCATCTCTTCCAGGGTCCCTATCCGGGCCGGTAATCCCTGGTTGTTTATTACACTCAGTTCTATCTCCGCCATGTTTAACCAACTGCCGTGTTTCGGTGTGTAATGCAGTTCAAGCTTATCCTTTATCCGCTTCGCTTCTTCTGCCGGATATGTTTTGCGGAATTTTTTCTGAAGTGCGAATTTTATGGCGAAAAACTTCGTAAGGAGTCAGGTAGCCTAAAACCTTGCGAGGTCGATTATTGATTGTATCAACGATCTTGTCAAGCTGTCTTTGTGTCAGGGTATCAAACGGCACTTTCTTAGGAAGGTACTGTCTGATCAGCCCGTTGGTATGTTCGTTCAGACCCCGTTCCCACGAGTGATACGGATGCGCAAAA
>JAITRH010000111.1 GCA_031288495.1 Treponema sp. | reverse complement strand
GGCTTACCGGGAACCAGTCTCTGGTGATTGACATCTTGGTTACTCCTTATATGTTTGCATTCCGGGCGGACGCAGGTTCATCCGCAGCGGACGTACCTGAATCCGGTCCGGCTTTGCCTAAATCCAGGATGACTTTGCCTAAATCCACGGTGGCTTTGCCTGAATCCGCCATGACTTTGCCTAAATCCGAGCCGGCTTTGCCTAAACCCAAGTCGGCTTTGCCTAAATCCGGGATGACTTTGCCTAAGTCCACGGTGGCTTTGCCTTAATCCGCCATAACTTTGCCTAAATCCGAGCCGGCTTTGCCTAAACCCAAGTCGGCTTTGCCTAAATCCGGGATGACTTTGCCTACATCCGCGGCGGCTTTGCCTCCGTCCAGGATGACTTTGCCTAAATCCACGGTGGCTTTGCCTGAATCCGGGATGGCTTTGCCTAAGTCCGGGCCAGCTTTGCCCCAAAACACCGTACTATTTTGAAAAAAAGAGATACCTTTGCGGTGATCCGGGATATTTCTGCATACATATCCCGAAAAATATGCTACCCACAGGGGGGGGGGGGGGGGGTTGAGAAAGAATAAAGGAAACAAGCCGTAAAACCCTGCGGGCTCTCACAAAGGAAGAAAAACGGTCCTGCCGAGGGTCAAGAATTCCCATAGGATACGCCTCCTTACTACAACCACACTCTCCGGGGGCCCGGCCATACATCCCTTACAAAACGCCCGGATCCCTTACCATACTACCACGGTACCTGCAGATACGCCCAATGTCAAGAGAAAAAACAAGGGGCCCCCTCGGGATATGCACCGGAAAAGCGGGGCCTTCGGCATGTCCCGTATATGCAGGCTCAAGGGACACCGCATCGGGGGGATTCCCCTTGCTTTTTTGAGGCCTTTAACTCTATGGTGTACCCTACCATGGTAAAGCAAAAAAGAGCCGCCCCTCCTCCGGCTCCGGCAGACCCAAGGGCACGGGATGGGGTCTATCTCGGGAACTCCCAGGACCGGGCAATGAGGGAAACCAAGATCCGATCCCAGGCAATCATGCTGCAAAATCGCCTGCAAAAACGGTACCGACACCTTAAGAAGTGGGCCAAACTCCAGGGGACCGATGTCTTCCGCCTCTATGACCGGGATATACCGGAAATACCCCTGGTCCTGGATCGCTATGGGAATGGGGTTTCCGGGGCGCTGTACCGGCGGCCCTATGAAAAGGACGACGCCGAAGAGCGGCGCTGGCTTAGGGCCATGACCCAGTCCATTGCCGCGGCCCTGGCAATTCCCGCGGATCAGGTGTTTCTCAAAGAACGGAAACGGCAGCGGGGCAAGGCCCAATACCAGCGGTTCCGCCCGCAGGGAACGGGGTGTTTTATACAGGATGTCCATGAAGGGGGCCTCTGTTTCCGGGTGAATCTGTCAGACTACCTGGATACCGGGCTCTTCCCGGATCGCCGGAAGATGCGGCGTCTCCTTCGGGAAGCGGCTGCAGGCAAGCGGGTCCTCAACTTGTTCTGTTATACCGGCGCGTTCTCCGTATACGCCGCTGCAGGGGGAGCCGCAGAAATCGATTCCCTGGATCTATCCAATACCTACCTAGACTGGGCGGCGGTCAACTTCGGCCTCAACCATTTTGAAGCTCATAGAATCAAAACCCCGGAGGGTGGCCCCATCGGCTTAGACCGTCCCGGCCTTCCCCGGTACCGGCTCATACGGGGGGATGTCCTTTCTTTCCTTGCCCAATCCCTGCGTACCCGGCTCTCCTGGGACCTCATCATTCTGGACCCGCCGAGCTTTTCCAATTCCAAGGGTATGCAGGCCACCCTGGATATTCGACGGGATTACCGGAAGCTGATTAGCCAATGCCTGCGTCTGCTCAGCCCCCGGGGCACGCTCTGGTTCAGCGTCAACGCCAAAGGGTTCCGCCTCAACCCGCAAGACTTCCCGGGAATCACCCTCCAGGACCGGTATGCTGAGAGTATAGATGAAGACTTTCGGGGAAAGCGGATGCCTGCATGGTATACCTTCTCCTTTAAGGAACCGGGATACTCCATCCCCATCCTGGGAGAGGGGTAGCGGGATGTTCTGCCACTCCCCACATACGTTCCCGGGGGGAAGGCCCCGGGGTGTAGGCCGGAATATGTGGGGCACTGGAAAAGGAGGCCTCCTTTGGTTAGACTAATTACAGAACACGCGTACGAGGCGGTGTCGTGTTGTGCAACAGCCTCGTACATCCTATTAAAGAAAGGAAAACCTATGGATAAGCATCCCTCATTACGAACCTTACAAGACGTGGACGCCCTGTTCCCGCCGGATTTCACGGAAGATCAGAAGGCCCGGGCAAAAACCCTGTTCCTCAAAACCCTTTCGGTAGAGGCCCACCGTTTTTATGGGGGGAAGATGCAAACCCTCCCCAAATGCGGTATCTATGGCCTTAACTGGTTTAACCTCTGGTATACCCCAGGGGTGTCTCAAGTTTCCACTACCATTCGGGATGATAATGCCGCGGCTTTCGCCCTCTCTAACCGGGGGAATTTGGTGGCGGTGGTTTCTGATTCCACCCGGGTCCTGGGGGATGGAGACTGTACCCCTCCGGGAGGCCTCGGGGTCATGGAAGGCAAGGCCATGCTCATGAAGTACCTGGGCGGGGTGGATGCGGTACCCCTCTGTGTGGATTCCCGAGGCCCCGATGGGAAACCGGATCCCCAAAGGATCATTGAGTTCGTCAAGATGGTACAGCCCTCTTTCGGGGCCATTAACCTGGAAGACATAAGCCAGCCCAATTGTTTCAAGGTCCTTGATGATCTGCGGGAAGCCTGTGATATTCCGGTATGGCACGACGACGCCCAGGGAACCGCCTGCATTACCTTAGCAGGACTCATCAACGCCCTGAAGCTGGCAGGTAAGAAGCTGGGAGATGCCAAAATCGTACTGCTCGGCGCCGGAGCGGCAAATACCACCATAGCCCGGCTTATCTTGGCCGACGGAGGAGATCCGGCGAAGATGACCATCTTTGACTCCACCGGTTCCCTGCATCTGGGCCGGGAGGATATTAAAAAGGACCGGCGGAATTACCGGAAATGGGAACTCTGTGAAAAGACCAACCCCGACAGGACCCCTTCCATAGCAGCGGCCATGAAAGGGGCGGATGTGCTCATTGCCCTTTCCACCCCGGGACCGAATACGGTGAAGCGGGAATGGATTAGTTCCATGGCGGCTCAATCGGTGGTATTTGTCTGCGCCAATCCGGTACCGGAGATCTGGCCTTATGCGGCCAAGGAAGCGGGGGCCTTTATCGTGGCCACCGGCAGGGGAGACTTCCCCAATCAGGTAAACAATTCGGTCTGTTTCCCCGGTATATTAAAGGGCGCCCTCCTGGTTCGGGCCCGGAAGATCACCGATGGTATGGCCATCCGCTGTGCCCATGCGATTGCGGAATTTTCCGAGAAGCGCGGCATAAGCCCGGATAACATCATCGCTACTATGGAGGAGACCGAGGTCTTTGCCCAGGAAGCGGCGGATGTGGCGCTTCAGGCAATTAAGGAAGGGGTCGCCCGGGTGGAGCTTTCCTGGGATACCGTATATCAGCGGGCCAAGGCAGACATAGCCGGGGTGCGAGCCTTAGTGGAGGATATGAAGAAGCTGGGCTACATCCAGGAGCCTCCCCTGGCCATGCTGGAAGCAGCCTTAGCCAAGGCCATTGCCGGGGTGCGTTAGGAAGGAGGGTTCTGGAGCCTGCGGTCTAAATGGTTTAAGCGGAGCTTTCATGGGTCTGCGGCAGGGTAAGCAAGGTGGTCCACCGGTTCCCCTGCTTTTTACTGATTAAGAGGGTTTTAAAACGAAAAATCAGCGTAATCCCTGGAAGGGGTGGACCCTTTTTTTGTTGTTTACCCTGTTGACCGTGGGCAGGTTCCTACCTCATGGGGGTCTTCGCCTATCCTGAAAGGGGGTCCCCCAGTGAACAGCCCTTGAAGCAAGGGGCACCCCTTTATCTGACTACCACGGCTCATCATGGGCTTTAAGCCCGCCGGCGGGGTAAAAAGGAATCCTCATGGATCGTACTGAACTGTTACACAAAATAAATACCTTTCCCTTGATTCCCGCTTTCCTTGCGGAACAGCTCTTGTCTGGTAATTTCCGCTCGATCTTCAGAGGTCAGGGGATTGAGGCGGATGAGGTCCGGCATTACGAACGAGGGGACGATGTACGGACCATTGATTGGAATGTGAGCGCCCGTTTTGGAACCCCTTATGTGAAACTCTACCGGGAGGAACGGGAAGTGACGGTGTTTCTGGTTTTGGATTGTTCCGCTTCTATGTATTGCGGCAGCAGCCAGATGAGCCGTTATGACCAGGGACTCTTGTCCGCCAGCTTAATCGCCTTTTCCGCGGAACAGGCGGGCCAAAGCGTGGGGGCCTTGTTTTTCGACCGGGCCATCACCCAGGTCTTCCCTCCCCGGAAGGGAAGAGGCCCTATCATGGAGATGATAAGCCGTGCCCTCTCCATTAAGACCAAGGGAGGAGGAAGCGATCTCGGAGCCGCTCTTACAGGATTGGGAAGGCTCCTTAAGCAACGGGCCCTGGTAGTGGTGATTTCAGATTTTCTCAGCATGCATTGGGAGCAGGAACTGGGAAGCCTCTGTCGCAAGCATGATGTTATTGCCCTACTGATAGAGGACCCCTTGGATAGGGATATGGCCGGGATGGGGCTTATCTCCCTTGAGGACCCTGAGACCGGACTTACCTATGAGGTACCCGGATCTTTCCCCGGGTTCTGTTCCGCCTGGTCCGCGTGGCATGAACAGCGATACAGCGCATGGCGGAAGATCTGCCGGAGCTGCGGAGCCGCTTTCCTGCATATATCCACCGAGGATGATGTTTCTGCTAAGCTTATCCGCTTCTTTGGAAACCGGGGCATTCCTCGACGCGGGAAACCCCGGAAATTCTAGCCAGAATGGGCCGGTGAAGATGCGGACATGGATTTTTCTTGCCGGGTTCCTGGCAGTGACCCTACAGACCGGATTTCCCCAAGCAGACCCCGGACTTGAAGGAGCCATGCCGCCGAATACGCCCTATCTCATCCCCCAAACCGTTTTTGTGGGGGATCCCGGCCGTTTGGTGGTACCCCTGGGATCGGCATCCAGGAATTTCCAGCCTTTCATTGCAGAAAAAGCCCTGTTTAAGGCCCCAAACGAACAGGGGGATCTGGTTATTCGGCGGATCGAACTGGAAAACCGCGAGGGACAGGCCCGGCTGCTCATTGATTTTGTGGCCTATGTTCCGGGTTCTCTCACCCTGCCGGACCTGCCTATCCCGGCCTTGCAGTCCCAGGGGCTTTCCACCGCGGGTCTGCGGGTAGGAATCGCCTCTTTGCTTACTCAAGAAGACCTGGTACCCTCAGATCCCCTGCCTCCGCTGGTGATTCCCGGTACGACCCTGCTCATCTATGGAAGTACCGCGGGAATCTTGGCGATCCTCCTGGGGGGAATCGGTTTCCGGGTTTGGGGAAAGGATACGCTCAGGGACGTGCAGGAACGGTTCCGCCGGCGGCGGCTTATCCGGGCTATGAAACGGCTCCTGCGGAATTTAGGAAAAGCCCTGAAAAATGAAAACCCTCAGGACATCCTCCGCCGTTTATCCGGGGAATTGAGGCATTGCTTGCACCTGTTTACGGGTATGCCCTGCGAGGCTATGGATGCGGGGGAATTGAAAACCCTGCCGTCCCTGGTACCGCGAGAACCTGAAAGACCGGAAGCCATGAGCAGTATGCTTTCCGGGATATTTCTGTGCGGGATCTTCCGCCGCTGCGATGCCCTGCGCTTCAGCGGTACCCCCATAAACCAGCAGGAACTCCTCAGGATTCTAGCGGAACTGCAGGGCTTTACCCATACCTTGGACCAGGCTGATAAGGAACGGAACCGGCTGGCCCTGCTGCCTTGGCTTAAGCAGAAGGGGAGGCCATGACCATAGGTTTTGAACACCCCTCCCTGATCCTCGGGGGCGTGTTGGCGCTGATCGCCGGTTGGGGCTTATCCCGTTTTTGTAAGGACCGGTACAGGGTGCGTATTTCTTTAGGTCCCCCAGGAGGTATTCCCTTTAGGCCTCCTCACCAGCTCCGGTGGTTCATCCGGCTGCTTCGGGGGATGGAACTTACCGGCATATTCCTGTTGTTTATTGCCGCAGCAGGCCCCCTTTTTATATCCACCGAAACCGTATGGCTCAGCCGCGGGGCGGATATCATCTTTGTGGTGGATGTGAGTCCCAGTATGGCGGCCCAGGATATGGAAAAGCAGAACCGCTTTGATACGGCCCGGGATTTGGTCCGTACCTTTGTCATGAACCGGCCGACAGATGCCCTGGGCCTTGTGGCCGTAGGCAATGACGCGGCCCTTCTCTTGCCTCCCACAACCGATCGGGTAAGCCTCTTTTCCCGGCTTGAAACCCTGCGTATTGGTGAATTGGGGGATGGAACCGCCCTGGGTATGGGCCTCGCCATTGCGTCGCTGCATCTCAAGGGTTCCTCAGCTCTCCGCAGATCCGTGGTACTCATCACCGACGGGGAGAACAACGCCGGGGCCCTGCATCCAGAGACTGCTGCGGCTCTGCTGCCGGAACTGGGAATCAGCCTTTGGGTCATCGGGGTGGGAAGCGGCGGGGAAGTACCCATTGACTATGTGGACCCCTTCACCAAAATACGCCGGAGCGGAACCTTTGATTCCCGGTTTGATCCGGAAACCCTGAGAGCCATTGCCCGGAAAGGGGAAGGTTCCTATATCCCCGCCCCTTCAGCGGAAGCCTTTGCCCATGCCTTTTCCCGGATCCATGAAGGGGAGATGACCATAGGCAGTTCAAGAACCATCCTCCGAACTCAGGGCTTCCAGGAGCTCTGTATCATCCCGGCCCTGGTTCTTTTAGGCCTGCGGGGGCTTATCCGCCGATATGGAGGTAAGGCCTTTGTATGAGTTTTGATACGCCCCAGGTCTTACTCGGTTTTGTGCTGTATATTCCCCTTATCATCCTCGAGATCCTGCACTACCGGAGACGCAGGCCCTTCCTGGATCGGTTTATTGCCGCTACGGGATTTACCGGGGAGCCTGTATCCCTGCAGGTCAGGGAATTCCAGCGCCGGGCGATGGCAGCTTCCCTGCTTTGGGGGCTCTTTCTTGCCTGTCTCATCATTGCCCTGGCAGGTCCTCGCTGGGGAAAGCAGGTGGACTTGGAATACCGCCGGGGGGTGGATGTGGTATTTACGATGGATCTCTCCCGTAGCATGGAGGTGCAAGATTCCCTGCAGGGACTTTCCCGGCTTGACCGGGCCCGCCACATTGCCCGGGAATCGGCAGCGCTTACTGGAGAAATCCGCCTGGGAGCGGCCATCGGCAAAGGCCGGGGGGTCCTGGCGGTTCCGTTAACCTACGATACCGGGGCGCTGGTGAGTTTTTTAGAAGGGCTTTCCGGTTCCGCTGTTACCGGTTGGGGAACCAATCTGGAGACCTTGATCGACGCGGCTTCCGGGGCTTTTCAGGACGGGTTCCCCACAAGCCGGGAGATCATCCTGTTTTCCGATGGGGAGGCGCTTTCAGGCGCCCTCTCCGCGGCCATAGACCGGGCCTTGGAGCAGGGGATTAGGGTAAGCGCCGTGGGGTTTGGGACTGAACAAGGTGGACCGGTCCCTTATGGGCCAGCCCTTTCAGGAACTGAGCTCACTACTACGGAAGAAGCCCCCTGGAGCTACCGGCGCGGTGAGGTTTTACGGAACGCTGCGGAACGAACCGGAGGGGTCTATATAGATGGAAACCAGGATGACGCGGTGAGCCTGCTCGCAGACTATATCCGGTCTCACGGACTTGTATCCGGGATGCAGGGGTACCATATAGAAGCCAAAGCCCGCTGGCGTATCTTTGTCATAGCCGCCCTTATCTCCTGGGGGATCGCCAAAGTACTGCATATCAGGAGACGGAATCATGGGTAAGCAGCGGATCCGGGGGCGGGCGATTGTCCCGGGTATGGTTCTGCAGGGGGCCTTGTTCCTCTTAACCTGTTCTTGTTCCATAGAAACCTTCCTAAGTACCGGCAGAAACATTCAAGGCATGCTCTGCATCATGGAGGGGAATTTTTTCAATTCCCAAAACCAGTACACCCGGGCCATCGCCTCCTACTTACAGGCCCTCCGCTACCCTGAAGCCCGGCCTTATGGGGAACTGGGCTTGGGTGTGGTGTATTGTACCCTGGATGAAGGAGCCGCTGCGCTGGAACGCTTTGCCGCCGCCGCAGAAGCCCTCCAGGATCTGCCGAAAGGGGCTTCTCCTGAATTGGTATACCGGATTCATTACAATAGCGGAGTGGTTTGTTTTAAGGAAGCGGATTATGCGGGGGCTGCCGCGGCCTTTAGGCAAGCCCTGGAGACCGACAGCAGCCGTATTGAAGCCAAGCGGAACCTGGAATTAAGCCTCTCCGCCCTGGCGCGGAAAAGTAAGGCCCCCGCAGTTTCTCCTCGAGAGAAGGCAGGAACCGCCCCGCAGGCCGGTACGTCTGCCCTCTTTGAATACCTCGATAGAAAGGAACAAACCCAATGGAAAAGCCGGGAATGGATCGAAGCAGTTCCCGCTACAGGACCGGATTATTGAACGGGAAAAGGGGAAAAATACTCGCCTTCTTACTCATCCTGGGCTTGTACCTGAGCGCTCAGGAAACGGAACAAGAGGGTGGACAAAAAACCGGCCAAGAAACCGGGGAGGAAGGCTTCGAGCGGACCGAGTCCGGGGTATTGACCGATGTCCAGGCCCCAGACTCTGCGTTAGAGGTTGTCCTATATGCGTACCCTGAATCGCCGCAGGTGCATACCGGTTGGATCGTAACCCTCTTGGTGGATTACCCGGTGCCTGGGGATGTTACGGTCCAGCATCCGCCGCTGCCTGAGACCCTCACGTTGGAAAGTATTCGTACAAGGCCCCATCGGGTAAAACAAAGCCCGGAATCCGGGAAAGTGCAGAGCATGATCGAATTTTGGTTCATTCCCCAGCGAGCAGGTACCCTTACCTTGGGGTCTTTTGAGGTACGGACCCCGGATATGCGTTACGTGACCGAACCGAGATCCTGGAATATCCAGGGAGAAACAAAAAGGGAGTACCGGCCTGTTTGTTCCTGGCTTAGACCGCCTAAGTCCCTTCGGATCGGAGAAAAGGGACGGGTGGTCCTCCATCTGAGCAACTGGGATCCCCGGAAACCCTGGCCTGGAACAGAACTGTTCCTGAAGGAACTGCCGGAAGGGGCGCTCCTTGAGGCGGAACCCTTACATCCACAGGACCGGGAACAGGGCTTGGTCCTGCGACTTGAGGTAATTCCCGTGGAAGGCACGGAATTCACCTTGAAATCCCGGCGTATACTCTATGAAGGACTGAGCATCGAGATTCCGGAACTCCGCATCCCCCTGATCCCCGGTGCCGTTCCTTCTTCTCTCAATCCCACCGCAATGGATACGCCCCCGGAGGCAGCCGGCCCTAGGGATGGGAACCTTCCCTTTCCCGGTGCTGCGCCGCCGCGGTTCTTCTGGTTCCGGGGGGATTACGAACAGGCCCTGCAGGGGATCCAAAGCCTCTGGAATCAGGGTAAGATCCCCGAAGCCCTGGGGGCAATGCGCCGGAACGAACGGGAAAACCTGGCAGGCCCTGCTTTTGCCCTCCTTCGCCGGGAAGCGGAACAGCGTCTGGGACTCCCCCTTACCCAGGATGAGCCATGGAGACCGCGCAAACTCTACCGTATCCTTTTGGGGCTGAGCCTGGGGATCCTCGCCTTGACCTTTGCCGCAGTCATGTTTCGGCGAGTCCGTGAAAAGGGGATCGTAACTTCCAAGATACCTCAGGGTTATAAGGGTATGAGCATGGTACTGATCCTGGGGACGGCGTTGTTACTTTTCTCGTTAGCCGGTTTGGGGAAACTTCGCCTGGGCACGGCTACCGGACAGGGGATCATCCGGACCGCACAAGCGTACCGGGTGCCTGAAGCCGGAGGCATGGTAAGCGCTTCCTTCAGCGAAGGGGAGCCTGTGCGGATCCGTTTGGTATCGGATTTCTGGGTTTATGTAGAATCCTTTGATGGCAGGCTGGGATGGGTACCCCGGGATAGGGTGATTTGGTATTAAGGAGAGTCGATGGATTTTGGGGATATTCTGGATGCGTGGGACCGGCAAACCGCACGAGCCTTGGGGAATAGACGAAAAGGTGTATCCAGGAACGGAGCCACCCGGCAGGAGCCCTCTACACCCAAGCCCCCCGACAAGAATCACCAAAAACCGAATCCCCTTGCTGCATGGCTACAGGTCCATGAGGTCTACGATAAAGATGCGATCCTGGATGCCGCGAAGGAGCGCCCCTGGGAACGCCGCCGCCGGCTGCTTCACGCGAGAGCCGATGCGGTCATCGACCTTCACGGCCTTAACCGGGATGAAGCGTGGAATGCTCTGGACCTGTTTTTTTTGAACTGCAGACGGCAGGGTTTTGAAAAGGTCCTCATTGTCCATGGAAAAGGAAACCATTCCGGGAGCGTTTCGGTGCTGAAACAGCTGGTGAAAACCTTTATAGAAACCTGTCCTTTTACCGGTGAAAGCGGTCATGGCCATACCGCGGCAGGAGGGACCGGCGTTACATGGGTACTGCTCAGGGACCGGAGAACCCATAAGGGGTATGAGTCATAGGGATTCATGCCGCCGGCATCAGGAAATTCCCCCATTGGATCCATCACCCTAGATCCAAGCCACCGGGACAACTCCCGGGCTACCGGGGGAGTACCGTGGGCGGCTTCGTGAGAGGCTGCACAAAAGTTCCCTCACATTTTTGCAGCCTTTATCCGGGCGGCCAAACCGCCGCATACAGTGGAAGGTTATACGAAATGTGCCATAAAATTAGTTCGAAGAGGTTGACAAAAAATTAAAAAATACTATACAAAATATACATGGAAAAGAAAATCGGTATTATCGGCTATGGCAGTATGGGGAAAATGCTCCTCGAAAAGATTGTTGAATCAGAAATAACAAAGCAATCTCATATATACTGCTTTAGGTATGGAAACATCATTAAGCGGCCGGTATAAAAACATCGGTGAATAACTGAAAGTTCTCCGAAATAAGAGAAGTAATTTCTTTTTTATGCCTTCCCTTCGAT
>JAITRH010000083.1 GCA_031288495.1 Treponema sp. | reverse complement strand
GGGCCTACCCCAACGCCGGGCTTGCAAGGTCCGGCGTTGCTATGGGCCTACCCAAACGTTGGGGTTGCGAGGTCCGGCGTTGCTAGGGGCTTACCCCAACGTTGGGGTTGCGAGGTCCGGCGTTGCTATCGGCTTACCCAAACGATGGGGTCGCGAGGTCCGGCCTTGCTATGGGCCTACCCCAACGTTGGGGTCGCGAGGTCCGGCCTTGCTATCGGCCTACCCCAACGTCGGGGTCGCGAGGTCCGGCCTTGCTATCGGCTTACCCAAACGTTGGGGTCGCGAGGTCCGGCGTTGCTATCGGCCTACCCAAACCCCCTACTACCCGGGGGATGGCCCCAAGGCAGGCGCAGTATCTCCCTTCGATGAAATATGAAATCCTCAGGGCGGCTGCGGCCCTCCTTCCCCTTTTGCCCCACCACACCACGGTCCGCCTCATCCGGGGAATCGGTGGACCTTCACCGCTGCTTCTATGGGCTAAGCCGGGCGGCTTGTTCATGCAGGAGCCTTTCGGTATAGTAAAAAAAGTGGAAAAAATCAGAACGCTAACCAGGTCATGCGTTGCAATCCTCCTGTTGCTGGTCATCGGTCTTATCCCCCTTTCCGCCCGGGATATAGAGATAACCGTGGAAGATGCCGATTTAGCCCTCCCCCTGGAAGGGGCCCGGATCCGTTCTTGGGATGGACAGGAGTATACCTGCGATGAAGAAGGGAAGGTTCGGATACCGGTTCCCGATGACCGGCAGGTGGTGCTTCAAGTCACCTATCCGGGCTACGAAAACAGCAGGCTCCTCATCCCTCCGGGGGAGAACCGTTTTACCCTGTTGCTGCACCTGAGCGGTATCCTGGAAAACCAGGAACTGGTGATCGAAGCTTCAAGGCCCGGGGTAAGCGAAACCAGAAGCGGCCGGAGTGTGGCCATATCGGATCAGGACCTCTCCCGGACTGCGGAGATCGGCATCATCGAAGACGTGATGACCTCCATTAAGCTCCTCCCCGGGGTGGGCTATGCCGGCATGTTTAACGCCATGCCTTCCATCCGGGGCGGAACCCCCGGAGACTTGACCGCGGTTCTGGACGGGTTCTACATTGAGCAGCCCTACCACTGGGGGGGCGGGGTTTCCATCTTTGATCCCCGGATGGTTCAGAGCGCCCAGCTTTCCCATGGGGTTTTTTCCTCCCGGTATGGACACACCATTTCAGGGCTTTTGGAAGTAACCTCAAAGCAGCCTTCGGCTACCGAAACCGAGCTTGAATTGGGGCTTTCTTCCAGCGCCGCCAACCTCAACCTCTCGGTTCCCTTATGGGGAAAAGGAGGGGTCATGGTCATGGGGAAGCTCACCTATTGGGACCCCTTTGTCTGGGCGGTCAAGCCCTTTGTGGAAGAAGTGCGGTATATTACCACCGCGCCCTATATCAGAAGCGGCGCTCTTTCGGCACACTACCGGTTTACCCCGGATATGGAAGGGACCCTTAACGGCTTTGTCGGGGGCGATGGAATGGAGGCGTATTATCAGAATGAAAGCGAAGCCGCGGGTTTAATAAGCAAAAACGACATGCGTTTTAGCTGGGACAATAAGCTGGGCTTTCTCATTATGGGTTTAACCCTTAATCCCCTGCCCTCCATGGTCCTTAAGGCTACCGCGGGCGGGGGGTTTCATAGCGCAGACCTGGATGCCCGGATGCAAAATGACGTGCAGGTCCCGTATTCACCGGGTTTCCAGGATCGATTCGGCCCATTCCTACAGCCCTCCTATGACCTGACGAATACGATGGGCGATAGGATGAAGGAACTAACCATCAATTATCAGGGGCGTCTTGATGTGGACTGGGAGGCGCCCCAGGGCTTCCTCTTCGCCGCAGGAGTACAGGAATTGTACAGCCAGTGGATTGAGGAGGAACAGGCCCAGCTCTGGCAGGAGACCCTGGATACGGAAAAGAGCCTTATAGAAGGTACGCCCTGGTATACCCATTACCCGGTTACCTTCAGCAACGATGTACGGAACAGCGGCTTTTTTTCTTCCCTCTATACCCTGATGGAATATACCGGTCCTGAAGGGCGTTTTGGGGCTGAACTGGGGCTGCGCCTGGACCATTTGTACTTTGTGGGGAAGGATTTCAGCATTCAAACCCTTCCGGCCCTTAATCCCCGGCTGAACCTGGACTTCGGTATTCTGAAAAACAAGGGCCCCCTGGATGGCTTAAGCCTTACGGTGGGGACGGGTTTGTTTTCTTCTATGAATACCAACTTGATTTATATAGGGAAGGACAGCGGCATTGATGATTTTGCTATGAAACAGAGCCGTTCCTGGACCAGTATTGTGGGAACCAAGATGGATTTTTCCTATGGGTATAGCCTTACTATCGAAACCTATATCAAGGGGGTGTTTGATCGCTCCTATCTGTCCTTAGTAACCCAGGGGGATGCGCTGGTGCCGGACTATCGGTTTGATGGGGAGGGCCGTATCTGGGGATTTGATCTGATGCTGCAAAAATTGGAAGCCCGGTATTGGGACGGCTGGATCAGCTATTCCTTTAATCATGCCCGGTACCGGAACCCCTCAAGGAGCGATCCCGATGAGCCGGATTGGTATTACCCTTCGTTTCACCGTTTTCATAACCTGAACATCGTCCTCAACCTTAAACCGGTGCAGTCCTTCCATATCGCGATCCGTTTTGGCCTGGCCAGCGGCGCGCCCAAGAGTGTGGCGGGAGCAATTACCAGCTATCCCGTCAGTGTCCTCAATGCGGATGGTACGGAGGAGTCGGTTATTGAAAAATGGAAGCGTTCATCCCGGTATTCCGACACCGAGCGGGACGGTTTCGCCTTACCCCTGGATATTAAGTGCTCCTTCTTCCGGTTTAATCCGTACGGTAAGGTACAATCGGAAATCTATGTGGCGGTGGAAAACACCCTGGCCTTCCTCAAGACAAGACAGCGTAATACCACCTTTAACAGCTATACCGGGCAGGAAGATGAAGGGAGTACTGCTGCCAGCTATCAATTGCCTATTCCTATGCTCTCGGTGGGGTTTAAATGGACCTATTGATACCCATGAAAGGGATGCACAAAACCCCCCGATGGGGGATGCTCGCCTGCGTACTTATCTGTTCGGGCTGCACGAGCCTGGTTGAAAAGGCCGGCCGGTTCCTTGAGGGGCCGGGGTTTGCGGAAAAGACCCTGGGGGTGTACCGGGCTGCAGCGGGCATGGAGATCCGGTATCTCCAAACAAAAAAGCCCCCCGGGGAAAAGCTGGTGGTCTCGCTCAAGGCCTATCCGGGGCTGCATTTTTGGACATCCCTCCCGGATCCAGAAGGCCGGGTATTCCTTAAGGAGCTTCATTTTTTAGGGAGCAGCTATACCGGGTGGAACCAATGGACCCTGGAGCTGGCAGGGGAGGCGCGGCTTATGCTGCAAAGAAACAGCGCCTTATGGCAGGGACAGGGACCTATTGAGCAGGTCCAGATCTCCGGGGGCAAGATCCGGCGGAACCATAAGCGCCTTTCCGGGGAAGAGGCCCTTACCGCCCTGCGCAACCGGTACGCCCGCATTGCGGCCCTGACCGAATGGATGCATACCCAGGAGGATCTGCCGGATTTTACCGGCCCCAGGGATTTTGAGGCCTACTGGAAACCCCTGCTCATGCCGGAATTGGTGCCCCCCAAGAAACGTCCCGGGGCATGGACTACTGAAGCCGCCTCCTGGGTTAGAGGGGAACAGGTCTTATGGAACGGGGATTACACTGAAAAGCTTTTTCCCCAAGCCCTCTGGGTCCTGCGGAATTCCGGCGCGCTCCTGAGGGATTGGGAAGAAGCCCTTTCATGGATATACATGGACTATCAATGGGATAGGATAGTCCACAGTATTTCACAGCAATACATCTTGACCAAAATCAAATGAGCAAAAATGATGGTATAGAGCGGCTTTTTCGGAAGCCTTTCCCAAAACTCGGATAGTTATGGGCAAAGCGCTCTGAACTAAGGAAAAAGCCGCCGGAGCAAGAAAAAGGGGAAACGGATCATGCAGCTTAGGTTCGGAAGGAAAAGAAAAAGAAGCCGCTTTGAAGATGCCGGCGCTTCCAGTGATATTGCCTTTTTATTGATCATTTATTTCATTGTGATTGCAGGATTTAATATCAACAAAGGATTCATCATGCATCTTCCTGCCAAGGATTCGACCCGTTTGATCCTGAAAGAGGATCTCTTGCGCTTTGAATTAGACGAGGGGGGGACCCTTTTGTATCAGGGTGCGGCCATGGAGTTCGCTGCCGCAAAACAGGAGATCCAGGCCGCGGTGATGGCTAATCCAAACCTGGCGGTGGTCTTAAGCATCGCGCCTCAGGCGCCCTGGCAGCAGGTGGTGTCCTTTGTGGAATTGGCTCAAACCCTTGAGGTCGAGGCTTTTTCATTTTCCATGAAAGATGAACCTCCTCCTGGAGGAGCCTTATGAGGTTGGTCCGGCAGCGGAAACGGTTCGTGGTTCCCCTGAATTCCATGTCGGATGTGGCGTTCCTGCTCCTTATATTCATTATGCTGGTTTCCCTTATTAACTACCGCCGGGAGGTGAAAATCGAATACCCCGAAGCTGCTGCCGCGAAAAAGACCAGCGCCGAAAAGAACCTGGAAATTTGGGTTGACCGGGCAGGGGCGCTCTACTTGGATGGGCTTCCCAGTGATTTGACGGCCATTGAAAACAGCATCATCTCCACCTATCAGGAAGCGCCGGATACCCGGATTCATATCATCGCGGACCGGGAAACCCCTTTTATCTCTATTAACCGGGTATTACAGATGCTCCAGATCCTGCAATACCGGGTGGTCAGCTTTGTCGTTAAGGACCAATGATGGAAGCAGATCCCCGTACTATTACCCGGATGAGGCTGGCCCTTTTTCTGCTGGTTGCCGCTTTGCATGGGCTTCTCATCTTTTTTCTGGTTTTTCACCTGGAAACCACGGTAGAAACCCTGGAACCGGAGGCCACGATCATGAAGCTCGTGGACCTTAAGGAAGCGGTTCCTCTCCCTCCGCCGCTTCCTCCACCCCCGCAGCGGATCCCTCCGTCGCCGCAGCAGACAGTTGTAGAGGCAATCGCTGAAACCATGGTGGAAACCGATGAGGTCCCTCAGGATCAGGTGGTGATTGAATCCCTGCCCTATGAAGGTCCGGTGCAGCCGGTTCAACCCCAAGTCCGGGCTCCTGAATACCTTCCGCAGCACCAGGTTTCCAAGGTTCCTGTTTTCTCCGAAGGGGATATCCGTAAAAACCTGATCTATCCTCCTATTGCCCTGCGGTCTAACCTTGAAGGCCTCGTGATTCTGGTGCTGTTTGTGGATGCCCAGGGGGACATTCGGCGGATCACCGTACTTAAAGAGGAGCCTCCTGGCCGGGGTTTTGGTGACGCCGCGGTTAAGGCCTTTCAGGGTATCCGGGCGCTTAGTCCTGCGGAGGCCAATGGAACCCCGGTGGGGGTCCAGTATCGCTATCCCATACGCTTCGCCCTGCGGTGAGGGGGATCCGCTCTCTCTACGGATTGGCGGCCGTGGCCCCGGCAGGCTAGGCAAGACCCCCAGGTTTACCATTCCCGGGCCTTGAACCATTCGGGCCGTTCCGCCAGCCTCACCGCATCCCCGGATTGTGCAATCACGTATATCCCCAGTTCGTCCGGGGGATGATGGGATTATTCCGGCATTATGTATATAGGATTGCCCGTTTTCTGTTACGGCTGTTCATAGTCTTCCACTACCCTTTTGGAAGTGCCCCGGGCTGAGGAAGCGATACGTTCCAGGCCGAGGAACCGGTGCGTTCCAGGCCGATTTTCTCTCCTGCTGGGGTCTTCCCCGCTTATCTTTGGGTCTGCCGGATGGGATAAGGCCCGGCCCTTAGGGAGTACCCGGTATAAGACGTATGAAAAAAAGCCGATGTTAAAGAGGAAGGCGCGGTATCATCTCCGAATACGGGTGAGGGCCGTTTCCCTTAAGGAGTACCCAGGATGCGGAGGGGGCCTAGGCTAACTAGTCCGAGGGGCCCAGGCTAACTAGTCCGAGGAGGCCCAGGCCAGCTAGTCCGAGGAGGCCCAGGCTAACTAGTCCGAGGAGGCCCAGGCTAACTAGTCCGAGGAGGCCTAGGCCAGCTAGTCCGAGGAGGCCTAGGCCAGCTAGTCCGAGGTATGAGAAAAAATCTCCGACTAGACGGGGGCCGCCTCCCTTGCGGAGTATGCAGAATGTGAGGTATGAGAAAAAAATGAGAAAAAATTTGATTCAAGGGGGGGATTTTATTCCCCGGATTGTGGAGCTTTTTCCTGGTACAACGGGAGGGGGCTACTCCTGGGCTGCTTTCGGCAAAGATTGTCTTGCAGGGGTGATCGTGGGGATTGTGGCCTTGCCCCTTTCCATGGCCTTCAGCATTGCCGCGGGGGGAAGCCCTGCCCAAGGTTTGTATACCGCTATTACTGCGGGGTTTTGCATCAGCTTCCTCGGGGGGAGTAAGTTCCAAATCGGCGGGCCCACAGGGGCCTTTGTCATCATCATTTTTGGTATCATCCATGAACATGGCATGACGGGCCTTATCACCGCAACCCTGTTGGCCGGTAGTATACTGGTCATCATGGGGGTAAGCGGCCTCGGGCGGTTTATCAAGTTTATTCCCTATCCGGTAACCACGGGCTTTACCACGGGTATTGGGGTCCTGATCTTTTCCCAACAGGTGAAGGATTTTTTGGGACTGCAAATCGAAACCAGTTCGCCCGCTTTTTTTGAAAAATGGGTGGAGTACGGCCGGTTTTTTTCCACCTTTGACCTCCTCACCCTGGGCATAGGAGGAGGCACCATCCTGCTCATCATCGGGGTGCGGCACTTTTTCCCCCGGATCCCCGGAGCCGTTGTGGGGGTGACCCTAGCGACCCTGGCCTGCTTTTTTCTTGGACTGCCGGTAGAAACCGTGGGGACCCGCTTTGGGGGGATTCCCGCGTCCCTTCCCATGCCCATCCTCCCCGCTCTGAGCTGGGCTTTGATCCGGGATGTGCTTCCCGCTTCCTTTACCATTGCCCTTCTGGCGGCGATTGAGTCCCTCCTTTCTGCGGTGGTGGCGGACAGCATGACCGGTGACCGGCACAAGGCCAATATGGAACTGGCCGCTCAGGGCATAGGCAACATCGCCGCAGCCTTGTTCGGCGGCATTCCTGCTACCGGCGCTATTGCCCGGACCGCGACGAACATCAAGGCCGGAGCGGTAAGTCCTGTGGCTGGGATCATCCACGTCCTTACCCTGGTGATGTTCATTCTGTTCCTTGCCCCGGCAGCCTCCGCGATTCCCCTCACGAGCCTTTCGGCAGTGCTTATGGTGGTGTCCTGGGATATGAGCAATCTGGGGCGGTTCTTCCGGCTGATCCGGCGTTCCCCCAAAAGCGATGCCATCGTACTCATCACCACCTGCCTGCTGACCATAGCCTTGGATCTCACTTTTGCGGTGGAGGTAGGGGTGATCCTCGCGGTGTTCCTGTTCCTCCGCAGGATGATTGAAGTAACGGATGTCAAACCGGGTAACGATGATCTCATAACCGAACTTGCCTTTGGGGATATCGAAGCAAGCACCATAGATTCGATTGTCGCCCTATCCCACAAAGACATTGAAATTTATGAGATTACGGGCCCCTTCTTTTTCGGCGTTGCGGATATGCTGCAGCATACCTTAAGAAAGGTGGCAAAAACGCCGCAATTCCTGATTCTGCGGATGCGGGCGGTACCGGTCATTGATTCTACCGGTATTACCGCGCTGGAATCTTTTCTGATTCAATGCCGCCGCCGAAAGATCAACCTTATGCTTTGTGAAATTCACGAACACCCAAGAAAGACCCTCAAGAAAGCCGGTTTTATTGATGCCCTGGGCGAGGATCGCCTGATACCAAGCCTTGAAGAAGCCCTGGAACAAGCGGAAAAACAGCTTACCGGGATGCAATAACAGCCCCCTCAGGGGGTTACGAACCTGTGGGGCTGCCGCCCTCCCTGGATTATGCCGGTTCCCCCTGGGGTGATAGCCAAGGGGACGAAGAAGCCCCTTTCGCCCGGGGGCGTATCCCCGGTCCCCCAAATCCTCTAGGGGAGGCGCCGCTTAGGGGGACAGGGCAGCCACCGCAGCGCCGAACAGGGAGGCCTGCTCCACCGGGGCAATCACATAGAAACGCTTTTTCCCCGAGACCAGTATCGTATGCAGGTAGGATTCCAGGGCGGTCCGCAAGCCCTGGTACATCAGGTAGGTGGTCCCTTCCACGGCGATACGGACCGGCGCCAAGGGATCGTATCCTTCAAGCCGTTCCACCGCGGCCGCCACCATAGCGGCGGCAAAGCGGGCTGCCCGCTCGGTTATGAGGGAGGTGAGATACACCAAAGCAGCGACGGCATCCCCTTCATCTGCGGCAAAGAGTTTTCCGATGGGGCCTTCCCCGCTCAAAGGAGCGCGCATAAAGGCGTTTAAGTCTTTAGTCTGCAAGGTAGGCCAGGCGAGGAACTCCGAAGACTTTCTAAACCCCAGGAGACCGTCCCGGATGGCCTGTTTGAGGATATGAAAGGTAAGGGGGCCAAGGTAGGCCCCGGCGGTGGCTTTTTCCAAGGTATAGGCTCCAGGGTTCTTGGTGGTGGCATCGTATTCCCGGTCCAGGATACCCCGGTACCGGTGGGCGAAGGTGCCGGTTTCGCACACGACGATTTGGGGAGCATCGGCCGACGCAAAGCCGATCTTAGGAATGTTCTTTTCCGGATAGGCGGTATTAATGCCGGTTCCCAGGATTAAGCCTACCACTGGTCCGGGGGCGATACCGTACTGACCCTGCCCCCCCTGGGGAGCAATGGAAAGAAGCCCCGAAAGCAAGGTGGCCGTCGTATCATTTAAGAGGACGATTTTTTGGGGCGCCGGGATATGCCGGCGGGCCAGAGCATCCCGGAGCCCCTGGCCTATGGGTTTCCCGATCACCTCAGGGGCATCCACTTCCTTACTGAACCCAAGGAGTATACCGTCGGCATCTTTGGTTATTTCCGTAGGATACGAGAAGGTGAACCCTATGCCTTCCGCATGGGGCGCCTTCTCAAGGAGGGGGATGGTTACCTCGGCTATTTTGTCGAAGAACTGCTCCGCCCTTACCCGTCCATAGGTACCGGGCATAGGGGTTTTCTCGGTATTCTGGGCATGGGCTTTTCCCTGATCGTCAAAATGAATCAGGGCGGCTCGGAGGTTGGTCCCCCCGGCATCCAGGGCAATCACGGTTTTTCCCAGGGGAACCCGGGAAACCGGACTGATATAGGCGGGGATCATGGGAAGGCTGGAAGTCTGCCCCCGCAGCCCCCGTTCCATATCAACCAACACATCCTGCACCAAGGCCAAGGGATCGATCATAGCATAATGAAAACCGTAATACCGGGCAAAGTCGGCCAAGGCAGGGGGATCAAATTTTTCTGATGAACTCATGGATTACCTCATCTCTGTAACAATGAACCTTTCTCAAAGCACCCGAAAAAGGCTTGGGAAAAACCGGGCCCAAGAGGGGGTTTTTCCTGTAATCACCGGGTGGGCTTGCAAAGCCCGCGCTTTTGCAAGCCCACCCTGTAACAAAATATACGGGATATGAGAGATTTTTGAAAGGTGCTGCATTGCGCCATAATTTTTCTAAGTGAAAAGGGGGTGTGCGCCACAATAAAAATCTAGCCTAAAGTAAACTGGGTCTACCGAGCATTAAGGGAGACCATATGGGGTTAGACATGAAAGACAAGAAAAAAGTCTGTGGAGAGATTGCCCGGCGATA
>JAITRH010000068.1 GCA_031288495.1 Treponema sp. | reverse complement strand
TTTGGGAAGATAAAGGAGAACCGCCGGTTAACGGTGAGGTATGAGAAATCCGACATAAACTTTTTAGGATTTATATTTATCGCGTTTATTAAGATACTCCTTTTCTAACAGTGTCTAGGGTATGCGTATGCTAATGAAAGGCGTTATCGGTTCTTATCGCATTAAAACATCCTTGGGGCTTGCGCTGGCGCTGGCGCAGTGTTTTGGTGCAGCCCTGCTCTATCCCAATGTACCGGTCAAGCTGGCGCTGATTCCTGAGAATCCTCGGCCAGGAGAACCGGTAACCGTGGGTATGGCTGCAGGTCCCCTTGGGGAAGGGGAAAACCCGAGAGCCCCGTTCCAGGCGGTGCTCATCACTCCTCAGGGGCAACGGCTGACTAAGGCGTCTTTTTTTAATCTTACCGTAAATAAGGAAGGTACGGCCCTTAAAGCCGCGATTTTGGCGGTTCCCTGTACCGCAAGGCCAGGAGCCGCTTGGATCCACGTGGAATATGGGGGAAAGAGTATCGGAAAAATCGATCTTACCATTCAAAACCGTTCCTTTGTTTCCGAAGAAATCCCCTTGGATACGGCCAATACCGAGCTACGAACCGTCCAGGATCCCCAAAAAACCGCGGAGGCCTTGGTATTATGGGGTATCCTCGGCCGCACCGGGACTGCGGTGTATACTTCCGGGCCTTTTACCGCCCCGGTTAGCTCCACCCGAAGGACCAGTTTCTTTGGAGATCGCCGGGTTTTTATGTATGTGGACGGTTCCCGAGCCACTTCGATTCATGGGGGTATTGATTACGGCGTTCCCCGGGGAACCGAGGTTAGATCCTGTGGCGCGGGCAAGGTGGTCCTGGCCCGCGCCCGGATTGTTACGGGTAATTCGGTGATCATCGAACATCTCCCCGGGGTGTATTCGCTTTATTACCATCTGGACCATATCAGCGTACAAGAGGGGGTTATGGTAAGCAGCGGTACGGTTCTCGGCCAATCCGGGGCAACGGGCCTTGCAACGGGTCCGCATCTGCATTGGGAAATCCGGGTAGCCGGGGAGAACACCGACCCCGACGCCTTTGTTTCCCGGCCTATCCTTGACAAGGATGCTCTTTTAGGTAAGATTAAGTAAAGAGGTTTTTACCCATGCTTACCATAATTAATAGAAAGGGGGTGATTTTTTTTGGCGCATATCATCGTGGATGATAGTGAGGTGTTGGAAAAGGCCATCAAACGTTTCAAACGGATGGTGGAAAAAGAAGGCATCATCAGGGAATTTAAAAAGCGGGAATATTATGAAAAGCCCTCGACCATTCTTAACCGGAAAAAAAAGGCAATTCAGCGGAAACTGCTCAAGAAATCCCGAAAAGGCAAAGCCGATTATTAGGATCCTGGGGACTTTGATATAGTTTTGTACCGCCCAGGGCCCTACCCGTGCAGTTACGATGGTATCATGTACAAAAGTATATTGAAGTCCGATAATGGATTGCTGTAATTGGCGTAATCAACCACAGACGAGGACGGTTGATTCCGGTAAGGTATACTAAAAATGGCAAAAACCTACGACAAACCCCTTTATGGCTTATGGGCAGGGCTCTTCCTGGTTCTGCTCGGCGGTTCTTGCAGAACCCTTTCGCCTCTTACTCCACCGGCTGAAACAGTTCGGGGGAAGTTTGCGGTTCCTGAAGATATCCTTCCCCAATGGCAGCCGTTTGCCCCATCCTTGAGCCCGGGGATTGATTATTTTGAAGGGACTATTCAGAAACCGAAGCTGCGGTTTTGGGCCTTACGGGTGGATGTGACTGAGCCGGCTTTGCGGATTGTGGTGAGTGCAAAAGAAGCGCCCCCCGGGGAAGCTGCGGAAGGTACCATGGACGGCAGCATTCCCAGCACCAAGATCACCAGTTTTGTCCGGCGCTATGATTGCCTTGCGGGGATAAACGCCAACCCCTTTAGCCCTGTATCCGGGAAAGAAGGAGAGGATCGGACCATTGTAGGGCTCACCGTTTCTCAGGGAATAGTCGTGGCCCTTCCGCACCCTCCCTTTGACGGCTTGGTGTTTTATGATGACCGCAAAGCCGCCATAGTAAACCAGGGTGCCTTATCTGAAGCCCAGCTCCAGACTATACGGAATGGGGTAGGCGGATTTTATGCGGTCCTTCGGGGCGGTGCGGTTCTGGAAGGCGCCTTTACCCGGGGAAACGCCCGGCATCCCCGAAGCGGGGTGGGCGTATCTGCGGATGGGGGTATGCTCTATCTTTTAGTCATTGACGGACGGCAGCTTGGCAGTATAGGAGCTACCGAAGCTGAGGTGGGCATGATATTACAAAAATTAGGTGCCGCTGACGGCCTTAACCTTGATGGAGGGGGGTCCACCGCCTTAGCGCTGAAGTTCCCCGACGGTAAGGTCCGGGCCGTCAATACTCCCATCCACAAGCTCATTCCCGGCAATGAACGGGGGGTGGCCACCTGCCTAGGAATTGCCCTGAACCGTGAATAAGGCCCGGTTCATACCCGGCTCTAAACCGGGCCCCAAGAAATCATACCCTCGAATCCCCCAAAACCGCCCAAGGCTTTTTAAAGACCCTTCGGCCTTTGGGGCAAAGGGGCGGCTTAGCATACTCCCACTAAACTGCTTGTACGGCAAATTCCGCTAGGATACGCTAAAATCCCGTAAAGTACCAAAGTCCCCGCAGAACCGCCGGAAGAACCCGGAGGCTCTTCAAAATAAAACGGCCCCCCGCGAAAGGGCATAGGAAGGCCGGTTCAAAAGGCGGGAGGCAAAACTCCTGGAACGGAACCCCCGGATAGGCAAAGTCTCCCAGAAAACCCGGGCTGTAAAAAGAGCCCCAGGTAATGAGAAAGCCACGATGAGTTTTGAGACGCCTCAGGAGGATAAGCAGCAGGATGGATGTACCAGGATAGGGCTTACGGCCCTGTCCTTATTTTCACTGCAACGAGCCTGTGGGGGTCCCAGGGTAATTTGCTTCGCACATTACCTAAGGAGTTTCACCTCGTGAAACTCCACACGTACTAGCCTGGGAAGGTACCACTTAACTAGCGTATGGGGGACACACTCAATTAGTATCCAGACACTATTGTAACAGTGGTAAAAGTATCTTATGCTAGAGGGACCAGGAACAGTGGAGGGGATATATGTCGAAAAAATACAAGGTGACACTGACAGAGGGTGAGCAAGTACACCTTCATGAAATCATGGACAAGGGGAAACACGGCGCCCAAAAACCGAAAGGTTGTTTATGTTTCCCGCATGATGTTCCACAAACCGCGCGGACTGGACAAACATTCCGCCGGAACCGCAGCAGGGATCATAGACCCGCCCGTTGAAGGGCTTGATCACTTCCACCAGGGTTTTTACCACGCAGGCGGGGGTGTAAAATTCACCGGCAAGTTTGCCTTCCTGTTCGGCAAATTTGCCCAGGCAGTATTCGTAGACGCGGCCCAGGATGTCTTTGCTGTCTCCGTGTTTGCTCATGGAAATGTTGATGAATATGTCCACCACTTTTGCCAGGCGGCGCTTGTCCAGTTCCGGGCGGGCAAAGTTTTTGGGCAAAACCCCTTTCAGATCTTTGTTTTCTTTTTCGATGGCCGTCATCGCGTTGTCAATGGTTTTGCCGATTTCGGGGGTATGGGCGCCGGCGGCGATTTTTTTCCACCGGGCGGAGGCGGGGACGTAAAAGACCTGTTTCTCGGCGTAGGCGTCCCGGTCTTCCTCAAAGCCTTCGCCTTCATCCTTGAGGGCCTCGTACCGTTCCTCGAATTTGTCCGAGAGGTATTTCAGGAAGATGAGGCCCAGAACAACGTGCTTGTATTCGGCGGCGTCAATGTTTCCCCGCAGGACGCAGGCGGCGTCCCATATTTTTTTTTCAAAACCTATTTCGGCGGTGTTATGATCGGCCATTCCGCTGTTTTTCTCCTGCTTTGCGAGTCTTTTCGGGCTTTAGCCTGATAGGGTCAGTATAGCGCAAAGCGGGCGGACGTGAAACAGGTTCATTACGCGCTGCTGCCCCTCCGCAAAAATCGTATCGAAGGCGAGCGAGCTCTTACCCTACCCATATCAGGTGTTGGATGCAACTTTTTGTGTTCGAGCGGAAGCGAAGCGGTGGGGAAAATGTTTTCTTAGCAGGGCAAACAGTTCTTCTTCAAAACTGCCGCCGTCCAAGCCTTCAAGCCCGGCAAGGCTTTCCCAGACTTTTTGGGAGCTTAGGTTTTCAA
>JAITRH010000063.1 GCA_031288495.1 Treponema sp. | reverse complement strand
CTGTCCATAATGTAGACACATTATGGACAGACTTCCTTAAAAACCGCATTTTCGCAGCCTTTAGGCGAGAAAATGCAAGGTTTGTCCACAAAGTAACCGACTTTGTGGACAGACACTAAATATAAAGGCATCGGCTCTTTTATGATTTCCTCCGCCATTACCTTTTCACGGAAATGCAACAGGGATTATTTCGCCTGCCGTTTCCTTACGGTAGACGCCGACATAGAACACAATGAGAGCGTCCTCGCTTTTTACCCAAAAAACGGTTTTTTGGCAAATGATGAAATGAACAACAAAAAACGTAAAAATATCAGTATGCGGAAGGATATTAGAGTTGTTTAAAAACTTCAGTTTTTAAACAACTTCCGCTTAAAAATAGCAAAATGCCATGCATTTTGCAAGACTTGTTTAAGAACCAACCGGGTTCTTAAACAAGTCTATTTATTTTTGAGGAGGCGCTGATTTTCCTTCCTTATATTACGGTTCCCACAGTAAAACAGGATATCCGTTTCCGCCCATTTTCCACACAGTTGCAAAATTCCATTCCAACGCCGCATAGTCGGCCTGGGATGGCTGCGCGGCCGTATCCGCTCCGTCTTTGCCATTGATGCCTTTATCTTCCAACGGAAAGGGGTTGCCGCTGATAGCAACCGCCATATCCGCCCGCGCCAGGTTGTTGCTATGGTCGCCGTCTCCATTCCCAACAACGCGGGAGAGAAACTCAAAACCGCCGCTTGACACGATTGAGGGGTTAAGGGCAACACAGTTACGAACTGTTCTGGGCTCCCCCCTCCCGTCGGTTATGGAATTGTACCCCGCTATGCCTCCCGCGCCTTTCTGCGCCTGGCTGCCCACAGCATCCTTCTCCGCCCGCACTGAAACAAGCGCGGTGGAATAACAGCGTTCGGTTATCGCGGCTACCTGGTTCTGGCCCACTATGCCTCCCGCGTTAAGATACCCTTCCACCGACCCGGCAGACCAGCAATCTTCTATACGGGAACTGTGTCCGTAATACTGTTTCGAGTTATACCCAGCGATGCCGCCGGTATAATCGCTGATCCCGTCTCCTTCCGCCTTAACCGTGCCGTCAAACCGGCATTGGGACACCAGGCTGCCGTAGTAGTTGTTCCCAACTATTCCGCCCGCATAGGGCCAACTGCCTCGGGAGCCGACGGCGGCAATGACGCCCGTGGCGTAACAGCGGACGATGCGGGTGGGGCCGGTTGCGGGGGGCCCGCCTCCCTCGGCGTCCGGGTCGTCGTGGCCGTCGCCGCTGATGGTTCCGGCTATGCCGCCGGCCCAAGACCAGTAGCCGCCGCCTGATGCCGTTACATTTCCTGAGGAGGAACAGTCTTCGATGGCGCCGCTATAGTAGGTCTTTGTCCCGTAAAAGGCGCCGCCGGCGATGCCACCGACAATCACGTTAGTAAAACTGCCTTCCGTTGAGCCGGAAACAGCGCCGGCGCTGCGGCAGTTTGTGATGGACGAGCCAGCAAAGGGAGCTCCGGCAACGGGGGCGGGGTTTAGGCCCCGGTTTGCCTGGTTCCTGTCGAACATCCCTACCACGCCTCTCACATAGTTGTACAAGCCGTTTCCGGCCGTGCCAAAACCCGTTATGGATGCGCTAACGATGCTGTCTTTTACTTCCGAGGCGATAAGGGCGCCGGCAATGCCGCCGACATACACGGGCTTTTGGGGCTCTTCCCTGTTTTTATTGGTAAATTTGAGGGACCCTACAACAGTGATGGCGCTCAGTTCCGTGTATTCATCGGCATAGCCGACAACGGCGCCGATATAACAGGCGTCCGTGTCGCTGACTAACTGGTCCAGATCCGCCCTGACGACAAGGTTCCTGACACGGGCGGGCGCTTCGGAGCTTCCCCGGGTCCAGCCGAATATGCCGAGGCCGATGCCCGGTTCCTGTTTTTCGCCATCGTTGAAAAGGCGTTCATCAAAACTTTCTATAGTGATAGTATAACTGTTGCCGTTAAAGGCGCCGGAGAAGGGCTCTTCGGCGCCGCCGATGGGCGTCCAGTTTCTCAGTTGGATATCAGCCATAAGGATGTAATTTCCTTCCAACGGGTAGGCTCCGTCCGCGCCTAGCAGCGTCATGTCCACGGCATCCCACACTTCAATAAACTCATCCGGTTTTATGCCTTTCAACTCCTCAATTTTTGTCTTGAGGCTGTCCAGCAGTCGTTTTTCGTCGGCCAGCAGGGTCTTTGCGTCCGCGCCCAGGGCGTTGTACGCATCCAGCGCGGCATCGACATCGGCTTTGTCGGCGAGCATAACAATATCGGTCGTTTTGGTCAGGACCGTGACGTGGGCTGTGGCAAAGGCCTCGGCTTGCAAGGCGCCTATCCTGGCCGTATGGTTGTCTGGACCTTACCCCCTCTGGTAGACAGAAAAATAAGCATGGAATACAAACAAGAAGGAGAAACAGATGGGAAAAAAGGACCAAGAACGGCGGACGTACACGAAGGAGTTCAAAGCCGAGGCGGCGGCGCTGGCCGAAAAGCGGGAAAAACCTATAAGCCAGATTGCGGTAGATTTGGGGGTGAACGAGAGCGTGCTGCGCCGGTGGATGCAGCAGGCCCGTGAGTCGGCGCAGGGGGGATTGCCCCCGTTTCCGGGCCACGGACGGCCCCGGGACGAGGAGTTGGCCCGGCTGAGGAAAGAAAACAAGGCGCTACGGGAGGCGAATGAAATCCTAAAAAAAGCGGCGGTCATCTTCGCGCAGACCGAACCCCGGTGAGGGTGTATCAGTTCATGCAGGAACACAAGAACGAATACAGCATCAGGAAGATGGACGTGAGTTTTCGGGGTGTCAACCAACGCGTATTACCAATGGGCGAAACAGGGGGCGTCGGAAAGACGGAGCAGGGAGGACGCCGAACTGCTCGACCTCATCCGGGAGATTGTGCGACAGCATCACCGGCGGTAGAGGAGTCCGCGGGTGCGGGAAGTGCTGCGGAACACCTACGGGAAACGGGTTAGTTTGAAAAAAGTGGCCCGATTAATGCGGGAAAACGGCCTGAACGCTCGCCGGCGGAGGAAGTGTATCCCCACCACCAACTCGAACCACGGGCTGCCGGTCTGTGAGAACGTGTTGAACCGGAAGTTTCAGGCGGAAACGGCGGGAGCAAAATGGGTGTTGTCAGACCCCTATGGGGTCTGCCATTACGTATCTACGTGTCCTGGGCGGGTGGCTCTACCTGACGGTGGTGTTGGACTTGTATGACCGGAATGTCATTGGCTGGGCCTTCAGCGTCGGCCTTGAGACGGTCCAGACGACCATTCCCGCCCTCAGGATGGCCTTTCACAACCACACGGCCCGAGAAAGCCTGGTCTTCCATTCCGACCGGGGGGCGCAGTATTGCTCACAACGGTTTCGCGGTCTTTTGGCCGCCTGCTGTCCCACGGTTCGCCAGAGCATGAACCGGAAGGGGAACGGTGGGGACAAGGCCTGCGCCGAATCCTTTTTCAAGACCCTGAAACGGGAGTTGGAAACCCTGGACGGCAAACACTCCGCGGCGGAGCTCAGACAATCAGTGTTTATGTACCTTGAGGCCTATTACCATCGGGTTCGCCTGCATTCGGCGCTTGACTCTGTGGCGCCTGCTATGTTTAACTCGGGGCGGGTCGCTTAACGGTGTCTACCGAAAGGGGTAAAGTCCAGTATGTTGAGAGGCTCCAAGCTCATGGGCTTCAGATAAGCATGACCGAGGAGATGCACTGTTACGAAAATGCCAATGCCGAGTGGTTGAACGGGATATTGAAGCAGGAATACGGGCTTGGCTGTTCGTTTCGGAGGAAAAAGCAGGCGCTGGCGGCGACAGATGAGGCGATGTTTTTGTACAACACCAAGCGGCCTCATCTGTCCCTTAACTACGAAACGCCTGAAAAAATGCATCGTAAGATTGCATGAAAATCTGACAACCTATTTCAGGACTTGACAAGGGTCCGCTAACTGCTAAAGGTAACCCGCGGCATCACGGGATCCCGGTCATTTTACCTTTAGCCTTAAGGAGGGGTGTTTCAGGCCGGCAGCGTAAGACGGCCATTCCTGCCGGAGCATAGGCCCCACTTTTTGCAAGGCTCCACCCTTTTTACCGGGATGTCTCTGTAAGCCTCTTGTCTTAGATAGATAAGAAAGGCTATACTCAACAAACTTGACGTGATTACTGGGAATACCCCGAGGGGTTTCATAATGAAGGTGAGGTTTGTCCTGCAGTACGGTTTTTAGGAAAGCCTCCGGTTTATAGGATAGCCTATGGAAACGTATATACCGGGTATTTTGGATAGAATCAAAGGCCCCATTGCCCTGGCCTTTAGTTATCAGGCGGAAGATGTGGCGGCATTACATCTCCTGCTCCGCTATACCCCGAAATCGCTGGAACTGGAAATATTTACGCTGGATACCCTCAAACTTTTTCCTGAGACCCAGGGGTATCACGAAAAGGTGGAAGCCTTCTTCCGGATTTCCATTAAAAAATATTATCCCCTCCCTGATGAAGCCCAGAAGCTCGAGGAACAACTCGGTGCATGGGGAATGCGGGGCAGCCTGGAAGACCGCCATGCCTGCTGCCATGTCCGGAAAGTAAATCCCCTCAGGCAGGCCCTCGCCGGAAAGAGCGCCTGGGTAACGGGTCTTCGGGCGGCCCAGTCCCTAACCCGAAAGGGCCTGCAAATCCTTGAGTATGATGAGGAGCACCGGCTTCTGAAAATAAATCCCCTGGTTTCCTGGACGGATCAGGACGTGGCGGATTACCTGCACACCCATGACCTTCCCCTGCATCCCCTCTATGCCCAGGGCTTCAAGAGTATCGGCTGCGCCCCCTGCACCAGGCCGGTCAGGGAAGGGGAGGACAGCCGCGCCGGGCGCTGGTGGTGGGAAAACCCTGAGCATAAAGAATGTGGAATCCACCTGAAAAAACCGGAGTAACCCTAAAGAGAAAGCCATGCATAAACTGGATATGTTAGAATCCCAAAGCGTCTTTATCATTCGAGAAGCCTATAAGTCATTTAAGAATATCGGGATGCTCTGGTCTATTGGTAAGGACAGCACGGTGCTGCTCTGGCTTACGAAGAAGGCCTTTTTCGGGCATGTTCCCTTTGAGCTCATCCATATCGACACGAACTATAAGATCCCTGCCATGATTGCCTACCGGGACCAGCTTGCCAAAGCCTTAAAACTGCGGCTGGTGGTGGGGCAAAACAAGCGGGCATTGGCGGCAAAACGCAGTTTTCCGGAAGGGCTTGATCGGATTTCCTGCTGCCAGGAACTGAAAACCCTGGCCTTGAAAGAGACCCTGGACGGCACCGGCAGCCGCCGGGTGTATGATCCCCACCGGGATTGCTGGGAAGAAGTGGAACAGGCCCCGCCCTACCATGCGGTCCTTGTCGGCGCCCGCAGCGATGAAGAAGGCAGCCGTTCCAAGGAGCGGGTCTTTTCCGCCCGGGATGAAAAAAGCGAATGGGACGCCAGTACCCAGCCGCCGGAACTGTGGAATTTATATAAGACCGAATTTGCCCCGAAAACCCATGTCCGGGTGCATCCCCTGCTGGAATGGACCGAGCTTAACATCTGGGAATATATTGACCGGGAGCGGATCCCCACCATCCCCATCTATTACAACCAGGGGGATAATACCCGGTACCGTTCTCTGGGCTGTTATCCCTGTACGAGCCCGGTTGAGTCAAGCGCCCGGAATCCCCGGGAAATTATTGAAGAACTGTTAAGCGGCAAATTCAGGAATATTGCGGAACGTTCCGGGAGGGCTCAGGATGTGGACGGCGGGGGCACCCTGGAAATCCTCAGAAGAGCGGGGTACATGTAATGGCTGAAGGAGAGACTTCTTTAGAACGGATGAATATTGTTATTACCGGTCATGTGGATCACGGGAAGAGTACCCTGGTGGGACGGCTCCTCGCAGATACCCACTCCCTGCCTGAGGGCAAACTCCAGGCGGTGCGGCAGGGGTGTAAGAAAAAGGGCCGGGTCTTTGAATACGCCTTCTTGCTGGACGCCCTGGACGACGAGCAGAAACAGGGCATTACCATTGACAGCGCCCGGATATTTTTCAAGAGTCCCCTCCGGGAATACATTATTATTGACGCCCCGGGGCATAGTGAATTTTTGCGGAACATGCTCAGCGGCGCGTCCCGGGCGGTGGCGGCGGTACTGGTGATCGACGCCCTTGAGGGGGTGGCGGAAAACTCCCGGCGGCATGGGCTTTTGCTTTCCCTGCTGGGGATTTCCCAGGTCTTGGTAGCGGTGAATAAATTGGATGCCCTTCAGTATGATGAAGGGGTGTTTAACGCCATCCGGCAGGCCTACGGGGCCTACCTGGAAACCCTCAAGGTGAAACCCCTGGCCTTTGTACCCATCAGCGCCCGGGAAGGGAAGAACATCGTCGCCAGAGCTCAGGAGATGCCCTGGTATACGGGGAAAACGATCCTCGAAGTGCTGGATAGTTTTCATAATCCCCCTTCCAATGAACAGGCCTTTTTCGCCATGCCCGTGCAGGATGTGTACCGGTTCAGCAACGACAACGACCGGCGGCGGATCTATGCAGGAACCATTGTCAGCGGTGAGGTACAGGTCGGGGAGGAGGTGCTCTTTTTACCCTCCCGTAAAACCGCCCATATCAAAACCATTGAAGTCTGGAATGCGCCGCCCAAAACCACCGCCAAAACCAACGAAGCCAGCGGCTTTACCCTGGAAGAAGAAATCTACGTGAAACCCGGGGAGGTGATGGTGCGGAAGCGGGAGCAGGCCCCGGTCCGGGTGAGCGAGAAAATCAGGGCCAACCTGATATGGCTTGGGGAAAAGCCCCTGACCTTCCATAGGTCCTATCTCTTTAAGCTGGGAAGCGCCAAGGTGAACGCCCGCCTTGAAGGAATAGAGCGGTTTTTGGGAGACCGGGAAGGGGATTATACCGAGCTCAGGCGGCATGATTGTGGCAGCGTTACCTTACGCCTTTCCGAGCCTATCGGGGTATCCTCGTTCTACGACAACCCTTCTCTGGGCCGCTTTGTTATCGTCGATGCATACAACGCCGCCGGGGGGGGCATTGTCCTTGAACCGGAGGAAGCGCCAAAAGTCCCCCCCATAGCCGGTGATTTTGAAGAAGCCCTCTTTACGGTATTGAAGCGCTATTTTCCCCATCGGTTTTAAAGGCCGCCAAGCCCCAGTATACCCAAAGCAAACTTCCGGGAGCTTTCCGGCCCCCTATCGGTATACATCCTCCGCCTCGTGCAAAGCCGCAGGACCAGTCCCCTCCCCAGGGCGTTGCGTTTATCCGGGTAATGGATGAAAAACCGGTTGCCATCCGGGGATTTATGGTGTATAGCTATTTTATTGGGTCCTTTTCACGGTTCCTGCATGGCTGCCGCCGCGCCGCTTCCAGGAGCTGTTCGGGTTCGGTAACAGGGTTTTGAGGGCGTTTTTTCATGGGGCAAGTCCGGGGCCTTTGCCGGGCACAACCCGTTTCTTGCGAAGGCTTTTTAAGGAGTAAAGGTATGAGACAAGATGCGACGAAGGGACGGTTCCATTCCGGGTTTTGGCTGGGGATGGTTTTGGCGGCCTTGGGGGCCTGTTCAAGCGGATTAACCGATACCTCCCTCCCCGCTTCCCAGGAAGAGCTGGCGCCGGTGCGGGTGGCCGTGGGAACCGGGGCCGGCAGCGAAAGCCGTTCCGTGAATCCAAATCTGATAGAGCGGTTTGTTGATGCCTATGAGGTTCTGTTCAAGGACACCGCTCCGGTGGGGACCGGGAAGACCTACTACCGGGGGGAGGCCGCTGCGGGAGCCGCCGCTATCAATCTGTGGGTGCTACCGGGGAAAACCTATGAGGTCCTGCTCCTTGCGGGGAAGGGCCGGGTTCTCCTGGCGGCGGGGTATGAAGGGACTGTACCGATTAAGGCCGGTGCAATGAACATGGTTACCATAGGGCTTACCCCCGTCTCCCCCCAGTGGGACACCGGCGCGAAGAATACATACACTGACTCCAATGACTTCGTATTTATGACCTATTCATATATCTCCGTCCAGCACAAGGATCCTGCTCTGTACATCCGCGATCGGTATATTAACCTGGCTCCTCCGGGGGAGCGCCACAATAATGGCCCTGATTATCAGCCCAAGGAGGATTTATTTTCAATAGAGTTTCGGGTCCCCCGATTGGGGCCTTTAATTGCGGCGGAAGGGGGCGGGCAGTTGACCATTACGGATCACCATGTGCGCCTGTGGCCCCGGTATGTGGGAGAGGAGTTTCCCCCGGTTACCTTACAACCCTATTACCACAACAAGGGTAGTTCTCAATATAATGGCCTCTGGACTCGGATTTATGCTCCCCTTGTTTATAGGAGTGGTCAAGATGGTTTTATTGCTTGTTTTGAGGTCTACCGGGACTCCACCATGCCGACGCGGGATGTGGACGCCCTGCTCCAGTTTGACCTGCAGTATTACGCCTTCGGCACCCCGGATTCGGGAGGGAAGGCCTGGACCATCAGGAATGGGATCGAGGACACCCCGGACGACACCCCCCGCGCCGAGGCCCATGGCACCACCGGGACTGCTCCGGGGAGCTTCTTTGTGGTCAAAATCGGGAGAGGCTCTCCGGTAAAAAAGGAAGAGCTCACCATTATCCCCGCCTGGTAGCAGGAAAGGGATCCCCCTGCCCAAGGGGTGCGGTGAAGCCGCCGGAATGGTGTCCACCGATTACCCGGATTGGGGGCTCAAGCCCGACGCCGGTGAAGCGGATTGTGGGGACGAAAAAGAGCGTTCCTTTTGTCTCAAGACTTCACCCTGCCGTCTTTAGACAACAACTCATTGTCTTTAGACAATAACCCGCCGTCTTTAGACAACAGCTCATTGTCTCAAGACTTCACCCTGCCGTCTTTAGACAACAGCTCATTGTCTTTAGACAATAACCTGCCGTCTTTAGACAGCAACCCATTGTCTCAAGACTTCACCCGGAGCGGATATGAAGATGGAATCCCTGCAGCCGCCCTGGGGGTCCATAAGCGCATCCGTAGTATAGAGGGAAATACCCGTATAAACGCCGATACCCTGGGCAGGAGCTTCCTAAAAACGGAAAAATATGGTATTATAAGAACCAGGGAGGGTACATGGGTACGAGAGAACCCTTTCAGGTGATAGAACGGATGCCTGAAAAAGCCTTTAACCGGATTATTGCGGGGATTACGCAGCCTCAAACCGCGTTAAGCCCTTTTTATACTTCGGCACAGGCCATCATCTATAATGAAGATTACCGGGAAGTCCTGCCTCGTATTCCCGAGAATACCATCGACATGATATTTGCGGACCCGCCGTATAAGCTGTCAAATAACGGGGTTACCTGTCATAATGGCCGCATGGCGCCGGTGAACAAAGGGGCCTGGGATACCAGCAAGGGAGTGGCCGAGGATACGGCCTTTCATGAGGCCTGGATAGCCGCCTGCCGCCGCATCTTAAAGCCTGAAGGAACTCTGTGGATAAGCGGGACCTATCATAGCATCTATCAGTGCGGCTATGCCTTGCAGAAGCAGCATTTTCATGTCTTAAACGATATTATCTGGTTTAAGCCCAATGGGTCCCCTAATCTAAGCTGCCGGTTTTTTACCGCTTCCCATGAAACCCTGCTCTGGGCCCGGAAGGATAAAAAGGCGAAGCATTACTTTAATTACCAGGCCATGAAAAACGGCGTCTTTCCCGAGGATAAGCTCAAAAAAGAAGGGGTCCAAATGCGGTCCGTGTGGTCGATTCCCACGCCGGCGAAACAGGAAAAGCAAACCGGTAAACATCCAACCCAAAAACCTTTGAACCTCTTGACCCGGATCATCCTGGCTTCCACCAAACCGGGGGATATTATCCTTGACCCCTTCAATGGGAGCGGTACCACCGGCCTTGCCTGCAGGAGGCTTGGGGAGCGGTTTTATATCGGCGTCGAGATCGAGCGGGGGTTCTGTGAAGTAACGGAAAGACGATTACAGGCCGCCCTGGATGAGGATGAAGGGGCGGCGGGAGGGGCCTATGCGGTGCAATAATACCCAAGGCGCCTATGCCTGTCATCAGGGCAAAGTACTGGAGCGTACCGTAGAATCCACCTTTAAGGCCAAGGGGTTTGAAATCGTCATGTTCCGTGATTGGGCGCAGCGGAAGGATGCCTATGGGGAGGATGTACTTTTAAAGCATTGTCCCTTTAACACGATTTATAAGCATCCCGGATATACGGAATTTTTGGTACTCCCCAAAACCTGTCAAAGCGCAAAAGGGCCAATCCGGATCGAGTGTAAATGGCAGCAGTCTTCAGGGAGCGTGGATGAGAAATTTCCCTATCTGTACCTTAATTTTATTGAGGCCATGCCGGAAAAGGAACTGGTGATTATTGTGGATGGCAACGGCGCCCGCAGTGGTGCCGTTGCCTGGCTTAAGGATGCGGCGAAGTATAAAAAATACACCACCGGTACAAACCAGGATAAGGAAATCAGGGTATTTTCCCTTACGGAATTTATCCAATGGGTCAACACCACCTTCCGGTAGTGGACTTTTTGTAATACGGTGAAGGATGGCCCTGGGAAGAACCGGTAAGCCACCCCAGAGGGGGGGATCGAAGCTCAGGGTTTGAGGAGAACAGTATGCAGGATCAGGATGAAAGAAACAATTGATATTCGCAGTGATACGGTAACCAAACCTACCGGGCAGATGCGCCGGGCTATGGCCGCTGCGGTGGTGGGAGATGATGTGTATGGAGATGATCCAACGGTACAGGAACTGGAATCCCTGGGAGCGGAGCTCCTGGGGAAAGAGGGGGCGGTCTTTGTACCCTCCGGGACCTTTGGAAACCAATTAGCCCTCTTTACCTGGTGCAAGCGGGGGACCGAGGTGATCCTGGGTGAGGAGTGCCATATCCTCCAGCATGAGGCCGGGGCCGCGTCGATCATTGCAGGGGTACAGACAAGGCCCATTGCCGCTCCTTCGGGGGTGCTCGACCCTGACCGGATCCACGAGCGGCTGCGGAAGGGGGATCTCCAGGAGCCCGCGACTTCCCTCATTTGCCTTGAGAACGCCCATTCCCTGGGGAGAGCGGTACCCATAGCCGCGCTGGATGGGGTACGGGCCCTGGCAGATACCTGGGGACTTCCGGTGCATCTGGACGGCGCCCGGATTTTCAATGCCGGCCTTAGCCTTGGGGTGGAGGTACAAGCCATCGCAGCCCGGGCGGACTCGGTGATGTGCTGCCTATCCAAGGGGCTCTGCGCTCCGGTAGGCTCTCTCTTGGCAGGGCCTAAAGACTTTGTGGCCCAAGCCCGGATGAAGCGGAAGATCTTAGGCGGCGCTATGCGTCAGGCGGGCATCTTGGCTGCCGCAGGGATCATCGCCCTGCAGGAGCAGACCAAAACCCTTTCCTTGGATCACGCGCGGGCCAAGAAGCTGGCTCAAGGCCTTGCGGCCATACCGGGCATTCAAATCAATCTCAGGGAAATAGATATCAACATGGTTTTTTTCTCCTTTCCTCCGGCAGCGGATCCCGGGGTAGCCGCCCGGATCCAGGCTTTTTTTGCCCGACAGGACATACGCATCAATCCTCCTTCCAAGGGGGTATTCCGGTTTGTTACCCATTACTGGATAGGGGACCGGGAACTAGAGCGCATTCTGGAGGCTTCCCGGACTGCATTTCGAGGAGGAACATCAGAGGCGTCATGAGTTATGAAGAGCGTAGGAACAAACTGTACCGGTGGATGGCCGAAGAGCGGGTTAGCCTCGCGATGTTTGAGCATACCGAGGCCCGGCAGGATCCGGCGATTCGCTGGATGACCGGGCATCCCGGGGATGGGCTGCTGTTTTTGGGGTTTGATCGCTATGGAAAAAGCCATTCCCTCTTGGTTCCCTGGGATATCAATATAGCGCTGATCTATGCCGAGGCAGACAGCGTCATCGCCTATACCGAATTTGAGCGGCAGCCCCTGAGGGCCCTCCAGGGCGCCCTTGCCTATTTCAAGATCCCCATGGGCTGCAAAGTGGAAATCCCTCCGGTTACGCCCTATCCCCTTTTCCTGCATTACGTGGGGGCCCTCTTTGATTTTGAGGTCTTATGCCGGAATGGGGGGATCCACCGGGAAGTGGAGGTGCTCAGGGCGATCAAAGACGCGGAGGAGCTGGGGATATACCGGACCCTATCGGCCATCACCAATGAACTCATCCACGTACTGGAACAGCGGATCCGTTCCGGCGAACTACGGACCGAAGAGGCGGTGGCCCTCTTTATTGAAGCCGCATGCCGGAAGCGGGGTTGCGAGGGCATGGGTTTTGAGACCCTGGCGGCAGGGCCGCAGCGGAGTTTCGGTATCCATCCCTTCCCGGCCTATACCGGGGGGGACTTTGCCGCTCCAGGGCTTTCCATTCTGGATTTTGGGATCAAGTATGCGGGATATACCAGCGATGTTACCCTGACCTTTGCCCGGCCCCCCCTTTCTCGGACCCAGGAAAGACTGGTCGCCCTCACCGAGCGGGCCTACCGGCTGGCCCTGGCTATGGTCGGGGACGGGGTCGCGGCTAAAACCATAGCTGCGGCAGTGGACGTTTTTTTCAGCAATGCCAAGAAAAGCATGCCCCATGCCTTGGGTCATGGCATTGGGCTTGAGGCCCATGAGGCCCCGGCGCTGCGTAACCGGGCGGACAACGACTGGGTGCTGAAACCGGGTATGATCTTTACCCTGGAGCCGGGTCTCTATGACCCTGCACAGGGAGGCTGCCGTCTGGAAAACGACATACTCCTCACCGAGGCGGGGGTGGAGGTGTTGACCAATGCCCGGATCATCCGGCTGTAAGGCCCCGCCCCATCCTCAGGCATAGGCTGCGTCAAGGGCCAGACCAGGCCATACCGCCGGCAAAGCCCTAAACCGGACCCACAAAATCAGATGGGGTACTCCCGATATGCCGCTTCATACGCCCTGTCCATATCGTTTTCACTCCCCGCGGGCCATCACGGGGCGCGCGCTCCGGCCCGCTTGCGGCTCCTATGGGGAGCATTAGAGCGTGGACCGTGCAATTTGCGGGTCACCTTTAAAACGGGTAAGGCGGTATACCCTTATCGGAATGCCTCCGCCCTTATACCGCAGGATATTGCCCGCATAAGGGGAACCCCGGCGCTTGTAAGCGGAACCTTCCCCGGTATACCGGCGGCTTTGGACCGGGTAATGCCTGAAACGGCGCTTATACCCGGAGCTTCAGAGGGTATACCGGCAGACATAGAGGGTATACCGTAGACCTTCGCCGGTATACCCGGAGCTTCAGACGATATACCGGCAGACATAGACGGTATACTGTAGACCTTCGCCGGTATACCCGGAGCTTCAGAGGGTATACCGGCAGACATAGAGGGTATACTGTAGACCTTCGCCGGTATACCCGGAGCTTCAGAGGGTATACCGGCAGACATAGACGGTATACCGTAGACCTTAGCCGGTATAACCGGAGCTTCAGACGGTATACCGGCAGACATAGAGGGCATACCGCCGGAAGGCCGGCCTGTAACGGTAAAAGGCCGCTCTGTATTGAGCCGGTCACATTGTTACGGTGTTTGTATGCCCCCTTTAGATTATATCCCCTCCGCGGACGCCCGGGGACTGCGCTACGCCCGGCAGGCAGGGGGAGAAGCCCGCTTCCGGCAAGGACGCCGCAGGCCCGGGGCCGCCGGTAGCGGAGGGGATTATCCCCTAAGGGCTTTTGCACGGCGGGGACACGGGCATCGCAGCCCTTGATTACGCCGTCCATGGCGGCTTCCGGGGCAGGGAAACAGTACATCCGGTATTCGCCGGGAGGAACCCAGGTATACAGCGCATCCGGGGTGTTTTATACTGCTTCAGTATGAATCCTTTGTGTTATACCTATGGTGATGATGCCCCTATCGCCGCGCCGGCCACGCCCTTGGCGGAATGCGCCCTGGCCGTCATCAGAACCTCTGGAAAAAGGGCCCTGCCCTTGGTAGCTTCGGTTTTTTCCCGGCCTCGCAAACTGCTTGAGGCTCCGGGAAATACCGTGGTTCATGGCTGGATCCTGGAAAAAAACGAAAAAATCGACGAAGTCTTGGTTTCGGTATACCGGGGCCCCCGAAGTTATACCGGCGAGGACGGCGCGGATATTTCCTGCCACGGAGGTATTGCCACGGTCCGAGGGGTGATGGGGGCGCTGCGTAACGCAGGGTTCCGGGATAGCCTGCCGGGAGAATTCACCTTCCGGGCGTTTATGAACGGGAAACTGGACCTCACCCGGGCGGAATCGGTGATGGAACTGGTTTCCGCCAAGACCGATAGGGCAAGGGCTCATGCGGTGCACCGGCTCAGCGGCAGCCTGGAACAGGAAGTCCTGGGTATCCGGGACCATCTCGTACAGGTCCTCGCGGGAACGGAAATTTTTTTAGACTATTCCGAGGACGAGTTTATGGGGAGCCCCGGCGGGCCGGATGATGAGGCGGCAGGCAGGCTGCCGGACCGCGCCCTGGCAGAGGAAGCCCTTACCCGGCTTCGGGGGCTCGCTTGGACCTACCGTATGGAACGGCTGTACCATGAGGGTGCTTTGGTGGTGATTGCCGGACGGCCTAATGCGGGGAAGTCCAGTCTTTTCAACCTGCTCCTCAAAGAAGACCGGTCCATTGTTACGGACATACCCGGCACGACCCGGGACTGGATAGAGGGGTGGATTTCCATTGAAGGGATACCCATCCGCCTGGTGGATACTGCGGGGATCCGCGAGGCTGAGCCCGGGGAAGCTATAGAGAAACTGGGCATGGAACGGAGTCGTGAACTACTCCAAGACGCGGATCTGGTGCTCTACGTGGTAGATGGTTCCTGCCAATCCGATACCGGGGATAGGAGGGTGTTTTTTCCTGATTTTCTTCCCGGGGATAGGAAGGGGATCCTCCCGGTGTGGAATAAGATTGACCTGTGCTCTCCGGGGGCTATGCCGGAACGGGGCGCCCTGTCATCCGAGGCTTTCCAGAGGATCAGTGCCAAAACCGGATGGGGGATCCCGGAACTGGCATCAAGCATAGCCGGCCGGCTGACCCGTGACCGGGGAGGCAAGGAAGCCCTGGGAACCGCATCGGGAATAGGTACGGAACGGCAGAAAGGGCGTATCCGCTTAGCCATAGACCGTGTGGAAGAGGCCCTGGCATTAGCAGACCGGGGAGAGCCGCTGGATCTTATCGCTCCGCTCCTCCGGGAAGGGGTAGATGCCCTGGGAGAGATCACCGGGGCGGTGTCTACTGCGGATATGCTGGAGGTGATGTTCAGCCGTTTCTGTGTAGGCAAGTAGTATCAGGGAGATCCTCCGCAGGAAACGCCCTCGGGACGGGGGCATATCGGTACAGCGGCTTGCAGACTAAGAACGCCGGGGAGCCCGCTCTTCTGTTCCGGGCTGTTCTGCAGGGTTTATCCTAAAGACCTGCCCGGGATACAGGCATAGAAATTCGGTGGACGGTCAGGATCATGCCGCTCATTTTTGACTCGGAGCGATTCGGTTTCGACTCCGGGCCGCCCCGGATATCCCTAAGCCCTTCGGCGTCTTTGCCGGCGGAAAAACTCCCAAGCAACCTGCGGCAGCAGGTTGCGGTGGACCGTCAGGATCATACCGCTCATCTTTACCGCTGAGCCGCAGGTCCTGCGAAGCAGGCCGCTTCCTCATTTTTTACAGACAAAAATCCCCGGGCCCGGGTACAATGACGCATCAATCATGGAGCGCAAGAAAAGCATAGGTCCCACCACAAAGATTGCATTCCTCAAAAAGACGCGGATTTTGACCGCCGGTTTGAGAACCTCAAGAACTATATGGTGAAGATGACGAGCGGCAGGCCCCGGAATGAGACCACATCCCCAAGGCAAAGGTTACGGACTTTGCCGGGCGCGTCGACACGGAGGCGAAGCGCCATGAGAAGGCCCTGTCCGTTACGGTGAAACCCACGGCCCTATAGCCGGTGTCAAGGGTCACACAGGCTTGGTCTGACGATTGGGCGGGTGTATCGAGGAACAGGCCCCCACCCTAAGGCCCGGGCTATGCAAGGCCCCCGGCGGGGTGATTTGCTCTGCGTTTATGCTGAGACCTGCCCGTTTCATCTTGCATTTTTTACGCTTCTGCTATAGCATAAGGAACAAGTCAAAAATTAAAGAGTTCCGTACTTGGGGTTTAGCCCAGCCATGATGCCCATCCTGGTTGAAAACGACCAAGTCCTCAGATTCTTTTACAATGCCAAGGAGTTATTGTGGCTAAAGAAGAAGCGATTGAAGTAGAAGGGATAGTCCGGGATGCCCTCCCGAATACCATGTTTCGGGTCGAGCTGGACAATCAAAATGGACACCTGATACTTGCCCATCTTTCCGGTAAGATGCGTAAACATTATATCCGTATTGTACCCGGTGACCGGGTACGGATTGCCCTTTCCCCCTATGATTTAAACCGGGGTCGTATTATTTACCGGGAACGATAGGTACCGCCTGACCTTTTAAAGGACTCTGCCGTCGGTATCTTCCCGATTCACGTTCCCTGTTTTTCAAGAAGTGCCTTTAAGACGTTTCCCCAAATGAGAATCTATAGAGCCGTTCCAAGATACCTTTGATCTTGTCCCCATAGAATCGATCCGCAGACCAGGTTCCTGCAAGCCCGGTAATTCCCGGAACCGAACCATACCGGACCCAGCGGTATCGAGGATCTACCAGTTCTTGCTTGAGCGGGGCCTCGGTAGCGTAGGCCTTGAGATGCTGGATTTGGGCCCGGACACCGGTTTGGGGATCCGGGAACCATTCCCCAGGCTGTCCAGGACCCACCGAGCCGAGGCCGCAGAAGTTGTTCATATCCGGAGTTACCAAGTTTCCATACCGGAGGAATCCGGTTTCAAGACACATCTGGGCAAAGGCTACGTCATGATTTACCCCTTCAATACCCGCTTCTTCCACATAGATCGCCGCTAAGTTCTTTACAAAAGAGGCTTCCGCTTCGGGATTAGAAGCAAGTAAAAACGAAGCCAGCTTGTCGGGGGCTGTACGGCCCTGTCCCATAATATATTCAGGGACCGGAGGGATGGGAGGATATTCCGGGACCTTCCCTTGGGGGACTGCGGAAACTACGGATGGTGGAACAGGATTTTCAGGTGTCCCGCTCCCAGGACTGGTAACGCAGGAAAAGCATATCCCTACGGCCAGGATACATAAAAACCAAATACGCGGTTGCATGATTGTATATCGGCTTAATCCTGCTGTTTTTGTATTTTTCTCATACCCTTCGTAGTGTTTGAGAGCAGTTGCGGATTTTGCCCGGGGCAGCTGTTTGAAACGGCTCCTTCTTAACGTAACCAAAAGTGGCTGCGGACTGTAAGCCTCTCCATACTAAGGCAGCGTGACAAACACAGGGTGCCTTTCAAAACAGGAGGTTTTGCAATCCGCTCAAGGTACTATGCCGGGGCTGAATCAAATTTTCTCTAAAGCCGTTCCTGATAATCTCCGATATAATAAAAGAATTAAACTAAAACCATGTACTTGTCGGGCCTTCCCATGGTTTAGTAGGTTCAGGTATCTTCATGCTACTTTAGAATAAAGATAGATGGAGGATTTCAAAAAACAGGCTTTTTTGTTACGAACAATAATTCAGACGGCATGGATGCCGCGGCGTTGAGAATTCTGATTTAAGATAAGAGAGCGCCGGAAAAGCCAAAGGAGTGACAGTATGATCATTAATCACAACATAAGTGCCATGTTTGCTGATAGGTCCCTTAAATCAACCCAGACAGCCCTTGAAAAGAACATTGAGAAATTGTCCAGCGGTTTGCGGATCAATCGATCGGGGGATGATCCTTCGGGTCTTGCAGTCTCCGAAAAGTTGCGAAGTCAAATTCGGGGCTTAAACATGGCATCTGCCAATGCCCAGAATGGGATTTCGTTTATTCAGACCACTGAGGGGTATCTCCAAGAAACCCAGGATATCTTACAGCGGATTCGTGAGTTGGCGGTCCAGTCTTCCAACGGGATTTATACCGAAGAAGATCGGACGTATATTCAGATCGAAGTATCAGCCCTTATCGACGAACTGGATCGGGTTGCTTCCCATGCCCAATTCAATGGGATGAACCTGCTTACCGGTCGGTTCGCCCGGCAAGGGGGTGAGAATGTAGTGACCGCTTCGCTGTGGCTCCATATTGGGGCTAATATGGATCAGCGGGAACAGGTGTTTATCGGTACCATGACCGCCAAATCCCTGGGGATTCGGAATGTGGGAGACGATAGCTTGCTTACCCTGGCGGATCCGGATAGTGCCAATCGGGCCCTCGGAACCCTTGATGAAGCTCTCAAGATAGTCAGTAAGCAGCGGGCAGATCTGGGAGCCTACCAGAACCGCTTGGAACAGGCGATCCGCGGCATTGATATCGGAGCGGAAAACCTGCAAGCCTCTGAATCCCGTATTCGGGATGCCAATATGGCCAGTGAAATGGTTTCCTTTACCAAGAATCAGATCATTAGCCAGGCCGGTACGGCTATGTTGGCTCAGGCTAATCAGCGCAGCCAAGGTATTCTCCAGTTGTTGCAGTAAGGCCGGGTTATTAAGCCTTCCCGGGAGGTTTATCCCTAAGACTATACAAAAGACACCCTTCTTTCTGGAAGGGTGTCTTTTTTTGAGCCAGTTTTAAACCCCGGTTAGGGCGGACCCATGGTCCATGAAAGGGTTTTCGGGAAAACGGGCCTAAGGGCGCTCTTTTACTTTTATATGCCCTCTCCCCCTAGACGCTTCCGTTATCTGCTGGGTTTATCAGGATAAACCCAGGGAATTTACTAATTCTGTATTGTATAAAGAATTAACAAACGGAACCTGGGGTTCGCCGTTTTATCTAACTCCTTATTTTGTAAGGAAGTACCAATTTCTATACGTTTATCCTGCCGGGTTTATTGTCACGCATACAAATATATGCTAGATTCAAAAAGGCTTTTCTAGATCTTAGATATTGAAAAAGCCTTCATTATCATTATGTATCGGGGGTCGATTACATGTTAAGAAAATGGGTATTAGCTATGGTGCTAATCGGTGCAGCCGGGACGGTTTTCGCGGAAACCTATGATGTGGTCAACCGTGAAGAAGCCGTGTTCGTACTTGACGGGGTTGTGGATGAGCGCGTGTGGGACAGGGTGCCGGCTATCGGTACTTTTGTTCTCCCCTGGGAAGAAGAGGTGGCTCCTGCAACGGTATTCAAGGCCTATCATGACGCAGATAACTTTTACTTCTCCTTTGTTCTTGAAGATGAGGATATCGTATCCGCGGAAGAAGTGGAGGATGAAGAAGGGGTTGACGCTTTAGATGCGGTGCATCTGTTCTTTGCTTCCCATCAGATAGACCGGCCGCGGGAGGGTGAACTTCCTCCGTACTATGTGGTCTCTCTGGATGCATTGGGGCATGTGCATGATTATTCGGTGGTCTATTATCTTCGGGATCAGGATAATGACTGGGCCTTCACGGACCAACAAGTAGCGGGCAGGATTTTTGATGGCCGCTATTCAGTTGAGGGAGTAATCCCCCTGGAATCATTCCGGGAAGTGGGGCTGCTCAATGAAGACAATGAGACCGTGCTTTTGGTAGGGGCTTTCCGTACTGATTGGAGTACTGACGGAGAAGAGCCCCGGTGGATATCATGGATTGATGATTTAGCATCGGTAACCGAAACGCCGGATATACATCTGGCCGCATCCTTTGGCCGGTTTAGGCTGGCGCCCTAAGTAAGGCACCCATGAGGTAGGGGGGAGGCGAAATGGGGAGGTCCCTCAACCTTCAAACGTACCTCATGGGGAGCGGCCTCGGTTTAGTATGGGTTGAGTAATGAGCCTCTATTGGCGGGTACCAAGAATGCCGATATTGGTAAAGTATGAATGCCCTGGCAGTATTATATGGGGGCAGCCTTACCGAGGCGGCCTATGAACAGGTCTTTTCAGGAAAAAGTGCCCTTGCCCTTGCGGTGGAACGGGCGGCTGCGTTTCCAGGGACCTGTAAGATTCTTCTATTACTCCAAACAACGCCGACCCCGCAGGCCGATTTAGTTCAAGGAATTGAGCTGATTCAGGCGGCGGAATGGACAAAAAAACAAGTCCTGGATACCCTCGCCAGGGAATCAGCCGGGTTTGATCTCACCTATTTTGCCTGGGCTGATTGTCCTTTTTTGGATCCGGACTTGGCCAAGGCTATAGCAGAACGGCATCTCCAGTATGCTGCGGAATATTCTTATGCTGACGGCTGGCCCTACGGAGTTTCTCCGGAAATTCTGGCTCCAGGTATGGGGGGGATTCTCTCAAAAATACTGGGAGATGGGGATGGTCCGGTAGAGCGGGATATCCTGTTTTCGGTTATACAAAAAGATATCAACGCCTTTGATATTGAAACGGTTCTTTCCCCGGTGGATCTCCGTTGCCACCGCCTGAGCCTTACCGCAGATTCTAAGCGAAACCTCCTCCTGTTGACCCGGTTTGCGGAAGCAGGCTTTTCCCGGGCCCAGGATGCGGAAATTATTATTGCGGAAAAACCAGGGCTCCTGCGGACCCTTCCCAATTTCTTTAGTATTCAGGTAGCCGGTCCCTGTCCACAGAGCTGTACCCTCTGTCCCTATCCTCGATTCCAGGGTTCAGGAGGGATTACCCAAAAAACCGACTTCTTGGGGATCGATCGTTTCGAGGAACTCTTAACCCGTATCATCGCCTTTGCTGGGGACGGGGTGATCGATCTGTCCCTCTGGGGGGAACTGAGCCTTCACCCAGAAAAGATGGAGCTTATTCGCCGGGTCCTCTCAAGGCCTGAACTATCCCTCATTATTGAAAGTTCCGGTCTTGGCTGGAAAACGGATGAACTGGAGCAGGCTGCAGCGGAAGCCCAAAAGGCCCCGCCTCGGAGTACTAGCATGGCGTCCCTCTCGTGGATAATTGCGCTGGATGCCCAGGATCCGGCACGGTACCGGGAAATTCGGGGCCCCGGTTATGCGGAGGCTCTGGCAACTGCCAAAGCCCTGATCCGGCTGTTTCCTCAGGATGCCTATGTGCAAGCAGTCAGAGTCCAAGGAGCTGAAGATGATATTGAACAATTCTATCGGTCTTGGAAAGAAGCGGGGGCTCATATCATTATTCAAAAATACGATCATTTTTGTGGGTCCCTACCTGCACGGGGGGCAGCGGATCTCTCGCCGGTAAAGCGCCAGCCCTGTTGGCATCTCCTGCGGGATATGGTGATATTGCTTGACGGCACCGTTCCCTGCTGTAGGGAAGATCTAGCGGCTCTGACCGGGGAATCGGAAAAAGGGATATGGGGAAATGTTTTTTCTGATCCCCTGGAAACCATCTGGTCTCGGGGGGCAGCGCTCTACCGAGACCAGTGTATACCGGTTTATACGGGGATATGCGCGAGGTGTGATGAATACTATACCTACAACTTTTAACGATACCCTGCCTTCATATACGGCTGTGGGAGGCACTGAACGGAGAGCTTCTACCGGGCTTTCTGCGGTACTTCTGGGCAGAGGGGGAGGCCGATATCCTCGGCGTACCCGTTTTCAGGAACTGGAAAAAATTGGGTTTGATTATATCATCTCTATGGAAGGTCCCCAGGAACGGTACGATGTGGAAGAGCTTTCGGGGCTTTTCCCCCAGGTTCGTTTTATTTTATTAAAGGAGGCGGTAAGTATCGGCGAACAGATCAATCTGGCGGCATCGGAACTATCGAGCCCCCTCTTTTTTGTATTGTGGAATGATCTGAGGATCCTCCATAGCGGTGGAGCTTCCCGAATGGAGGAACGGCTTCGACTGGGCAAGGAAGAATTATACAAGGGAGATGGGCAAAAAAGCCTGTACAAACGACTTTGTACGGTTCCTTTGATTCAAAATTCCCATTTTGAAACCCTGCCCACCCTTATCGCACCGGCGGTGTTCCGGGCTACGGTCAAACCGCTCTTCTTTGCCCCTGCCAAAGAAGGGCAGCCCTCCCTTTACCCCTTTGATGGAGTCGGCATTTATGACCGGATCCGGTTTATCCGGCTAGGGGGCTTTGACAGCACCTTAAAAAGTACCCATTGGCAGCTGATGGATTTCGGGTTCCGGGCTTATCTCTGGGGAGAACAGATCGGCGCCACGCAACTGATCCGCCTTTCCTATGACGGAGAAACCCCGCCTGAAGATAGTACCGCCGATGAAAGTTATCGGCGTTTTTATCTCAAGAATTTGGCTCCGGTTTTCCGAGGGGATTCTGCCACGCTTCCGCTTCGGTGTTTCCCCCGGTATTTTTGGGGGAGCGGCAGGACCCTCGTGGCTGCATGGGATGATTTCTCTCAGGGGCGCCAATGGGTAAAGACGAATCGTTACCGGTTCCGAAGCGATGCCCGAGCCATAACCGAGCTTTGGGAGGATATGGGTGAACTGTCCGAGGATCATACCCGGATAGAAGAAGGAAGAACCGAAAGTTCGGGAACAGAAGGGCCCCGGCTTGAACATCCGAAAAGTGAACCGAAAAGCACGGAAGGGTCAGGATCTTTGGAATGACGACTGCGGTGATACTTCAAGCGCGGCTTGATTCGACCCGTCTTCCTGGAAAATCCCTCCTGCCTCTAGGGGGGAAGCCGCTGGTCCTGCGGGTGATGGAGGCCCTCAAGGGGGTATGGGGTGATCGGTATGTACTTGCCTGTCCCGAGGACTGTGTCGCCGCCTTTGGTCCCTTAGCGGAACAGGCCGGCTTCGACCTGGTAGCAGGTTCTAAGGAAGATGTGTTAAGCCGTTATTGCGTAGCGGTACGACGCTTCACCCTAGACCGCCTTATCCGGGCCACAGGGGACAATCCCTTTGTATTTGTAGATGCGGCGAATACCCTGAGCCAAGAGGCCCTTAGCCGTAAGGCTGATTATGCCGGTTATAGCGGACTGCCCTATGGTGCCGGGGTCGAATCGGTCGCTGCAGAAGCCCTGCTTCGGGCTGAGCGGGACGCTTCCCTCAAGGCTGAACGGGAACATGTGTGTCCCTATTTGTATACCCATCCTGACTTGTTTCAGCTCCACCGGCCCTTGGCTCCGCTGGTATGGCAGGCCCCTTCTTTGCGGATAAGCCTGGATACTCTGGAAGATTACCAGCGGGCCCAGGTCTTGTTCGAGGCTCTGGCAGCGTCTGGAGGGGAGCGTTTCCAGGGGGAGACCATTATCACGGCATACCGCAGGAGTTATACCCCTTTAGAGGGTAAGCAGCCATGATGCATGGCCCCTTGCTGGTGGTTTCCACCGCTGAAAAAGGCCGCGGGGGAGGGCACTTGGTGCGGTCTCTGGTTCTGGTCCGGTCCTTCCGTTCCCTGAATCAGGAGGCCTATCTCTATATTCCAGAGCTTGAACCCCAGGATGCCGTGGTATATATGATGCACGCAGTAACGGTTGAAGCTTCTTGGTTTATAGGGGATACCGAAACCATCAGGAAACGGCGCTGGGAATGTATTATCCTGGATCGTTTCAGAACCGCCCCGGAAGAATTTGCCCAATGGGCGGCCTTAGCTCCCCTGATCGGTATTGATGAAGGAGGATCGCAGCGGGATAGCTTTGACTTTCTCATTGATCTGCTTCCTGGTCCTCCGGGTAGGGTTCCTCCCAATATCCTTGCCCCGAACCTCCTCCCGCTGCCTAAGCATCGGCGGTCTTCCTTTACGGTTCCTCGGAGAGAGACGCTGAAAATCCTGGTGACCTTCGGTGCTGAAGATCCTGGGGGGCTTACCCTGCCGGTATGTCTGGCCTTGAAGGCGCCGGGACAAACGGAACTTACCGCCCTCTTCGGCGGGCTCCACGAGAACCGGGTGAAGGAGCAGCACAAGGCAGCCCTGGTGGCCGCAGGAATTCGGGTTGTAGAGGGTATGGTAGAACTCCGGGAACAGCTTGCTTATTATGATCTCGTGGTTACCCATTTCGGCCTCACGGCCTTTGAAAGCCTTGCTGCTCGGGTACCGGTGTTACTCCTATCTCCCGGTGCCTATCATGAAAAACTGGCGGTACATACAGGGTTTATTTCAGGGGGTATGGGAAAAAAAGGAGCGTACCGTTTACGACACATCCTCTATACCAAGCCTGTGCTTGATACGCAGGATCCCAAGGACCGGAAATCCCTCCTCCTCAATGATGAAGCCCTTAAATCCGTGGGGGATCGTTGCGAGCGGCTCAGGGTGCGGTATGGGCTTAATCCGCCAGAGGATGAAACTGCTTCCCCCCAAGGGCTGGGGGATCTGGTGAGACGCTATACCCTTCGGGTTCCCACAGTTTGTCCGGTCTGCGGGGGGACGCTTCCTGCTCAGGATCCGGTCTGTGCCCGGTTCCCGGATAGAACCTACCGGCGGTGTCGGCGCTGTGGTATAGTGTACCTTCTCCGTTCTACGTTGCATCCCATTGCATATGCGAGGGATTATTTTTTTTCCTTTTATAAGCAGCAATACGGCAAAACCTACCTGGAAGATTTTCCGAATCTGGTACAAAATGGAAGAAAACGGCTTCAGTATAGTAAGCAGCTACTCCGCCGCTCCCGAAGGAACCACGAAGGAGAGTCTTCCAGGGCCCCAGTTCGACTCTTAGATATAGGTTGTGCCTATGGCCCCTTCCTGGCGGCTGCTCGGGAAGAAGGGTTTTTGCCTTTTGGCATGGACCCGGCAGAAGATGCGGTTCGGTATGTACGGGATGAACTGCATATCCCTGCATTCCAGGGGTTTTTCCCGGAAACCCCTGTGCCTGCAGAGATACGGGCTACAGGGTTTGACCTTATCTCCCTTTGGTATGTGCTGGAACATTTTGAACGGCCCGGAGCGGTACTCACAGAACTGTACCAACTCCTCAAACCCGGGGGGGTATTGACCTTTTCAACCCCTTCTGGTTCTGGTATATCAGGCCGTAAATCCTTCCGAGGGTTCCTAGAACAAAGTCCTCCGGATCATTGGACCCTTTGGCAGCCTTCTCGGACCGGAAATATTCTCAAACGCTTTGGGTTTAAGCTCAAAAAGGTAGTTATTTCCGGACATCATCCGGAACGTTTTCCCTTGGTAGGAAGGTTTTTGGATAAAGCATGGAGAAAAAACGGTATGGCATACGGTTTATTTCTATGGATAAGTCGTATATTCCATCTTGGAGATACCTTCGAGGTGTATGCAGTCAGAAAAACGGCGGCCCAAGAAGGGACGGTCGTGAAATCAGCGGGTGGGAGATGATATGCAAAAACGATTAATGATCCTGGGAGCAGGGGTGATGCAGGGACCTGCTATCAGCATTGCCAAGGCATTGGGCCTTGAAACCGTAGTAGTGGATGCGGATCCTCATGCCCCCTGCGTCTCCTTAGCGGATCGCTTTGAGCGGATCGATTTAAAAGACAAAGAGGGTATTGCAGCCTTGGGAGTTTCCCTTAAAGCCCAGGGGGGATTGGGGGGGATCATGACCGCAGGAACGGATTTTTCTGCTACCGTCGCCTGGGTTGCAGCCCAATTAGGGCTTCCTGGGATCCCCTATGAGGCTGCCCTCAATGCTTCGGACAAGGAACGGATGCGCCGGTGTTTTCAAGCGGCAGGACTCCCTTCGCCTGCATTTGTGGTGGTGGAAGCGGTACCTGATTCGGGGTTTTCCCCTCCGTTTGGGTATCCCCTGGTGGTCAAGCCTGTGGACAATATGGGCGCCCGGGGCTGTTGCAGGGTTGACCATCCTGAAATGCTCAGCTCTGCGGTGGCCGATGCCCTGAGATTCTCCCGAACAAATCGGGTTATTCTGGAAGCATACATGGAAGGGCCTGAATTTTCGGTAGACGCCTTGGTATACCAAGGGGAGATCTGCATCCACGGCTTAGCGGACCGGCATATCTTCTTCCCCCCGTATTTCATTGAAATGGGCCATACCATGCCCACCACCCTGAACACCACTGCGGCTGAATCCCTTCTTGCGGTCTTTAGAGCAGGGATCAGGGCCTTGGGTATCACCAACGGGGCAGCGAAGGGAGATATGAAACTCACTCCCCAGGGGCCGATGATAGGGGAAATTGCGGCTCGGCTTTCCGGGGGCTATATGTCGGGCTGGACCTACCCCTACTCCTCAGGGGTGGAAGTTACCCGGGGAGCCATCCAGATCGCTTTAGGAAGACCCCCCAAAGGCCTTGAACCGATCCGGCAGTGGACCAGTGCGGAACGGGCGTTTATTTCCATACCCGGAAAGGTTCGGAGTATTCAAGGTATTGAACGGGCCCAATCCCTTGAATACATACGGGATCTGTTCCTTCGGATTGGGCCAGGAACCCGGGTTCGGTTTCCTGAAAACAACGTAAGCAAGTGCGGGAATAGTATCAGCGCCGCTCCTACACGGGAAGCCGCGGTACACGCAGCGGAACAGGCTGCTCGTGCCGTTTTGATCCGTCTTGAGGCGCCGGATAGTGAAACCGAGCAGTTCCTTGCTTCCGATGCAAGGGACCGGGTATTTCCCCCTGCGGCTTTTGCCATTCCCGAATCCTTGAGTTCCCTGCTCGCGGCTTTCCCGGAACCGGAATATGCGCCGATACGGGGTAAGGCTTCCCTTGCAAAGCCTCCGGTGGTCCTCCTTCGGTTTCAGCCCTTAATCGAATCAGATTTGCAAGATTATACCGGGAGGACCGTGCAAGAAAGTCTTGAAGCGGTCCGGGCAATCACCGGGTTTCCCCTTCCCCTGGAGGAAGCTGGGACAGATGCCCCAGCTCAGATTCGGGAACCAGGAACCCTGGTTTTGGGCCGCCGTTTTTGGGCAGCCCTGATCCGAGGAGGGTATCAGGGGGCGGTATATATAGTAGATACCCTGGTACCGTTTCATTCCTTTTGAAGCAAGAACCGGTACGTCCAAGGGTAGTGAGTAATAGCGAGGGTACAAGCGGTAGGTTCTTCTGAAACGCGGTTAGTTTCGTTAGTATCCATAGTACCGAGGTGCTGAGCCCTCTCACCGGCCTCATTACTCACGGTTCCTGAGGTATTGGTTCAGCGCTTCTTCAAGTTCCATGAAAAGGCTTTCTGTAGGTACTATTGATGTATAATCGGCGTTTCTTGATAGGGCTCGTATTTTCCAACATTCTCTTTATATCCGCACAAATAGTGGGTTTTGGGGATGAGAAGGCCCTCACCTTAGATGAAACCCTCAAAAACCTCGGCTCTCCTGGAAGGGCCGCCACATTCCGCTGGGATCCCTTTTTTCAGACCGGCGTTTTGTCATGGGCAGATCAGGACCTATCTTTCCGGGTTGGGCTGCCCGGTGAAACCGGTCTGATGATACGTAACGGTAAGGAAATACTCTCCCTTCCATCCCCCTTTCTTGAGCAAGGAACGCTGCAGTTTCCCCACGCCTTTGTGAGCGCCCTCAGCAAGGCCCTAGAAGATGACCTTCCCCAGGAAGCGCCGGTCCAGTTTCGTATTGCGGCGATTATTGTGGATCCTGGTCATGGAGGTAAAGATACCGGAGCCGTGGGAAACCATACTATTGATGGAAAATCCTTGCGGGTGGAGGAAAAGGACCTTGTTCTCACGATGTCCAAGGACCTCCATAGTCGGCTTTCCCGTAACTTTCCAGATAAACAGGTCTTATTAACGCGGGACCAGGACACCTTTATCAGTTTGGACGATCGGGTGGCCATAGCCAATGGGATTCCCCTGAAAGAGAACGAAGCTACGGTATTCATTTCTATTCACGCCAACGCCTCCTTCAATAAACACGTAAGGGGCTATGAGGTGTGGTACCTCAATCCCGAGTATCGGCGAACCGTCATTGACCATTCGAAATATAAAGATGCTCAGGAGGTGATTCCTATTCTTAATGCGATGCTTGAGGAGGAATTTACTTCTGAAAGTATCAGAATGGCCGAATCTATTATGAAACGCTTTGATGAAGCCCTTGGCAGCTCTTTTCCTTCCCGGGGTATCAAGGAGGAGGAATGGTTTGTAGTACGGAATGCTCGGATGCCTTCGGTCTTGGTGGAGTTAGGTTTTCTCAGTAATGAGCGGGACGCTACTCTTTTAACCGATGAAACCTACTTGCAGCACTTTTCAGAGGCCTTATATAAGGGTATCCTGGATTTTGTGAAGGAGTTTGAAGGGTTGTAAGGATGCAGGGCCACCATATACAATGGTCGAATGAAAAGAATGGGTATGGTAGGCGGTGGTACGAGAACCATTAAAAAAAAAGGCGGTTTTAGGGTAAAATCGTATATTCGGCGTTTGGTTTACCTGTTCTTGCTGGGCATCTTCACCTTCATCGAATTCCGGCAAATGAACCAGGTGAGACGGACCTTTATATTTTATACCTTGGAGGATGGAAAACCGGCGGTAGAAAACCGCATGCTTTCCCGAGCCTCTACAGAAGAAATGGCCCTCCGACGGTACGTGGAGGAAGTTCTTCTTGGACCGACGGTACCGGATTCCCTGCCTTTGTTTCCCCGAGAAACCAGGCTTCGTTCATTATTATACCGGGATAAGGTGGTATACCTCGATCTTTCGGAAAGCGCCGCTTTACCCCTGTTGGAAGCTCCGATGAGGGATGCCTTGTGGGGTCTGGGTACACTCCAACAGGGAATCCGACGGAATTTTCCTTCGGTACAGGAGGTCAGGCTTTTTATCTATGGCCATGAAGTACCGGTCATGCAAATGGGTGAGGTATGGGGATAAATGAGGCTGCTTCAGCATTGGACATGCTGAAGCAGCCTCACCTAAGTATTTTAAAATTTACCCATATTGCAGAAATTGCGATAAAAAGACATTGACAAATAAATTATATTTTGTATACTTGTTAATAACTAGTATGTTAAAATTACAGACAATTGAAAGGAGCTGTGAATGAAACGTATCTTCATTCTTGTCGTCGTCACGTTGTTACTAATGGGATCGGTGTTTGCTGATGAGTCGGTGCTTATCGACTTTTCAAAATTAACGGCTGATATTGTTCCCGATCAAAATGACGTGCCCACTCAAAACCGTGCGACCTTGATGGATTTTACCAATGAGGCCACCAGCAACTTCACCGCCCGGCAAAAAGAAGTGATGAAATCTTCTTTAGCTATAGAGCGGTGGGATGTGGTATTTTCATCTTCTTCGCAGAATGTCACTACCAAGCATCTTAGTTATACTAAAGAAGCCCCCTCTAAAGAATGGGAAAAGGTAATGGGTGTTCGTATCCACTTCCCCGTGGAGCCCTTTAATTCTTGGGCTGTTGTGAAGCCTCCCTTTGAAATTCCCGCGTTTGAACCTCCGGCAACCATTGATGACGATGGCAATATCGAAGCTAGTGAAGAATCAGGGGTTACTGGTCCTAGTCGTTTTGAAGGCGAGCCTGATGAGGAGGGTAAACCTGCCGGCGGTTTAGGGGTGGTCAAGAACGTAGGGACCATTAAGTCCATAGCGGTCAATGCTTATGGCCTCAATTTTCCCCATGGCCTTTCGGTGATCCTCGTTGATGATAAAGGGAACGAAAAGACCTTCTTCATGGGGTATCTTAACTTTGAAGGTTGGGGAGAACTCCGGTGGGATAATCCTGCGTATGTGCAGAATGTGCGGAATCGTGAATTACGCTTGTACCCCCTCTATCCTGATTCAACGCCTTTTGTGAAGTTTGGCGGATTCCTCATTCAGCGGAATGCCGCGAACCCTGGTGGCGATTTTATCGGCTATTTCAAGGATGTTAAACTCATCTACGATAAAGCGATCCTTGATACCGAACGGGATATTGAGGATGAAGCCCTCTGGAATATTATCCAGGATCGGGAGACTGCACGAAAGACAGCAGAATTGCAGCGGATTGGTCAAGCTCAAATTCAGCGGATGCTGGATCAGCAGCGCCAGGCTACCGAGACTACCTTTACTCCTACCGATGGTGCTAGCGGCGGCGAAGCTGAAGAATAAAGCCCGGTAAGTGGTTGCTTACAGTAGTACTATGAATCGAAGGCTATCTGAGAAATTCTGAGTAGTTTTTTAGGTAGCCTTTGATTTTTTTCTATAGGGAAAACGGGGCCGTAGGATGTATAACCGCACAATTCCCGATCAGAATACCTTCCGGAAAGCCTATGAAGCCTATGCCCTGGTACGGGTTTTAATTGCCAGGGATATGGAAACCACCCTTGAGGAAAAGCTCAAGTTTCTTTCATCCCGTCCGATAGTCAAAGGCCGGGTCAAGGACTTTGAGAGTTATTATAAAAAATACCTCCAGCTACTGCAAAAAGATCCGTCCTGTTCTCACTCTTTATGCATTACCGATGTAATCGGCATCAGGATTGTATGCCCTTTTTTTGAAGATCTCGCCATAGTTGAGCAGTGTTTAAAAGGGAACTTTGAAGTTGTTGAGGTGGAGCGAAAGGGTTCTGATTATTCTTTCAAAGAATTCGGCTATGAATCAATTCACTTCTTGATAAAAATTCCTGAGGCCCTTATAAAAAGACGGGGAGACTGTGGATTGGAAGTAATGGAGATTCAGATTCGTACTATTCTCCAGGATGCCTGGGCTGAAGTGGAACATGAATTGGTGTATAAAGCGGCATTTACCCCCTTCGATGAACCGATGAAACGGAAATTAGCAGCCCTTAATGCCAGTCTTTCCTTAGCCGATACGGTTTTTCAGGAAGTCAGGACCTATCAGCGGCGGCTTAACGGGGAGTTGGAAAAGCGTCGGGACTCTTTTTTTAAGAAAATTGAAGCATCCATTGATATCCCCCTCTTTGCCCATGAAAAACTGAACAAGCCCCTGCATCATCCCCGAAAGAAAACTTCTAGAGACGGAGCAGCTCTTGTTCCAGCATCCCAGGATTTACCGGAAAGCAATTCCATTGATGAGTTGCTCCTTACCGCCCTGTATGCTCATAATGAGCATCGGTTTACAGAAGCGATTGCCTTCTACACCGCTATTCTGAACAAGGAGCCTAAAAATACCATCGCTTCCCTTATTTATAAGCATCGAGGGATGGCTAGTTTCGCCTGCTCTCACTATGACGATGCTATAGAGGATTTTACCCGTTCTTTAGAACTGAACGGTGAATCCTATAAAGCCGTTTATTTTCGGGGTATTGTCAAAACGGTTTTGCAACAGTACCTGGATGCCATTGAGGATTTTACCCTGTCCCTCAAGATAAACCCCTATCAGGCATTTTGTCGCTATCGCCGAGGGCAGGCCTATTATCATCTGGATGACCTTCCCCAAGCGCTCGCAGATTGTGAAACAGCCTTAGCCTTGGAACCTGGTTCTCAATCGATAAGGCGATTCCAGAAGCTCCTTCTGGATAAACTACAACGGTAGCGCTCGGGAAAAACGCTCTGGTTCTCACCGGTTCCCTTCGGACAAGGTCTGTAAAAAGTACCCATTCGGTTCCCAGGCCCGTTCCCCATAACCGCCCGCCATGATCCATGCAGAGGGAATCCTCTGTTGCCGGAGGTACTGATAGATGAGCCGGTCCCGTTCAATGCAACAGTCCAGGCTCAGCTTGAGGAGGCTGCTGGAAGGGAGACCGTCATGTTCATACGGGTCGGACCCGTCAATCACGATGGCCAGGTCCGGTTGCAGGTTGGAATCTTTCTCCAGCAGTTCTAAACCCTTCTGTAATTCCGGCACATAGGTATCCTCTGCTCCCGCTTCGATGCAGATCTCTACATCCCCCTTGATCCAGGGAGCCCGTCCCAGGGGTGCTGCGCGCAAGGTTTCCTCATCCAAGGGCCATCCTTTGGCCATGTGTATGGAGAGGGTACGGATCTCCGGAGCCGGTGCTGCGCCTTCATTCCCTCCCAGCTCCCCGCGGATTCGGGAAAAATGTACCAATTCTGCAGTACCGCATCCTTTATGAGCATCCAGGTCTATAATCCATATCCCGCGGGCCCGGTGCTCAGCCTGCAATTTCCGAGCCCCAATCATGATATCATGGATAAGACAAAACCCTGCCCCTTGGTCATACCGGGCATGGTGCATGCCCCCGCCCAGATAATAACAGAACCCCGGCGTAGGGCCCTCATGCTTTAGGGCAAGCCGGCAGGCTAGGTAGGTACCTTCAACCTGGGCTAGGGTAAGGTGAAACAGCGCTTTCAAGGGCTTCACCGCCCGATCCGGCTCATAACGGTGGGGCTGCCCCTGGCTGTCTATAAGCTCGTAGGCATGGAGGAGGGCTTTCAGCAATCCTTGGGAACCTTCCGGGCCCTCTTCGTACAACATAGCGATGAACTCCTTTTGATGGACCCGTTCCAGATCCTCCCGGTTTATGAGCGGCCCCGGGGATTCGCCTAAAAAACAGCGGGCCCCGGGGCAATCAAAAACCGGCTTGAGGGGATGGGTACGAAGGACTCCGGTCTGGGTAAGAAAAGCAATAATCCGCGACGCCCGGGCAGGGGAAATCGGGATCATGATACCGTAATCAGTATGGGCTTGTATGAGATCTGGATCATAGAGAATCATAGGGGCATTATATATACATGCCTTATGAGATACTAGATCCCGGCATGAACCTTCCCCTTGGTTTCATAAGGAAACCTTTGCCTGTCCTTCCCCGGATTTCTGTGGGGTAACAAAATTTTCTTGACCTTTATAGTACTGGTTAAGTATGTTTTTAATTGAGTATTAATCTTAGGGATTTAAACATCCTTCAGGTTGAGACCCATATATAGTATGTTTTAGGGTGTATAGGTTTCACGAGACTACACCATGCATCCAGAATTCATAAAAAGGTGAGAATTGTTATGTCAACAGAAAATTACGCTCATGATCACGAAGAAAATCATCATCCGGAACAGGCAGCGGAAACTTCCAAGGCCTCCCCAGAACTCTGTACCCCTGAAGCTGAGCCACCTCAGGACGAACAGGGGGTAGAGCCGCCTGAGAACCTCGCCCCAGAGGAAAAACTCAAAGGTATGGAAGCCCAGATCGCGGAGCTTCAGGATCAGTATCTACGCAAAGCCGCAGAATTTGAGAATTTCCGCAAGCGTATGAACCGGGAGAAACAGGAAGCCATTGATTTTGCAAATCAGAGCCTGCTTTTGGACCTTATCCCCATTATTGATGATTTTGAACGGGCTATCAAAGCGGCAGATACCTCCCAGAAGGTTGCTGCGGACTTCACCGTCTTTTACGAAGGGATCAGCATGATAGAAAAGCGCCTGTCTTCCCAGTTGGAGCATAAGTGGGGTCTCAAACGGTACGATTCCGCGGGAGAACCCTTTGATCCCAATCGGCATGAAGCGATCATGGTGGAGAAGTCTCTAGATATAGACGAGCCGGTGGTAAAAGAAGATTTCATTAAAGGGTACCTCTTAAAGGATCGGGTCGTGAGGAGCGCCAAAGTAAAGGTTCTGATGCCTGAGCAGCCGGGGACCGACAGGGAACCGGAAAAGGCCCAGTATAACGAAGACGCCGGGGCAGCGGAAAATCCCTCATAATTATACAGGACAGGAGGCGTATGATCGCAAGCAGGTGATTTTTTAGTATATTTATTAAGATGGCATTAATTATATTTTCCTATTTTTTATAAGAAAAATAGGAAAAACGGTAAAGGAGTTTATCATATATGGGTAAAATAATTGGAATCGATCTGGGAACCACCAACTCATGCGTATCGGTGCTTGAGGGGGGTGAACCCATCGTTATTCAGAATTCTGAGGGTGGGCGAACCACCCCTTCTATCGTCGGTTTTACCAGTAAGGGTGAACGGGTAATCGGTCAACCGGCAAAGAATCAGATGATCACGAACCCTGAGAACACGATTTATTCTATTAAACGCTTCATGGGGCGCCGGTATTCTGAGGTGGGCAATGAAATGAAATTGGTCCCCTATCGGGTGGTAGAACAGGGGGATGATGTACGAGTGGATATTGACGGGAAAAAGTATTCTCCCCAAGAAATATCCGCCTTTGTCCTGCAAAAAATGAAAAAAACCGCGGAAGATTACCTGGGGGAAGCGGTTACCGAAGCGGTAATCACCGTGCCGGCCTACTTCAACGACGCTCAACGGCAGGCTACCAAAGACGCCGGGAAGATTGCAGGGCTTGAGGTTAAGCGTATCATCAATGAGCCCACTGCAGCGTCTTTGGCTTTCGGCTTTAACAAGGATCAAAAAAAGGAAAAAACCATCGCGGTCTATGATCTGGGAGGCGGCACCTTTGACATTTCCATTCTGGAACTGGGGGAAGGGGTCTTTGAAGTGAAGTCCACCAATGGAGATACCCACCTCGGGGGGGATGATTTTGACCGCCGGATCATGGAATGGCTCATTGCGGAATTTAAGAAAGATACCGCTATAGACCTTGGGCAGGATCGTATGGCCTTGCAGCGCCTCCGGGAAGCGGCCGAGAAAGCCAAAATCGAGCTTTCCGCGATGCAGACCACTGAGGTGAACCTTCCCTTTATTACCGCAGATCAATCAGGGCCTAAGCACCTGCAGAAAACCCTTACCCGGGCGAAATTTGAACAGATGGTTTCGGACCTTTTGGAACGATCCAAAGAGCCCTGTAAAAAGGCCCTCTCTGATGCGGGACTCACCGCAGACCAGATTGACGAGATCATCCTGGTGGGAGGTTCTACCCGGATTCCAGCGGTACAGCAGATCGTCAAGGATCTTTTCAGGAAAGAACCCAATAAGGGGGTCAATCCTGATGAGGCAGTGGCCATTGGCGCGGCAATCCAGGGAGGTATCTTGGGAGGAGATGTCAAAGATGTGCTGCTCCTGGATGTAACCCCCCTCTCCTTGGGAATTGAAACCTTGGGGGGCGTGATGACCAAGCTTATTCCTCGGAATACCACCATCCCCACCAGGAAGAGCCAGATCTTCTCTACGGCTGCTGACGGTCAAACCGCGGTTTCCATCCAAGTACTTCAAGGGGAGCGGGAAATGGCCAATCAGAACCGTACCCTGGGCCGGTTTGATCTGGTAGGCATCCCTCCTGCGCCTCGGGGTATACCCCAAATAGAGGTAGCCTTTGATATCGACGCCAATGGCATTGTGCATGTATCTGCCAAAGATTTAGGCACCGGTAAAGAACAGAAGATCCGTATTGAGAGTTCTTCAGGGCTTTCGGATGCTGACATTGACCGCATGGTTAAGGAAGCGGAACTCCACGCTGAAGAAGACCGGAAGGAACGGGAACGAGCGGAAGTCCGAAACGAAGCGGATACCATGATCTACAGCACCGAGAAGAACATCAAGGATCTGGGGGATAAGATCAATGCGGCGGATAAAGCCAAGGCTGAGGAAGCCATTGCAGACCTTAAGCGGGCCCTGGAAGGGGGCGAGGTTCAGGCCATCCGAGACAAAACCGAAGCCCTGAAACAGGTATCCTACAAGATTGCAGAAGAGGTATACAAACAGACCGGGGCTCAGCCGGGGCAGCAGCCTGATGCTCATCCTGCAGGAAGCGGCGCTGCTCAGGATAGTGCTGACCATACTAAGCGAGCCGAAGATGTGGATTACGAAGTGGTGGATGACAAATAGCAAGACCTTCATCTGCAATTCTTGGGCCGGGTAAAAAGGGAATCAAGGGAATTGTAATGAAGTTTACTAAGGTTAAAAGGGTGTTATTGTGGCAAAGCGTGATTACTACGAAGTCCTGGGGGTACAGAAGGGCGCTACCAAAGACGATATAAAGAAGGCATACCGGAAGTTGGCCATTCAATATCACCCGGATAAGAATCAGGGCAACAAAGAAGCGGAAGAGAAATTTAAGGAAGCCACCGAGGCATACGAAATTCTTTCGGATGATCAGAAGAAAGCTGCGTACGATCAGTTTGGTTTTGCTGGAGTTGAAGGTATGGGGGGGCAGCAGGATTTTTCTGCTGCGTTCCACGACTTTGGAGATCTTTTTGGGGATTTTTCCAGTATCTTTGATACCTTTTTTGGCAACAGCGGCCGTCGTTCCTCGGGCGGTTCTGGTGTCCGGCAGGGGGCAAATCTCCGCTATGACGTGGATATATCTTTTAAAGATGCGGTGTTCGGTACCAAAGTGGAGATTCAGTACTCTCGGAATGAGGCTTGTCCGACCTGTAAAGGAACCGGAGCCTCCAGCGGTACGGGCAAAAAGGTTTGTGCTACCTGTGGCGGATCCGGGCAGGTGCGCCATAGCCAGGGTTTTTTTTCCGTGGCCTCTACGTGTCCGAACTGTGGAGGGGAGGGGTATATTATCGAGCACCCCTGTAAGGAATGTAACGGTTCTGGGACCCAAAAGAAACGTCAAAAGATCATGGTTACCGTCCCGCCGGGGGTAGAAAACGGCAAGCGGGTGATTATTCCCCGGCAAGGAGATACCGGTCCCAACGGAGGTCCTCCAGGAGACCTCTATGTGTTCTTCCGGGTTAAATCCCACGAATATTTTGAGCGCCAAGACATGGACCTGTATTGCGCGGTCCCCATTTCCATAAGCCAAGCCACCCTGGGAGCGGATATTCATGTCATGACCCTAGACGGGAAAACCATTAAGGTTAAAGTTCCTCCGGGGATCCAGAATGGTAAAATGCTCAGGATCCGGGATGAAGGGATTCCCCCAGGCCCAGGGGGGAGACGGGGTAACCTCTATATCAAACTTATGATTCAGATCCCTACCAAACTCTCAAGGAGGGGTAAAGAACTCATGGAAGAGCTTGCCCGGGTTGAGGGTGAAGATGATTCCCCCAAGCCTATTCCCCTCATGGAATTAACGGACCAGTAAGTCCAAAGGTTGCCGGTATAAACCCATTGCAGCAGGAACTATAAGGAAAGGTGTTATGTTGTTATCTGAATTAGGCGCCCCTATTGAAAGTTTGAGGGCTCAAATCTATGAAACCTGGAGGCGTCTTTGAGGACGCTTCCTTTGGACAGCGCATAGGGGAACTGGAACAAAAAGCGGGAACCCCAGACTTTTGGAATGATCCGGGGCAGGCGGAAAAACTCATGGGGGAACTCAAGCTCCTCAAGGGTCGGTATGAACCGTGGAGAAGCCTGCGAAGGGAGATCGATGATCTGGTAGTACTCTACGAACTGGCCGCAGAAGCCAAAGACGAGTCTCAGGATGAGGAAATCGAGACTACCTTGACGGAACTCTGTGCCCGATATAAAAGGCAGAATATTTTTGAACTCATGGGTGGAGAAGTGGATAAAAACGGCTGTTTCCTCACCATTCATTCCGGTGCAGGAGGTACTGAAGCCTGTGACTGGTCTCAGATGCTCTACCGTATGTACCTTCGCTGGGCAGAACGAAAGGGATTTTCCATCGAAGAGGTGGATCGGCTGGAAGCGGAAGGGGGTATCAAGTCCGCTACGGCTCGGCTCGAAGGGGATTATGCCTACGGCTACCTCAAAGGCGAATCCGGGGTACATCGGCTGGTTCGCATTTCTCCTTTTGACGCTAATGCGAGGCGGCACACGTCCTTTGCCTCAGCATACATTTTCCCGGTAATCGACGATTCCGTAGAAGTAATCATTAGACCGGAAGATCTCCGAGTGGATACCTACCGTTCAGGGGGGGCGGGCGGGCAGCATATCAACAAGACGGACAGCGCGGTCCGGTTTACCCACCTTCCCACAGGAATCGTGGTAGCCTGCCAGAATGAGCGGAGCCAGATCAAAAACCGGGCCATTGCCATGAGTATGCTCAAGGCCCGGCTCTATACCTATTACCGGCAGGAAAAAGAAAAGGAACATGAAAAGTTTGCCCAGGAAAAGAAGGATATTTCCTGGGGGAATCAGATCCGTTCTTACGTCTTCCAACCCTATACCCTGGTTAAGGATTACCGGACCAAGACGGAGAGCGGTAATATACAAGCGGTCATGGATGGGGATATCGATCTGTTTATCGAGGAGTACTTGCGTTTTGCATGGAATTCCCAGGTCTAAGGGTGCAGGTTATGCTGGAAGGAGCCTCAGAAGAAAAATGCTGGTTCTAAGGACGGCTTGTTTTTTGCTCATCCTCCTGTTTTGGCCTGTATGCGGACCAGTACAAGGGTTGGGCAGGACCGATGCCGGGGAGCCCCCCCCAACTCAGAACAAGGAATGGGTCTTGTCCGTAACTGCTTTGGATGTTTCTGCTCTTCCCCCTTCCCAGCAGCTTTTAGGGGAAGTCATGACCCGAAACCTCGTGGAAGCCTTGAAAAAAGTGGATCATCGGATCCGGCCTTCTGAGGAGTACCTCTATTATACCCATTACGCATGGTCCAAGTCCAAGGCTGCGGCGGCTAAAACGCTGGTGGCAAAACGAGGGGAACGGGACAAGCTGCTTTTTGGAGGGGATCCTCCGTGGAAATATCGAAAAAATCTCAAGACCCTGGAGCAGGAGATCCAGAAACTTGAAGAAGCCCTGGGTAAGGCTGAAGCCGAGGTACCGCTTATCGCGGAGAGACCGGCTTTTAAGTTTACCGATGATATGCTGAAAGGTACTTTTCCGCCTCCGCCCAAGCCCGGAGGAGAATACCGGTTTTGTGTCAACCAAAAGGCCGATGCCTTTCTTGCCGGGACTATTGCGACATTTCATAGTCGTTTATATATCAGCGTGAAACTATATACCCTGTATACCGACTCCTTTCAGTATGAAGACAGCAGTATTTTCTCCAGCGAGGATATGGTCCAGGCGGTGGATGAATTGGCCAATAGGCTTGTAGCAGTGGTTTCTGAAGCCCCACCTGCGTCCCTCTTGGTCCACACCAAGCCGGAAGAGGCCATCCTCTTGGTAGACGGCTCCTTTGCAGGCCGGGGTACCGTAGGCCCCCGGGAATACCCCCCTGGTTCCATAGAGATTGAGAGCTTTGCGGATAACTATAAGCCCCTTAGCATGCCTTTGGACCTTATTGAGGGGGAATTAGCAGAGTTGTATATTAATTTACAGCCTTTGAGTTACGGATCCCTTACCATAGCGGTTCCCGGGGAAGCCAAGGTGTACCAGGGGGCCCTCTATCGGGGAGAGACCCCGTTACCGGTAAAAATACCCCTCACCGCATTGGAGCATTTCCAGATTGAAACCCCCGAAGGAAAGGTGGCATCGGTGCTCATTCAGGGAGAAGAACAGGCCGAAACAAACCAGGCCACCCTGACGGTAAAACCCAAACCAAGCCATAGTGCAGAGGAACAGCGGGTAGAAAAATCCCGAAGGCGCCTGTACAGTGCCTATGGAAGATTCTGGATTGCCTTGCCGGTGGCCTTTGTCATAAACGGGATAGCCACTGCTCATATAAACGCCTACAATAGGACGGGTAACCCTGATTTGTATGAGGGGTCCCTGACCCGGTATTATATTTCCATAGGAACAAGTATCGTTGCCGGGGTGGCTTTAGCTGAAACCTTTTACCGTATATTCCGTTATATCAGGACCGGTGGTGAAGATGCGGCCTTCCTAGCAAAACAGTAGCGGTAAAGAAGAAGGATCATGACCATGGGAAGTTTTGCCCAACGCTTAAAGAAATTTTTTGGTATCCAAAATGTCGTTTCCGAATCATTATTTGAAGAATTGACGGATCTACTGGTAGAAGGTGATTTTGGAGCTGCAGGGGCCTACAAGACCGTGGATACCTTACGGACCCTCTGTAAAAAAGAAAAGATCACCGAAGCCCAGGGGGTACGGAAGGGTTTAGCCAAACTGCTGGAAGAACTGCTCCTAGAACTAGGACAGGGTACCACGGTATCCCTGGACATGCCTGCAGAAACCTTACAGGTGATTCTCTTGTTAGGGGTGAACGGAGTGGGAAAAACCACTACGGCGGCTAAATTGGCGGATCGGTATCGTTCTCAGCATAAAAAACCGATTCTCGCGGCGGGGGATACTTTCCGGGCTGCCGCCATTGATCAGCTTAAAATCCACGGCGAGCGCCTGGGGGTACGGGTAGTGGCCCACAAACACGGCGGTGATCCGGCAGCGGTGATCTATGATGCCATTGAAGCGGCTCGTTCAGGGGCTGGGGACCTAATCATTGGGGATACCGCAGGCCGGATGCATACCAAATCCGCCCTGGTGGAGGAATTAAAGAAGATAGATCGGGTAGTGGAATCCAAGGCTGAAGGAGCCCGGTATATCAAATGGCTCGTGCTGGATGCTACCACCGGTAGGAATGCCCTGGTTCAGGCGGCAACCTTTCACCACGCAGTTCCCCTTGATGGGGTTATCCTGACCAAATACGACTCCAGTGCTAAGGGAGGGGTGGTTTTTTCCCTGGCCGAGGAGCTCAAACTGCCGGTGATTTTTATCTGTACCGGGGAAAAATACCCGGATATACATCCCTTTGATCCTCACCGTTATGCCCTGGAATTTGTCGGCCTTGCGTAAGGGCTATGGACTCGCGCTGGTCTTACTTATAACCACGACCAGAGATGCCGCGCCGGTGGATTGGTATCGTTCCAATGCTGCAGGAATGATCTTAGAGGGCATTTCCTCCCGGCTTGCGGCATTACGAAACCAATACTGCCTTTCGGTGGAGTTCATGGCTGCCCTGGATCTTCCCGAACCTCTACAAGCCTATTACCGGCCCTCATACCGAATCGAATTGCACACCCTTTATGAAGATGGGGAGGAATCCCGGCGGCAATGGATCTTCAGGAATGAGCAGGGGAAGACCATGCTGGTTTCCTCTTTGGTGAGTATCCCCATACCGGAGCCTGATGAGGAAGGTGAACCGGCCCCTGCTTCAGAAGAACCGCCTCCGGAATCTAGCCCTGAAAAAAAAGGGTTCACCGGATTCATCGAAATCTATGATGTTCTTAATGGCACTAACCTGCTTCGGGAAGAACGCCACATTGCCGAGGATGGTACTGAAACCATCACCGCCTACTTCTATAGCCAGCAACTGCTTATTCGGGCGGAAACCCGGCTCAAAACTGCTGTCCCGGTTGAAGGAGGGGAGGATGCATCCTCCGGAGCCATGGAAGAAAAGATCGAACCGGTGCTGAGCGACTATTACCGGTATAGCCGTTCCCATGCCCTGCGAGCGGTAGAGCGAGTGTATCATCAGGAGGTTTCTACGGATACCGGTTTAACCCGGCTGCACTTTCCCCATCTTGGGCTTCAAGCTGCGGTGGAGGAACAAAAAGCGGCGTTTGTCAGCCCCAGTACGGCTTATGGTTCGGAATTCATGCAGGACCTTTTCTTGGAGGCCCCGCATGCGGGTGATCGCGTGATATACACCACCGACGAGCGAGGACGGATAGTAACGGAGATCACCCAGGATGAAGCCGGGACCATTGTAAGGGATATCCACAATACCTGGAACGGGGACCGGCTGGCTTCGGTAGACTGGAAGGCCGGAGAAGAGGAACGGCGCATTGAATACACCTACGATGAAGCCGGGGATCGTATCTTGGAACGGAATTACCTCAAGGGGGTTTTGGAACGGCTTGTCCGTAAGGATAAGGGGCAGGAAATCGAAGAGTTATATATGAACGGGAGGTTAATCCTCCGGGCTGTCTGGGAAGATGGCCGTAAAATATCGGAAGAACGGGTCCGTCCTTAAGCGGAGAGGGCCCATCCCTCGGAGGCTTTCGGCCTCCCATAGTATCTATGAAAGGAACCTAGGTGAAACGCATTGCGGTAGTACAGAAATCCCTTTGGGGAGGAGGCATCTTGCCCCATGTGAGGTGGATCGGCTTTGTGGCCTCCCGGTATATGTCCAGGAAGCGCCGGAATTCTCCTTCTCCTATGCTTGCTGTCTTAGGTATCGCCACCGGCGTACTGGCCCTGACGGTAATCCTTGCAGTAATGAACGGTTTTCAACTGGGCTTTATCGAAAGTATTCTGGAAATCGCTTCATACCATATCAGGGTAGAGGAGCCGGTTCCTGAAGCAGCGGAGCCCAAAGACCCGTCCTCCTTGCAGGATGTCATGTTCCCTCTAAGCGGCCTTCCGGGGATTGGGTCAGTTACTCCCATGAGGGAATTCTATGGACTTGTCCGGGGAAACCGGGGAGAACCACAGGTGGCCCTCATCCGAGGACTGCCTCCAGATGTGCTGGAGCACGACCAGGGTATGGCGGAAAAGCTCGTATTTGAGGCCGGTTCCTTTGACCTGCGGACCGAAGGCTCTCTCCTCCTTGGAGCTGAACTAGCCAGGCGTCTTTCGGTAGGGCTGGGGGATGAAATTACCCTGGTTTCCGTGGCCGGTCTTTTAGGGGATGATCCGGAAGCCTCTGCCGCTGCTACAGATTCCTCTCTCACCGTAAGGGGTATTTTCCGTTCCGGCTTCTATGAATACGATCTGGGTTGGGGATTTATCAACCTGGACACGGCAGAAACCCTCGGGGGAGGGGCACTGTTCTTGGGGATTAAGCTCAAAAACCGCTGGCAGGATAGCCGGGCAGCGGGGCTCATCCGCCCTGTCTTGGCCGCCTCCCTTCCGGGAGAACCTGTGGTCTTGAGTACCTGGCGGGAGTATAACCGGGCTTTTTTCGGGGCTCTGCGTACTGAAAAACTCCTCATGTTTGTGGTGGTGGGCCTCATCTTTATCGTGGTGGGCCTTAATATCTTCCAGGCCCAGCGACGGATGGTTCTGGAACGGCGGGAAGAGATTGGTTTGTTTCGAGCGCTGGGTGCCGGAGACCGGGCGGTTCGGCTGGTATTTGTCTGGGACGGTTTTATCATCGGTTTTACCGGAGCAGGGCTTGGTATGGCCTTAGGGCTTTTGATTGCGACCCATATCAGCCAGTGCTTTACCGCCCTCGAAGCAGGGGTGAATGGAATCATCCATGGTTTGAATTCCTTGGCAGGTGTACTCATGGGACATTCTCCGGATTTAGAGGACTTTGCGGTCTTTTCACCGGCGATTTTTTATATCAAAGAGATTCCTTCCAGGATCATACCTCAGGAGGTGTTTCTGATATACCTCTTTGGTTTTTTGTCTGCCCTACTGGCGGCCTGGTTTGCCTCTGGAAAGGTTTCCCGGACTAGGCCGGCGGAGGTGTTACGGTATGAGTGAGTTCCTCGTAGGGGTGAAGCGCCTGGTAAAAGATTATACCTCCGGTACGGAAACTCTGCATATACTCCGAGGCATCAGTTTTGGGGTCATTAGGGGAAGTACCGTGGCGGTGAGCGGTCAGAGCGGGAGCGGGAAGAGCACGCTCCTTAATATTCTAGGCGGGCTTGACCGCTCTGATGCCGGTTCTGTGGAAGTCGCTGGGGTGGACATTACCGGCCTCTCAGAAAGCAGCCTTTCCGTGTACCGGCGGGACCGGGTGGGCTTCATCTTTCAGTTTCATTACCTCTTAAAAGATTTTACGGCTCTGGAAAACGTGATGCTTCCGGCCTATATGACAGGCATGAAGAAAAAGGCGGCCTTGGAAAAAGCCCGGCGCCTGCTGGAAGAGGTACACCTGGATGCCCGGCTCCACCATTTTCCCTCGGCCCTTTCCGGCGGTGAACGGCAGCGGGTTGCAGTGGCCCGGGCATTGGTAAACGATCCGGATCTGATCTTGGCAGATGAACCCACGGGCAATTTGGACCCGGATAACAGTTCCGCCGTAGCAGAACTGCTCTATGCTGCGGCGGAGAAGTGGGGCAAGACCCTCATGGTGGTTACCCACGATGAAACCGTGGCCCGCCGGGCCATGTACCGGTATACCCTTGAGGGAGGGGTGCTTATCGGGCCTCAGCAGACCCTTGATCCGGCACAGAGGCGGCCATGAAGGGCGGGGCTGGTTTCTTCATTGCCCTTCGTTACCTCATGGGTCGAGCCCATGAGGGGGGCCGGTACCTCCTCGGCGCGGCCACCGGGATCGCCTTGAGTCTGGTCCCCATCATCGTTACGCTCATCCTGGCGGATGGTATGATCTTTGGGATCACCGACCGGTACCTAGAGCTGGGAACCGGCCACTTACAGATCTATAATTTCAGGAACTCCGCCAACCTTGACTCCATGGTTCCTCGTATCGGGAAGCTGGAACGTATTCGGGGGGTCTGGGCTGAACAGCACGGCTTGGGGGTGCTGGTGGGTAAACAGGGAAAAACCGGTGCGACTATCCGGGCAACTGAACCCTCCTTCTGGGAGGATCCAGGAAGCAGCGCCTACCTGGTTACCGTGGCAGGGGAGGCAAAGATCGCCTCTGACCAGGATGTACTCTTAGGGGAAGCCTTAGCACGGTCCCTCAAGGTGGGTATAGGGGATACTATCCGAATCATGACCATTCGGCTTAGTTCTGAAGGCAGAACCATCCCCCGGATGACCCCTTTTACCGTCCGGGGGATCATCTCCTCGGGATACCGGGAATTGGATGCCCTCTGGTGTATCATCGGCTATGAAGCGGGTAAAAGGATACTCCCCCCGGACTTATCCTCATCATACCTCATGGTCAAGATGCAGGACCCGTACCGCCAAGCCGATGCCATGGCCCCATTCTTGAAGAAACTTTTGGGATCCGAGTACAGTGTGTACACATGGAAGGAACTCCAGCACTCCCAGTACCGTTCCTATGAATCCACCCGGCAGCTCTTGCTCTTTATCATGGCCCTCATCGTACTCGTGGCGGCGGTGAACGTATCTTCTGCCACTTCCATGCTGGTGATTGAACGGCAGCGGGACATTGCGGTTCTCAAGTCCGCCGGGGCAAGTCCCGGAGCTACAAGCCGGATCTTTCTCTGGGGCTCTTTTCTGACAGGCTTCACCGGGGCAATCATCGGCATTGGCGCGGGGCTGTTTTTGGGGAGCAGTATCAACCATATCATTCATGGATTGGAAGGGGTGCTGGGATTTTTTTCCCGGCCCTTCCAGAAAGAAACGGTCAAAATCCTGGACCCTGGGTACTATCTGGAAACTATTCCTATTATTATTGACTGGACCGCGGTGGCGCTCATCGGGATTTTTACCATCCTCAGTTCCATCCTCGCTTCCTGGATTCCTGCACGCCGGGCTGGGAAACTCCGTCCCCTGGAGATATTGCGAAAATACTAGCTGAAGGTACCGAGGGTACCGGTCAAACGCCTAGTAGTTATGGTTAATTGAAGCATTTGACATAAATTGTCATAATCGATATTATTATATCGATATTCAATTATCGATTATTATGTATCGAATGAGGGAACATGTATGATAGACAATAAACATGAGCCGGTAACGGAACCGGAGGGCCTTAAAAAGGCGCTGGCGGAAATCCGGGCGGCTCAAGGAGAGTACGCGGCTTTCGGGCAGGAAGAGGTGGACAGCATATTTTTTGAAGCGGCGCGGGCCGCGGCAAAGGAGCGGATACCCCTGGCCAAGATGGCGGCGGCGGAGACCGGCATGGGCGTGGCGGAGGACAAGGTAATCAAGAACCTCTACGCCTCGGAATA
>JAITRH010000025.1 GCA_031288495.1 Treponema sp. | reverse complement strand
TTCCAGGCTTAGGAACACCCCAATTCCAGGCTTAGAGGAGGACCCGCCCCGGGGTCAACACGGTACGGAATGGTGTCCACTCATTACATTAATTGCGGGCTCAAGCCCCACCCCGATTAAGGGGATTGTGCGATGAAACAGCCGGGTAATCCCCGGACCTTTTCCGCTGCTTAAGGGGTTGACCGTAACAGGCCCCAGGGTTCGGGAAAGGTACTGCCCCTGTTACGGCTTACTTTCAGCGGCCAGTTTGCGGTGCAGGGTCTTCCGGCCAATGGCCAGGATCTCCGCAGTCTTGCTTTTATTACCCTGAAGAAACGTCAGGGTATCCCGGATGATGATCTTCTCCGCATCCTCAAGGCTCGTACCGAGGGGGATGCGGATCCAGCCCTCCTCGCTTTTCCTCCGCAGGGTCGGGGGGAGGTCATCGGCGGTGATCACCGGCCCCTTAGCCATGACCACCGCACTTTCCATACAGTTCCGCAGTTCCCGCACATTACCAGGCCAATCATACGCATACATGGCGGCCCGGGCTTTCTCGTCAATGGTCTCCACGGTTTTACCGTTTTCCCGGGCAAACTCCTTGAGAAAGGACGTAATAAGCAGGGGCAGATCGTCTTTCCGTTCCCGCAAAGGGGGAACCAGGATGTTTACCACATTGAGCCGGAAATAGAGATCTTCCCGGAAATTGCCCTTCTCGATCTCCCCTTTGAGATCCTTATTGGTTGCCGCCACGATCCGGACATCCGTCTCGATAGTCTCCTCTCCCCCGACGCGTTCAAATTTCTTTTCCTGGAGTACCCGCAGGAGCTTGATCTGGATGTTCTGGTCGATCTCCCCGATTTCATCCAGAAAGAGGGTCCCCTCGTGGGCAAGCTCAAAACGGCCCCGTTTCCGGGCCGTGGCCCCGGTAAAACTACCCTTTTCATGACCGAAGAGTTCACTTTCAAGGAGGCTTGCGGCCAGTGCCGCGCAGTGGACCTTAACCAGGGACTTTCCCCTACGGGGAGAAAGTTCGTGGATGGCGTCGGCCACAAGCTCTTTTCCCACCCCCGACTCGCCGGTGATAAGCACCGAAGCCTTGGCAGGGGCTACCCGGCTTATGGTATCAAAGACCCGGCGCATGGGGCCTGAGGTACCGATGATGGTCTCAAACTGTTTGTGCCGTTCCAGTTCTTCTTCCATACGCCGGTGCTTGAGCATGAGTTCCCGGTTCTGCAGGGCCCGCTTTACCAAGAGGGAAAGCCGGTCCAGGTTAACCGGTTTGGTAAGAAAATCGTACGCCCCATTCCGCATCGCCGCCACCGCGGTCTCCACCGTGCCATGCCCGGTAAGGACGATCACCGGAATTCCCGGGCTTTCTGCGGTGATGCGCTTGAGCAGATCCTCCCCGCTCAAACCGGCCATACGGAGGTCGGTGATCACGAGGTCCAGGTCCCCCTTTTGAAAACGCTTCCACCCCTCATCCCCCTGGGCGGCGGTTACCACCTCGTAGCCGTCCATTTCCAGGGATGCCGCAAGGCCTTCCCGGATGTTTTTTTCATCATCCACCACCAAGAGTTTAAACTTCATAGATTGCCTCCGCTTCACCTTCGTAACCGATAAGCCTTCGTTCCTTTTGGGGGATAGGAAGGGTGATGATGAAACAGGTCCCCTCTCCTGTTTTAGACTTTACCGCAATCTCTCCCTGATGTTCCCGAATTATCTTGAACGCCAGGGTAAGTCCCAGGCCGGATCCGGTTTCCTTCGTGGTAAAATAGGGCTCGAAAATCTTGGAGAGGTTTTCTTCGGGAATCCCGATACCGGTATCGCATACCTTAATGACAATCTCCCCATCCCCCTTCCCGGTGAGTATCTGCAAGGTGCCTCCGGCAGGCATGGCCGCGATGGCATTCTTGATGAGGTTGAGGAGGACCTGTTTCATAAACCGTTCATCAAAATCAATCCGGGGCAGTCCCTCCGCAAGGTTCAGGATGCAGCGGATCTGCGCTTCCTCCAGTTCAAACCCCACAAATTCCGTGAGTTCTGCGATGAGGGTATTGATGTTTCCTTCCCGAAAATCCATGTTCATCGGACGGACCGCAAACAGAAAATCCACCACAATACCGTTGAGCCGGTCGATCTCTTCATTGACCACGCCGATATAGGTATCCATAAGCTTGAAATATTCCACCGGTTCCTGATTGCGGTCCTCCCCTCCCTCCGGGTACGCGGTGAAATACCGCTCCCGGTTCGCCGCCATGGCTTTTTGGATGAGCTGGATATGGATAGAAAGGGAACCGAGGGGGTTTTTGATCTCATGGGCCACCCCCGCAGCCAGGGTAGTAAGGCTCGCAAGGCTTTCCATGCGCCGTAAACGGGCCTCCTTGCCCCGTTTTTCGGTGATGTCCTCTATGTGGATGAGTGAACCGGATACCTGATGATCCTGAACTAAAGGAAGCACGCTAAAACTTAAGAGCCGCTGTTTGCCCTTGGTTTCTACATCGAATTCCCGTTCCTCCACCCGGTCGCCGTTCACCAAGGTGGTTTCAAAAAATTCAGCCACCGCCTCATCCCGGATCAGGGTCCATAGCGGTCCATTGCCCTGTTCATCATACCCCAGGGGAAGAAACCGTTCAGCGTACTTATTGGCCAGGATGAGGTTGTGTTCGGTATCGCATACCAATATCCCATGGGCAAGAGAATCCAGTACGGTCTCAAGCCGTTCGATTTCCGCTGCGGCAGACACCAAGATGTCCCGGATCTGTTCTCCGGTCATCTTGTTAAGTTTTTGTAAGGCCCGTTTAATAAACTGTCTCATCCGGTCTCTTCCTTAATACTATGCCTATGCCCGCTGCCTAAGCAGGGTACAGCCGGCGAGGGGCCCGGCGTTCCCAGGCCAAGACTCCCGCATCTCCAGACTAAGACTCCCGCATCTCCAGGCCAAGACTCCCGCATCTCTAAGCCAAGACTCCCGCATCTCTCGCCTGAGAGTACCGTATCCCGTAACAGGCTCGTTCCGAAAGCCCCCGCATGAGCTCGGTACCGAGCCGTTCTAAAGCCAATACCGGGCTTTGGTTGTAGGTGCCCACTGCCAGCGCCGCCTCGGCGGTGCTCTTCCGCCATATATCCATAGCCCCTATGAGCCCCGGGCTCCGGGCGCGCCCCAGGGAAGCGCGGCTTTCCATAACGACCTCCAGGAGGATCCGTAAAAATTGAGCAAAAAGCCCCCGGATTTCAAACTTTTCCGTCCCTGCCATAATCGTGGCAAGAACGCTTTGGATATCCCTTCCGGGCTTATCCAAAGCAGCTGCCTCGGTGAGGGCCGCGGCGTACTTGCCGAGGGCTAGCAGTTCCTCGGGGAAGGGAACCCCCTTGCTTTTCAGCAGGATGAGGGTTCCCCGGGCAATGAAGGCTGCAAACAGCGCGGCCAGGGGCCGCAGGGAATCCTCGGATACCGGGAGAAAGGAACTAAGATAGGTATGGATTCCGGCGGCTCCTTGGGATGCTGTCGAAAGGCTTTCCGGGAGACCCTCTTTAAACACCCCCCGGATCACCGCAGCTTCCACCTCTTGGGAACGCCGGATAAACCGATAGGGCCTCAGCCGCGATATTATGGTAGGGAGCAGGGCTTTTTCCCGGGAACTGGTTAACACAATACTGAGGGATCCAGGCGGTTCTTCCAGTATTTTTAACAGCCCATTCCGGGCGCCCTCTTGCATCCGGTCGGCATTCTCGATGAGGAGCATTTTCCGCTTTCCTGTAGGGGCCAAATGACTCCAGGCAGCGGCCCGCCGGATATGTCCAATGGGAATAAGCTCGCTCATGCCCTCGGATTCGAGTTTCACCGCATTTTTAAGGATCCTGTCTACCGATTTTTTGAGGGCCTCCGGCTTGAGGCTTGAAAACTCATCCAAGGCTTCCTCAAGGACAAAGACGGATTCGCTTACCTTTTTAAACCGGGAATCTTCCTCCCAAAGTACGGGAGAAAACCGGGCAAGGAGTTTCCGTACGGACCGAATAAGCAGAAGCCGCCCTGCAGGATCCGGTTCCCGGCAACAGCAGGCCCCGGCCGCGCTGATTTCCGCAAAAAAGGGACGCGGTCCAAGGCTGAGAACGTCCTGGTGGGTAAGCAGCCGATGCCGGGAACAGGCTTGACAGGGACAATCCGCAGGAGCTTCCGGGTCTTCACAAGAAAGGATCCGGGCCAATTCCAGCGCAGCGGTACCCTTCCCTGAGGCAGGAGGACCAGAAAACAACATGGATGGGGCCAGCATACCTGCCGTTTTATCGGACCGTAATTGGCTGACCGCAGCTTGTCCCAGAATATGTTCAAACATGGCTGCTAATATCTTGCGGGAGGATGGCAGGAAGCTGCAAGGTAGCAGGGAAATAGTGGGTAATAACCGGCATGAGTAATTCGGCAAAAATACTTTCATTGAAAAGGGACCGGGTATCAAAAAAAGGCTGTATCTTCAAGAGAAAAAGCATCAAAGTTACCAGAACCAAGCCTTCAATCAAACCAAAGAAGACCCCCAAGACCCGATCCACCCCGCCAAGCTTAACCTGCATGATGATATCCCGTACCAGTAATTCCAAGACCTTAACTCCCACAAAAATAATACAAAATACCCCCCCAAAGGCGAGTATCTCGGGAAGAAACCGTATATCTTCCGGGATTTTTGTCCGGATGAGATCCGCTCCCTTCTTATAGAAAAGGGTCGCGCCCAGAAGACCGAGTACCAGGAATGCTATAGAGAGCAGCTCATCGAGAAAGCCCCGCAGCGCGCCGCGGATGGCAAAAAGCATGACAAAGACGGTAAATATGATATCCATGGGCATTATATGCTGCATGATGCTCCTTTTGCCGCGCCTGACCAATGAAGGAACGTTTCGGCAATGATCTGTACTCCATCAAGCCTGCCGATCCGGGCGGAGGCAGCGGCCATGGCGTTTTGCCGCGCCTTATCTTCGGCGATAGCGGCAATCGTGGTTCTTAATGACTCCGGGCCGGCCTCGGTTCCAAAGGACTTTCCCAGAGCCACCGCAGCCCCGGCCTTAACGAAGATCCGGGCATTCTCCACCTGATCCCCCCTGGTCCCGGAACCGCTTAAGGGAATAAGGACCATAGGCCGTCCTGCTGCGGCACATTCCCAGAGGGTACCGGCCCCGCTGCGGCCGAGGACCAAAGCCGCGGCGGCAAGGACGTGGGGCATTTCCTCCCGGAAAAACGGATAAGGCCGGTACTTTTCGGAAGGCTCTAGGTCCCAGGTCCGTTCAAGGCCGGTCTGATGGACCACCGTATACCACCGGGTAAGCTCGCCCAGGGTTTCCCGGACCAGTTGGTTTATCTGCTGAGCACCTTGGCTTCCGCCGAGAACCAGGAGTAGGGGTTCTCCGGGCTTGACCTTGAGAAAGGCCCTGCCCTGCAGGGGGTCTGCGGAGCGGAATGCGGGACGTACCGGGTTGCCTGAGAGGATGACGCGGTTTTGATAGGATGCAGGAAAAAAGGCGGCGGTTTCTTCATAGGAGGTAAAAATGGTTTGTGCAAACCGGGCATTGATCTTCGTGGCAAGTCCGGGGCTCAGATCCGATTCATGGGTCCATACCGGTAATCCCAAGGATGCGGCCGCAAGACAGGGAGGCACACTCACGAAACCTCCCTTGGAAAAGAGCAGGCACGGCCGTTCTTTTTTCAGGATGGCCCGGGCTGCAAAAAAACCTGCCCCCACTTTCAGCGCTTCACGTCCATGCTTGAAGGAGAACTCTCGCCGCAATTTACCTGCAGGGATACCGAAAAACTCAAAACCTCCCTGCTCCACCACGGCTTTATCCATCCCCCTATTGGAACCTATCCAGAAGATACGGCAATTACCCTGTTTTTGTATGTAAGCGGCTACTGCCAGGCCGGGATATATATGCCCTGCGGTCCCGCCTCCGGTAAAAGCGATATGTACCATACATTTTGCCCCTTGTTACCGGCTAGTGCGCCCTGGTAAACCCGCCCTCTTTGAGCTTCATCTATACAGTACCATACACTTTTATGGTTCCGAGATCAAGCCGCAGCCGGTACAACGCATATCCCATCGAACCTGCGCTATACCGCAAGTTCGATGGGATACCAGGGGCTTAACGGGAATGTTCGCAAAAGATATCTGAGACTTCATTCGCGGGCCTGGGTTTTATGTCTTTGGTAAGCATTTAGCCGGTGACCAACCCCAATATTGCTTAAAAAACCCGTCCAGCGCCGAATTTACCGTGATTTTAAGTCTTCTTAAAGGTTTGCTATCGTTTCTTTGCGGTTCTCTGGAACAATATCGCCCTTACAAAGCTCAGAAACCTCCACATTCAGTATCTCCGGCTTGAGCATTACACTTCCACATTGAATGCGGGGTCATTCAGGGATTTACTTTCTTTATTGAAGAACAGTATCATCGATCACTTCCACCCTATCATCACACTTCCATTAGGTATCCAGGATGCCTGCGGCAGGACCAAAATCCACCTCAGGAAATCTAGGGGTAGATTCCGCAGCGGCCTTATTTTCAGATTTAATTGAATCAAATACTTCCTGCCTGAAAACTTTGACGCTCTTGGGAGCATCAACCCCAATACGGATATGTTCTCCCTGGATTTCTATGATCGATATGGAAATATCCTCTCCAATCATAATCTTTTCATTAATCTTACGGGATAGGATTAGCATGGGCCGTCCCTCCCTTTTCTCACCCCTCGCAATTCTGCAAGCACATCATGCTTAATCTTCCATCGGGGGTCGGACAAGACCGCTTGCATACCGAAGCGGGTATCCCGGTTAATAACCAAGGGCCCTTGTAAGTTAGCGGTCATCACCCCTCCCTCCGGCGGAATGGTAAGGATGGAAAGAATCAGGGTCTTACTCGGATCCGAAAGGCCTATTTCCAAAAGCTCTTCATTATCGATATTCACTTCATAATCAGGCCTGAAAAGAAAGGGGTTAATCACAATAAAGGCAATGTTTTCTTCATCCACTGATTGGAGCCAGTAAAAAGGCTGCCGTTCTGCATCAAGGAGTACATACTGCTTATACCCGGCAAACCCCAAAAGTCCCCGGGAAAAAATGATCTCTTGACACGGATCCGCCTCGATTACGCCGTATGCTTTGGTTGCTACCTTCACCTGGGGTTCCTCATTAGCCGGTTCACCTCAAAGACCCCGTACTACCGTAAGAAATCAAGCAAGGTGGGAGAAAGCACCTTGGCCGCGGTCTGGAGCGCTGCTTTATGGGCGAATTCCAACATGCTCAAGTCCGTAGCAGCCGTGGCAAAATCCAAGGAAGCTTCCCGGCTTAAGGCAGCGGTAACTTGGGGGATCTCTTCATTGAGCCTTCTCCAGGTCATTTCCGCCCGTTCTCCTCGGCTGCCAATCTCTGCCAGGCGGCTTTGCATGTTGGTTAAGGCCAGATCTATGCCTCCCAGCCCTTGGCTTCCTATAAAATCCACATCCCCCCGAAGGAGGCTGTCTCTCAGGCGGAGGACCATGTCAAAAGCAGAACCTCCAGAAACCCGGGCCGCGGGGTTCCAGTTCGGCGCTCCGGGATCCGCATTGGCTACAATGATCCCTAAATCCTGCAACACCCGGGAATCCTGCCTGTCCTCCATACGGATGAGGTGGGCGTTGGTCCCTTCAAGAGAAAGCCCTCGGGTTTCAGGATCCACATAGGCTTTTACCGGCGCAGGGGATTCGTTTATTTTTGCCACAATTGCCTGGAGGGTATCCCCAGGATTCACGGTAATCTCTTCCCCATCTACATAAAAAGCCCCCACCGCGGTTACCCGATACTCCGATGCATCCACCGCCGAAAAGATCTGCATCTTTTCCGCCCAAAAAGCTTCACCTCCCCCAATATCGAGGGTTACGTAGGTTCCATCGGTAACTTCCGTTTTTCGGGAAGCCCCGGCACCCCGGTATTCCACCCCCACCACTATAGTCTCACTTCCCCCTTGGACGGTTCCCTCTACTATACGGAAGGGTTCGGTAAAGGCCTTATCCCCTGCAAAAATCTGCCGTCCATCCGGTCCAAGGGCATTGGAGATAGAAACCAGTTCCTTGAGCAGTTCATTCACCTCTACCGCCATGTAGCGCATATCCTCCTTGGCATAGGCGCCGTTGGCTCCCCGGACCGCCATCTCCCGGATTCGCTGCATCACGTCGTTAGCTTGCCGTAAATAGGTATCGGTTTGATTAAAGTGATCCCGGGCATAGAGGGTGTTTTGTTCAAACCGTTCGAGTCTGGATAGGTAAGAGGCATAACGTACCGCATGGGAGGCAGCCAGAGGATCCTCCCGCAGTTCATGGATTCTGGTTTGTCCTGCGATCTTCGCCTGTATATTTGCAAGCCCTTCTTCTTGCCGTCTGAGGTAGAACTGCATATCGGCATTCGGCATACCCGTAGAAATTCTGCGCATGTATAACTCCTTGTATCATCGGGGATTGATAAGGCCCTTGGACGCCGCCATACCTTATCAGTTCAACCCTATACTCCCATCCGGTTAATCAGGGTGTCCAGGAGGGAGTTCATGGTAGTGATAAACCGGGCGGCGGCGGCGTAGCCATGTTGGTACTTGATCATGTTCGCCAGTTCTTCATCCATATTAACCCCTGAAACAGACTCCCGCATATCTTTGAGTTGTTTCATCACCAGGTTTTGGGTTTCCAATGCCCGGTTACTCTGTTCTCCTAAAAGCCCGATACGGCCTACCGCATCGGCAAAGTAATCATCAAAGGTTCCCAGCTGCCCTACCATAACCTCGGTGTTTCTGATGGCGGCGATGGCCAGGGCGGCATCGCCATTCCCCGGATTAGCAGGCCTGCCGTTTTCACCTAAACCGGCGGCTACCGAAGCCGGTTCCTTGATGAGCGCCGGGTTCACCTCAATCCACCCTGACGGATGGGCTACCGGGGCCGTAGAAAAGTTCGCGGTACTCCCCCGCAGAGCGGCAACCGCGTCAGGCTGACCCCAGTCATACGCGCCCTCAGGTCCGGAACGGTTTAAAATCCCTGCATACCCTTCCAGAAAACGGCCTGAATCTTCAATATGCCGGATCACAAAATCCGGGTTATCCTGCCCTTCAGAAGGAGTTCCCTTGAGGCTGAGCCGGCCCTCCCGGTTCAAACGGGCCACCACTTCCGCCCCTGAATTATTTATCCGGGAGATAATATCCCCTACGGTATCGGTGGGATAATAGGGTATCCGGATCTCCCCGTCGGCGGATGCCAGGGTGATCACCCCTTGTAGCCCCACCTGAGCCTGGTTTTCCAAGGCATTGGTTCCGGTGATACGGAACATGTAACTTGTATCAAAAGCGCCATCCCCATCCCGATCGTAATTTCCGTTTACATTAGTCACAAAATGGTATTCGGTAAAGAAATCTTGCCCGGTAAGGCCATTGATACCATACCCGCTCCGGTGGACCTCGTTCACCAGATCCACAAAATTCATGGTCATAGAATCCAGGCTTTGTATCTCCGATTGAATCGTCCTATCCCGCAGGTCCACCAGGGCCGCCAGGCTTCCGTTACGGAACCGGATCCTTTCCCCCGTGTCTGCCCAGTGGATCTGGGAATACCCTTCGGTCTCGATACCTGATTCGGAGGAACCTGGCTCCAAGGCAAATTGCCGGCCTATATGCCCCTGGACCACTACCATGCCCCCGGTATGGACCATGAATTCATCCGGATCCCGGCTATCAATGGTAACATCAATGATCGAGGATAAGGTATCCACCAGGAGGTCACGCCGGTCCAACAGATCATTGGGGTTATCCCCTTGGGCTCGTACCTTTTGGATGTCCTGGTTTAAGCCGGCGATCTGCCGGGAAAGTTCATTCACCCGGCTTACCGTAAGCTGAATATCCTCTTCAACCATGTCTTTTAAGCCCGTGAGAGCCTGGTAACGGTCATGGATGCCGTCGATGAGGGTCTTGCCCCGTTCGAGCACCGAAATACGGGGAGCCGTATCTGTAGGGTATAGAGAAAGTTCCTGCCAGGCATCCCAAAAAGCATCCATTTTGCCCCGAATTGAATTGTCCCCCGGTTCCAAGTAGATCTGTTCCAGCATACGGACATAAGGATCCCGGGTGCTCCAGTAACCCTCCCCCCCTGCCTGAGCGGCGATCCGTTTATCCAGGACCTGATCTCTAAGGCGTTCTATCCGTTCCACCACGGTCCCCTGTCCTAACTGACCGGGGGTCTCTGCCCGGTTAAGGCCGGGTACATACATGGGGTGAAAGGCGGAAAATTCCACGCGCTGCCGTGAATAACCCTCTGTAGAAGCGTTTGAAAGGTTATGCCCCGTCGTATTAAGGGCCTGCTCATGGGCGGACACCGCCCGTTTTCCCAGTTCTATGCCTAAAAAAGTTGATGCCATGACGATTTTCTCCTAATCAGAGGCTATGATTTACCATCACGCTGCGAGCGTCCATCGCTACTTTGGTTCCCCACCGAGAATAGAACCGAGTCTTACGATCAGGACACGCGGCGTCAAGAAAGCTGTTTACCATCGTTTTCGCTTCATTAAGATAGGCTATCAGGGATTCATTAGCCATCCGTATTTTAAGGGCTCTCAATTTAAGGTTCCGGTACATTTCGGTTAAGCCCTTTCGATCGGGTTCTGGAAGCCGAGACACCAAGCGATAGAAGCTTGATGGCGTATCTTGGTTACCCTTTTGGGAGGAAGAGGCATCTTCCTGGAACAAACCGGATAACAAGGCAATCCGTTCCGCTTCCAAGGCTTGAAATTGATCCCCGTATTGATTCATGGTACTCAGCAATGATTCAAAATCCGTCCACTCCCGGTTCATAACCGCATTCCTCACCGATGCCTGGAGCACGGCAATTTTCTCCAGCACCTCGTTTTGCAAATGCAGAATGTGTACATTCCGTTCATTTTCCAGTACTTCTTTATGGTCCGAATCGGTATCGGGGATATCCTGCACCATTACCTTTGCTTCCGCTTCCATTTATGCACCTCCAATTCAATATCGGCCGTTACAATACAGAGGATTACATAAATTGATGGATTTAATAACCGTATTTCGACTTATACCGTGAGAAGGACGTATCTTGGATAAGCGGGAAACGGGAGTCGGACCCGCGACATCCACCTTGGCAAGGTGGCGCTCTACCACTGAGCTATTCCCGCATACGGTTAAGCCTGCCTAGATTCGCCTAAAGAGTCAAGCAGGCCAGGCAGGGGGCGCAAGCGGGGAAAACCTGTCCCTGCCGGCCAAACAAGGGTTCTTACAGGACGCTGAATTCCATAAGGCCGTCCGTTACAGCCGCCCGCACCGTGGAGTCTTCCCTCAGAGTTCCCGCTATCACGAGCTTGGCGAGCGGGTTTTCCAGTTCGCTCTGTATCGCCCGCTTCAAGGGGCGTGCGCCAAAAAGTGGGTCGTAGCCCCGTTCGATCAGCAGACTCCGCGCCTCCGCCGTCAATTCCAGCGTGATCTTTCGTTCCGCAAGACGTTTTTTGAGCCTTTCCAGTTGAATATCAACGATTTTTCCGATTTCCGCCCTGTCAAGCCGGTTAAAAATCACCGTTTCGTCGATGCGGTTAAGGAATTCCGGCCTGAAATGCCGCTTCAACAGTTCCGAAAGCGCGTTTTCCACGTCGTCAACCTGCTTTGCTTCCAGGATCAGGTCGGAACCGAGGTTGCTTGTCATTATAATGATCGTGTTTTTGAAGTCCACGACCCGCCCCTGACCGTCTGTAAGACGCCCGTCATCCAGGATTTGCAGGAACACGTTGAAGACCTCCGGGTGTCCCTTCTCGATCTCGTCAAACAGGATCACGCTGTATGGGCGGCGGCGCACCGCCTCTGTAAGCTGGCCGCCCTGGTCGTAGCCGACATAGCCGGGCGGCGCCCCGATCAACCGGCTTACCGAGAATTTCTCGCCGTACTCGCTCATGTCTATTCTTGTGAGCGCCTTCTCGTCGTTGAAAAGGAAGTCCGCCAGAGTCTTTGCCAGTTCCGTCTTGCCCACGCCGGTCGGCCCCAGGAACAGGAATGAACCCAAAGGCCGCGCCGCGTCGCTCAAACCGGCCTTGTTCCGCCGTATCGCGTCCGCAACGGCTTCCACAGCCGCCTCCTGCCCCACTACCCGCCTTTCAAGCACGTTCTCAAGTTCTATGTACTTCTGCATCTCGCCTGACAGCATCTTGGACACCGGTATCCCCGTCCACGACGCGACAACCGCCGCGATGTCCTCATCGCTCACCTCCTCCCGCAGCAGGACGGCCTCTCCCGCTGTCTCGCCTGAGCGCTTTGCGTCCAATCCGGCGGTCAACGCGTCCAGTTCCTTCTCTGTTTCCGGGATGAGGCCGTAGCGGAGTTCCGCAGCCTTGTTCAGGTTGCCTTCACGCTCGTAGCGGGTCTGTTCGATGTTTAGCTCCTCAATCTTCTGCTTCAGCAGATGAATTTTTGAAATTTCAGCCTTCTCATTCTCCCAGCGCGCCTTCATCGCATCCCGTTCACCGGTTAAATCGGCGATTTCCCCCTCAAGCTTCTTCAAACGTTCCCTGGAAGCGGCGTCTTCCTCCCGAATCAGCGCCTGCTTCTCGATGGAAAGCTGTAAGAGGCGGCGTTCCAGCTTGTCAAGCTCGGTCGGACGGCTGTCAAGCTCGATTTTAAGGCGGCTTGCCGCCTCGTCAAC
>JAITRH010000002.1 GCA_031288495.1 Treponema sp. | reverse complement strand
CGGGGGTCTTTGATATCATTAAAAAACCCGATGATGGGTGGTATGGATTCGGGGATCATTCGTGCCTCCAATCCCACTCTATCGGCTTTTTTTATCCCTTCTTTACTCCTTTTTTAATGCGCTCGCCCTGTAAAACTGCTTGACCAGTATTTATAATTCCTATTAAAGTAATAAGCATCCTTCCTTCCATACATTCTTTAACCCTAACTGAATGGGTGGTTGAAGCACGGCAAATTGAACTTAGGAGGTTCCTATGGGTTTCTTAGGTCTTTGCCTTCTCTTCGTTGGCATAGCTCTAATCATGAATGGTGTCGCAGCAATCGCAAACTGGGACGCGAGAACCACGGCTTTTATCAATCTTGTAACAGGGTCAATCCTGGTAATTGGTAATTTCATCGGATTATTCAGGGAGGACGCAGCCGGTGTGATGGCCTACAACAACGCGGCGGGAGGTTTTCTGTTCGGCGTAACCTACCGGTTTATCGCGGTAAACTATCTGTTCAAGCTGGATTTACGGGTTTTCGGCTGGTACAGCGTCTGTGTAACCCTATTCGCGGTGATTGGCGCGGCGGTCTGTATGCAAGGCGGCGCGGTTTCGCTGAGGCTGCTCTGGGCGGCGTGGGGGGCCCTGTGGTTTGAGGGCTTTTTGCAGCTCAGCCTGAACGTAAAGTCCCTGGGTAAGATTTTCCCTTACTTGAGGGGATATTCGCCACAGGTGGGCCCGGCATGTTTTTGCTGTTCGGCTGGTGGCGGTAGGAGGGCGGTATGGATATAAACTTTGAAAAGTCGGCGCTCCTTGAAATAGACGTGCAGAATGATTTTTGTCCGGGTGGCGCGCTGGCTGTGGCGGATGGCGACAAGGTGGCTGCCCCGCTGAACGGGCTGGCCCGCCGCTTTGCCGCCGCGGGCGCCCCCGTGATAGCGACTCAGGACTGGCATCCTGCGGGGCATTGTTCGTTTGCTTCTACCGGCAGGGCTGCGGGGGAGGGGGAGGTTCTCTGGCCCGACCATTGCGTGCAGGGCACGGCGGGTGCGGACTTTCACCCCGGCCTTGACTTGAGGCCCGTTACACTGATCCTCCACAAGGGGTTTCGCCCGTCCCTTGATTCCTACTCGGCTTTTTTTGAAAACGACCGGAAGACCGCGACCGGCCTTGCCGCCTATCTTAAAGGGCTTGCCGTGGACACGGTGTATCTCGGGGGGCTTGCGACGGATTACTGCGTGTTTTTTTCCGCGATGGATGCGGTAAAGCTCAGGTTTACCGTTTACCTGCTCCGCGACGCGGTTCGCGGGGTAAACTATCCGGAAGGCTCGGTGGAAAAGGCCCTAAGCGCAATGGAAAGCGCCGGGGTGATCCTGCTGTAATAAGGTCCTGAAGACTGGTTTTGTGAAGCCAATCTCGGAACGCAAGCGCGTTTTGGGTTGATGTCCGGCCCGCCCCAATGCTGAATCCTGGGAGGACCGGGCTTTTTCTCCAGCCCACCGGTCTACCCCATAGGCCGGATAGGGCTCCATTCCCATAGTATGGCTCCGTTATATTCGATGCTTATAATCCCCGATGGAGTAAGACCGTTTTAACCGCTTCGACATCGGGGTTACTTAAAAGCGGTATAAGATTATTAATTTCCGCCACCGGTAGATCCCACCATCGTAGCTGCAACAAGAGCCCAATTAATACCTCATCAAACCGTTTTCTGATAAGCTTCGCCGGATTCCCGGCTACGATGGTATAGGGTTCAACCGGACTTCCTACCACACTATAGGCGCCGATAATAGCCCCATCCCCCACCGGTACTCCGGGAAGGATCGTCACCTTTTGTCCAATCCACACATCATTGCCTATGACGGTATCCCCTTTCAGGGGGAATACATCCAGCGGGGGTACCGATTCATGCCACCCTTCAAAAATATAGAAAGGGAAGGTAGACAGGGCATTCATCTGATGATTGGCGCCGTTCATGATGAATTCAACCCCTTTTCCTATCTGACAAAATTTTCCGATGATGAGTTTATCCCCGTAAAAGTCGTAATGATGGGTTACATGGCTTTCAAAATCCACATCGCTGAAATACGTAAAATCCCCCACCAGTATATTTTTACGTTTGATAGTGGGTTTTACATAGGTTACCGTGTGGATATGCGGTACAGGAAATACCGCCTCAGGATCCGGTTCTTTGTTTTCCAAAAGACCCTCCTTCATGGGAGGCTGTTTCCCCGTGTTTCACGTGAAACATTCAGCCCCCTATTGCTATAATGGGTTTGCAAACATCCACCCAGGCTTGACTGTGGGAATATTCGTTCAGTTCTTCCAGGGTCAGTTCAATCGCCGAATTACTGCTGCCGCAGGCAGGGAATACCGTATCAAACCGTTTCAAGGAACTATCCAGATAAACCGCCACCTCTGCAGGCAGCCCAAAGGGGCAAACCCCACCGATGGCATGACCGGTACCGCGCAGGGCTTCTTCCGGGGAAAGCATCCGGGCCTTAACCCCGAAACGGTCTTTGTATTTGCGGTTATCCAGCTTCATATCTCCCGCAATGACCACTACCGCAACCCGGTCTCCTTGGCTCAGGGCAATGCTCTTGGCAATCCGGGCAGGTATCAGGCCCAAGGATGCTGCGGCCTCAAGCACCGTGGCGGTGGAGCGTTCCATCTCGATGATATCCTGGTCTCTGCCCCAGGATTTCAAATAGTTCCGTACGGTTTCAATAGCCACGGTATGACCTGCCCTGTATGTGTCTTATACGCCTCAATGGGCTATCCTCTTGGTCCTGCTTCTTAACGGGAATCCGGTGGAGTAGGAGGAGTCCGCGCATGAATGCTTATTACAAAATGAGGGCCGCGAATTATTCGAATATACACGCGTTACGGTGCGTACTTCGCGGACTTTTCTCTATTTTGTCGAAC
>JAITRH010000194.1 GCA_031288495.1 Treponema sp. | reverse complement strand
GCAATCCTGATGCGGGCTAACCAGGGCAGGAGAAGCGGCGGGTGCGGGACCAATGCTCGGGGAACAAGCGCTGATCCTGTTCTTGGTCTGGTACGGGTGGGGTGCGGTCAGGGCGGCCTGAGTCATGACCGGGCCCTGTTGTCAGGGGCGTGGTTCAGTGTTATGCTGTACCTAACCGAGGAAAAAATGGAAAAGAATGAACGCCTTGCAGCACTGCTTCGGCGGTATGAGGAGGTGTCCCTGTGCATTCAGGACCCGAATTTGGTAAAAGATCCGCATAACTACCGGGATATGATGAAAGAATATGCCCAGTTGAGTGCAATAGCCGCAGCCTACGAGGAAGTTACCGGCTTATGCAAAGCGATTACTGAGGCTAAAACCCTTTTGCAGCATGAAAAGGACCCGGAGATGCGGGAACTTGCCAGAGAGGAAGTGCAAAACTTGGAAAGTCTTTTAAAAAACCCAGAGGACCGGCTTAAATTACTCCTTATTCCCAAAGACCCCCTGGATGAAAAGAACATCATCATGGAAATCCGGGCCGGGACCGGAGGAGATGAGGCCGCCCTGTTTGGGGCGGATCTCTTTCGCATGTATGCCCGTTTTGCGGAAACGAAGCATTGGAAATTTGAAATCATGAGTGCCAATGAAACCGAACTGGGGGGGGTAAAGGAAATCATTATTGCCATCAGCGGCAATAACGTATACGAAAACCTGCGGTATGAATCAGGGGTTCACCGGGTACAGCGGGTCCCCGCCACCGAGGCTTCCGGCCGGATCCACACCTCCGCGGTAACCGTGGCGGTGCTCCCCGAAGCGGACGAGACTGAAATTGTTATCCGCCCGGAAGACCTGCGGATTGATGTGATGCGGGCCGGAGGGCCCGGAGGGCAATGCGTTAATACCACGGATTCCGCGGTCCGGATCACCCATATTCCTTCGGGAGTGGTGGTCCATTGCCAGGATGAAAAAAGCCAGATCAAAAACAAGGCCAAGGCCATGCGGATTCTCCGGGCCCGGGTTTATGAACTGGAAGCGGCCAAGGCCCATTCTGAACGGGCCGAGGCCCGAAAAAACCAGGTCGGCAGCGGGGATCGCTCCGAACGGATCCGGACCTATAATTTCCCCCAAAACCGGGTAACGGATCACCGGATCAACCTGACCCTGTACAAGCTGGATCTCATCATGCAGGGAGGGGTGGAGGAACTCTTCGACGCCCTCAAACTCTCTGCCAAAGAAGCCCTGCTCAAGAGCGATCGATCTGAAGCGCCTAAGGTTGAAGCCGCCCGGGTGCCCTTGCCGGTCCCGGCGTCATGACCTTAGGGGAAGTCCTTGCCGCAGGGACGGCCCGCCTCACATCCCGGTCCTTCCCCGTTTCTCCGGCTGCTCAAGGAGCAGCGACGCCGGCTTTAGATGCGGCCCTGCTTCTGGCTTCGGTACTTAAAACCGACCGGACAGGGCTTATCCTGAGGGAGGCCGAACCGGTTTCAGCAGGGGACCTGCAGCAGTACGCCCGCCTCTTAGAACGGCGCCTTGAAGGAGAATCGGTGGCCTGGATTCTGGGGTACAAGGAATTCTGGGGACTCTCCTTTACCGTAAGCCCGGAGGTCCTCGTCCCCCGCCCTGATACCGAAACCTTGGTGGAAGCGGGCTTGGGGGCGATTGACCGGTTTCCTGCAACAGAGCCCTGTACGCTCCTGGATCTCTGTACCGGTTCCGGAGCCGTGGCCATTGCCTTGAAACATGAACGCCCGGCTGTGGAGGTATACGCCTCGGATATATCCTCCGCAGCTTTGGCCGTGGCCCAGGGTAACGCGGCTCGGCTGCTCCCGGAGCCGGGTATTTACCCCATCGAAAGCGATCTGTTCCACCGGATTACCGGACGGTTTCATATCATCACCGCCAATCCGCCCTATGTGCCGCGGGATCGGATCCCCACGCTGGCCCTGGAGGTGAGACGGGAACCGCGGCTGAGTCTGGACGGCGGTGTGGACGGCCTGGATCTTATCCGGCGGATCCTGGTGCAGGGGAAAGCCCATCTGCGCCCAGGAGGGACTTTACTTATGGAAGCGGATCCGGGGCAAATGCAGACCATCGCCGGGCTGCTGAAAGCTCAGGGGTATCGGCCTATCACCATGATTCCTGATTTGTCCGGTATGCCCCGGGTTATTGCCGCGGGGTTTACAGGCTCAGATGCTTAGGAGAGAATACAAAGGAATGGCGGGGCTCCTCATGAAGCGCGGTTCCCGCAGGGGGCTTTAGGGGGAGTATACGAAGGAGGGCCTCATGGATACGGGGATAGGGGTATTTAAGGAACACATCCGGATCTACGACGCCAAAGCGCAGAGCAGGATCATCCAAGCCCTGGAATGGGTCCACGCGCTTAAGGGGGATAATCCCCCGGAGGACGGGGGCCTCCTCCATTCCTTTGCGAGTGCGGCGATTCTCATGGAACTTAACCTGGACCCGGACACCATCATCGCTACGGTGCTCCTCCAGGGCGCAGTGGACCCCGGGGCGCTGCGCCTTCGCCCGAAATCCCCGGGGCGTCAAAAGGCGTCTGATAAACCGCCCGGCACAGGGCAGCCGATGACCCTCAAAACAATCCGGGAAACCTTCGGCCCTATCATTGCCCTCCTCGTAGACGGGGTCGTCCGGATGAGGGATATTCCCGCAATCAACAAAACTATGGCAGAGGCAGAGCACATACGGAAGATGTTTTTCGCCATGGCCAAGGATATACGGGTTATTTTCATAAAACTCGCGGACACCCTCTGTTATATGCGAACCCTGGACCGGCTGCCCCGGGAACGGCGCCGGCTCATGGCTCAGGAATGCCTGGATATCTACGCGCCCCTGGCGGATCGGCTGGGGATATTCTGGATCAAGGCCGAACTGGAGGACCTCTCGCTGAAACACCTCAACCGGGAAGCCTATCAGCAAATCAAGGAGATCGTGGCCTTGAAACGGGGGGCCCGCCGGCAGTTTCTCGATACGGTGCAACAGCGGATTATGCAGGAAGCTGCCGGGATGGGTATCACGATCCGGGTATCCAGCCGGGCTAAACACTTTTATTCCATATATCACAAGATGCGGAAGCGGAACAAGGAGGCCCAGGATATCTACGACTTCTTCGGCATCAGGATTCTCTGCGACACGGTGGAAAATTGCTATACCCTCCTCGGTCTTGTCCATCGCTTGTGGAAGCCCTTAGAGGGCCGGTTCAAAGATTACATTGCCATGCCCAAATCCAACGGATACCAGAGCCTCCATACCACGGTGATGGCCTTTGCCGGGGATCCGGAGGGAAGAGTCCTGGAAATACAGATCCGTACGGAGGAAATGCACCACATCGCAGAATACGGGGTGGCAAGTCACTGGTTGTATAAAAAAGCCGCCACCCGGGAAGGGGTCAGGCCCTTGGACATTTCCATTGTCAATCGGCTGCGGGCCTTGAATACCCAGGAGCGGCATCCCAAGACAGGGGAGAACCGGGAAATCCCGGGTTCCGAATCGTTTCTTGAGCATATCCAACAGGAACTCCTTAAAGATTCGATCTATGTGTTTACCCCCCAGGGTAAGGTGATCGAGCTTCCCGCAGGGGCCACGGCCATTGATTTTGCCTATCATATTCATTCCGCCATTGGGGATCATTGTCTTGCTGCCAAGGCTGATGGGGCCATCATTCCCTTAAGTTCGGAATTGAAGAATACTCAGGTGGTAGAGATCCTTACCTCCCCAACAGCCCACCCCCATTTGAATTGGCTCCGCTTGATCAAGACCTCCAAAGCCCGCGGCAGGATCCGTTCCTGGCTTCAGCAGCATGACGATTCCCTGATCATCGAAAAAAACGTGGTTGCCAAAAAGAAGCTCCCCAGGGAAAGCCCTTCCCCAGGAAAGGAACATCCCGGTAAGGAGCACCAGCAAGCACCGCCTACCGGGGAAAAAGCCCCCCCGCCGGTACAGTGGGTCCTCTCCCCCCAGCTTCCCGAAGGAAACACCCTGCAGGTGCGGGTAGAAGATGAAAAAAACCTGATGATCCGTTTTGCCCGATGCTGCCGTCCCGTAACCGGAGACCCGATAATCGGCTATGTTTCTCGAGGCCGGGGCATCATCATCCATCGGAAGCATTGCAGCAACCTCAAGAATATCCCTGATTTTGCAGAGCGGCAGATCCCCACGGCCTGGGAAAATGCGGATCCCGTGCTGGTGAAACGTTTCAAGGTGGAGTCCCGGGTATCGGCGGACCTGTTCTCGGAGATTGAAGGGGCGGCTCGCAAATACCAGGGGCATCTCATCGAAGGCCGCCTGGAAGAGACTGCGGCAAACCGGCTGACCGGCTTTTTTACCTTGCAGCTTGAGCAGGCAGAAGACCTCAAGAAGATCATGAAGAACATCCGCGGTATCCCTGCGGTCTTCACCATAAAGATGCTCTAGCCCCGGCAGGCCCGAGGTCTGCCATGGTCACCAGGTTACGCAAGGTTATCCGCCGATTGCCCTGAGGCAAGAGCGTTTCCTTTCCACAGGAACGGACTCCTGCCGGATTCGCAGGTCTCCCCGGACCGGAAGAGGATCCGGCTGGTCGTGCGTCTCTCGGAGTTTAGTCCGAAATCACGCACCGTAACGCCCGTATATCCGAATAAGCGGACTGAGCGCTGTTCAAGGAAATGAGCGTTCCTTCGCGGACCGTTACTATGCTTCCCGTTTTAGGGGTATGTGTACTCCGGCAATGGGGGCAGGTAACGCCTATGGGGACTGACCTGATTTCATGGTATGGTTTTGTGCCCCCCCTTGTCTTTACCCCTCCATCATACGGTATACCGTGCGTTCGACGGGGCCCGCAGCTGAGGCAGCGTGAATCTTACCGCCGGATGGATGAGGCGCCGCCGGAAAAGAAGCTGCGTCAGTACAGGCTTACAAGATTGGCAGAACCAGGGGTTTCCGCTGGACAACATACAGGATTATACCGGACTTTAGCCTGCAATCTGCGGAGCTGAGTCTTAGTGGACCGGACCGATGAGACCAAAGGAACCGGAGGTTTGCGCCCTCCGGGCTCAAGTCCCAGCTTAGTTCATGACCGTGATCAGGCTTGGATCATGGTCATGATCAGGCTTGGATCATGGTCATGATCAGGCTTGGATCATGGTCGTGATCAGGCTTGGATCATGGTCGTGATCAGGCTTGGATCATGGTCGTGAACAGGAACAGGGCGATGGGGCGGGAAGACCGTGAAGCGGTAGGCTCAGGCGGCGTGCAGGTTACCCTGGAATGGATGAGGCAAGCCTGGAAAAGAAGCCGCGTCAGTACCGGGTTACAAGCTTGGTAGATGGAGGGGGTGCGGCTTGACAAACTACCATAGGATTACGGGGATGGTTCATGCCCACATCCTCTTACAACGGCGGACTGTTTCTTCTTGGTC
>JAITRH010000143.1 GCA_031288495.1 Treponema sp. | reverse complement strand
GGAAATTTTCTATGCGTGTATCCTGCCCTGATTACAAACTAAGGTTCGGCACGGATTACGCGGGGTTTGAAACGAACAATCAACGCCATCCCGGACTAAAGCCCTGAGGGGATCCTTTTCCCCTTGTTGACCGTGCTTAATTACCCATGACCCGTTCTTAGGTAAGCTGTATTGCCAAGGGCCAAGCTCATCGTTCTGAGATCACCCCTTTCCTCAGGCAGCCTTGGTTGAGGCATAAACCGCCGAAAAACAAGGGCTAAAGGGAGTTCAATGGAATACCGGGAGGCCCTGGAATGAACCCCTGTTGGCAAAGGAAGGGGATATCCTTGAGGATACCGTAACTTATTCCCGTCAAGGCCTGGCGCTCTTGGCCGAACTCAGGAAATACAAAACGAGCAGGGGCTATACTACAGCAAAGTCCTGCCGGTCTCTAGGTCATTGCGTGAAGGGGCCGAGATGTATACACTTGAGATATGACCAGGGGTATCTTACTAGCAGGAAATGAATCATCTTTGTCCGCTGCGGTGGCGTTGGAAGCGGCTAAACGGGTCGAATATTTTGCCGCAGCCTTTATTCCTAATCGTCTTGCCAATCCCCTAGAGCTTACCACTCTTCCTGCCGCAGAATCCCTGATTCCCCTCCATTGGAACCCGGGAAGCCCGGTTTCGGCCCGTACCCTGATCTTGGCCGCTGAAAATCGGCTGGAACATATCAATGAGGCGCTCCTTATATGCGTACCCCCTTCGGTACGGAAACATCCCGGAGCCTTGGCGGCTACCGAAATTGAAATAATGGTAAACGATCATATTAAAGGCTGGTTTTTCTTGGTAAAAGAATTAACCGCCCTCTTCAGGATGAAGAAAACAGGAACCTTGGCCCTGATCCTGTCCGAGCTTGAACCGGGAGGAGGAAAAGAGGACGCCCCGGATCTTATGGGGATTTCGGCGGTGGAATCTTTCCGGGCCTTTACTCAGGGCTTACTGCATTCTTCCCTCGAAGAACCCTTTCGCATCCTGGGCTTTTCCGCCGCTGCATCCAGTAATACCGGGGAATTTGCGGCTTTTATCTTTAAATGCCTTGAAGAAGGGGGGAAACGGAATAACGGCAAGTGGCTCAGATTTGGTAAAGGCAGGGGGCTCTTCGGCAGATACTAGGACGGTGCTGCGCTTCGCCCATAAAACCGTATACCAATGCACCAATGTGCATTGGTATACCGGGCAAATGCAAGGGGCTGGGAGAACCTCAGGTAAAATACCCCACCCCTGCCTCAAAAATACGCTGGCATTTGTTTCCCGGGATATTGCTATGAATGTATGCTCCGGAACGCTCGGAATGGCCCATTTTCCCCAGGATCCGGCCGTCAGGGCTGGTGAGCCCTTCGATGCCAAAATCAGAGCCGTTAGGATTATCCGGTTCCGCGCCGGTGGGCATCCCTGCGGCGTTCACATAACAGAATGGAACCTGCCCGGCTTTGAAAAGGGCCGTTCCCTGGTCTTTACGGATAACCAGGCGCCCTTCTCCGTGACTTACCGGAATCACATGGATGCTCCCGGCCGCTTCTTGGGAAAGCCAGGGAGAACCATTAGCCATCACCCGGGTACGGACCATCCGGGAAACATGCCGGCCAATCCGGTTGAAGGTCAGCGCCGGCATGGCGGCATCCGCCGCACGGTATGTACCATAGGGTACCAGCCCCAGTTTGATGAGGGCCTGAAAGCCGTTACAGATCCCCAGTATGAGGCCGTCCCGTACTTCCAGAAACCGGGTTACCGCTTCCATGATGAGGGGCGCCCGGAACACATTGGCGATAAATTTCCCCGACCCTTCCGGTTCATCGCCGGCGCTGAAGCCGCCTGAAAGCGCGAGGATCTGGGCTTGTGCAATGGCCTGAGCCAATTCCCTGATGGATGCTTGAATACAAGGGGGATTCCGGTTTCTGAATATCACTAATTGGGTATACCCACCGGCCCGGCGAAAGGCCCGTTCCATATCCCATTCACCGTTGGTCCCCGGAAACACCGGCAGCACCACGAGCGGCCCCCGGGGCTTGGGGAGAACCCCACGGGGAATTCCCCAAGCCCTGGGGGCTGCCCCGGTTTTTCTCAGCTCCTCAGGTTCAAAGGCAAAGGGTTCTTCGAGGGTATGCTCCTGCCCGGCTACGGTCCTTCCTTGAGCGGTCTGGGGGTACACCTCGTTAAGGGGGTCTTCATAGGCCTCGCGTAAAATCCTGAGGGGAAGTTCCGCGGATCCGTGGTTCAAGCGAATCCGGAAAGCGGGTTCCGGGATGAGTTTCGCCCCAATCACCCCGGCACCGGCTCCGGCAAGGGCCTTCGCAAGCCTATCCGGGGAACAGGCGGTTCTGTCCAGTTCTACCACCACCGAACCCTGGTAGTTCGGATGGTCAACCAAGGAGCAGGTTTCCGCTTCCACTTCCAGCCCCCGGGTATTACCGAAAGCCATGACCGCCAACGTTGCGGCCAGCCCCCCAGGGCCGACTGGATAGGCGGCCCGGACCAATCCTGCACGGTGCAGCCCCATGAGGGTCTCCATATTTGCCTTAAAGGTGTCCCATTCGTCCTTCCCCGGATCCTGATACAGCAGGAGGACGGGGTTCCCGGGCTCGCCGCTTAAAGCGCCGGAACAGACCGAAGCCGCCGGGGCAATGCCCGCGGCAAAGGCCACCAGGGTTGGGGGAACCCTCAGGTGAATCCCCCGGGCATTATCCGTAAAGGTTCCGGCCATGGAATCCTTGCCGCCAATGGCAGGAACCTTCAAGACAAGCTGGGCTTCTAAAGCCCCTAAGAGGGCAGCGGCAGGTTTTCCCCAGGAAACCGCGGTTTCCGGGCGCTCAAAGTATTCCTGTAAGGAAAGCCTGCTGGCCCAGGGCTTACCGCCAAGACAGGCAATTTTGGCGAGGGCTTCCCGGACCGCGCCCTTTGCCCCGGCATAAGGATTGCGGCTGCTCACATCCGGGTTGTACCCGAAGCTCATGAGGCTTGCGGTACAGCTCTGCTTGTCTAAAGCGGGAAGAAGGCTTGCCATGCCGCATTCGGGGGTTCCCTGGTCTTTACCGCCCCAGGGGAAGAGGACCGAGGCCGCCCCGATGGAACCGTCGAACCGTTCTTGCAGCCCCCGCCTGCTGCATGAGCGCAGGGAACCCAGTTCCTGTTTCAGCCGCGCTAATACGCCCGCTGCCGAGGGGGGAGGCCCCTTGTCCTCCGGGCCTGCAGGAGCGGGATCCTCCGGGGATAGGCCGGGAAGGAGCACAGAGGCAACCCGTGGTGCGCCGCCGGAGTCAAGGAATGGCCGTGCCAGGTCTACTATGGTTTTACCCCGCCAGCGCATACAAAGCCGGGGCGCTGCGACTCCTTCAGGCAAAGAAGGAGCATCCCCTGCAAGAACCTCCGCAATGACCGAGGCCTCAAGGTTTTCGGCATGGGCATACCGGATGAAGGGGGCCGCATCCTCCGGAGCAAGCACCACCGCCATCCGTTCCTGGGATTCGGAAAGGGCCAGCTCTATACCATCCAAACCGGTATATTTCTTGGGGATCTCATCCAAATCAATAGTCAGCCCCGGCGCCAATTCGCCGACGGCCACCGAAATCCCTCCCGCTCCACAGTCATTGCACCGTTTGATAAGGCGGCTTACCTCGGGGTTACGGAACAGGCGCTGGAGCTTCCGTTCTTCCAGGGCATTTCCCTTCTGCACTTCCGCACCGGAACCGGCCACGGATTCCGCGGTATGGGCCTTAGACGAACCGGTGGCCCCTCCGATGCCGTCCCTGCCGGTTTTACCCCCGAGGAGGATCACGAGATCCCCCTGTTTCGGTTCCTCCCGCCTCACCCAGGCTGCCGGTACCGCTCCAATCACCGCCCCCAATTCCAGCCGTTTCGCGAGAAACCCCGGATGATACCACTCCGCCACCTGTCCGGTGGCAAGGCCTATCTGGTTACCGTAGGAAGCGAAGCCCTCTGCAGATTCCCGGGCGATCTGGAGCTGGGGCAGCTTCCCGGGAAGCGTTTCGGAGAGCTTCGCCCGGAGATCCCCGCCTCCGGTGATGCGCATGGCCTGATGTACATAGGCCCTCCCGGAAAGGGGGTCCCGAATGGCCCCGCCTAAACAGGTGGCGGCTCCCCCGAAAGGTTCAATTTCCGTGGGGTGGTTATGGGTCTCATTTTTAAAGAGGAGGAACCAGGGTTCCAGTACCGTTGTGCCTCCATCCCTGAATTCGGCAAAGACCTTGATGGTACAGGCATTGATTTCCCTGGATTCATCCAGATCTTCAAGGAGCCCTTGTTTCTTGAGCGCCTTGGCCCCAAGGGTAGCGAGGTCCATCAGGGTCTTTTTAGGTAGTTCCTCCATATCGCCGTACACATACTTCCGGGTAGCTTCGTATAAAGCCAGGGCCTGTTTGAGGGCCGGATCGGGGATGGTTTCCTGTAGTTCCGGGGTGTGGTCATCCTCTGTAAGGATATGTAACTCCGTGGTAAAGGTGGTATGCCGGCAATGATCGGACCAGTAGGTATCCAACAGGCGAAGCTCCGCGAGGCTCGGGTCCCGGGATACGGAGACAAAATAGGATTGGCAGAACCGCAGATCCTCTTCGGACATGGCTAACCCGTAGCGCCTTCTCAGCTCGGCAAGGGCCGGGGTATGGGAAAATCCCGTGAGTACCGGAATATCCCGGACTTCCGGCTCTGCTTCCCTGAGGAGGGCATGGGGCGAAGCCTCCCGGGAATCCACCGGATTGATCAGGTACCGTTTCACCCCGGTAAGGGCTGCATCCGATAGGGGGGCGGAGGACTGTAAAATATAAAACCGGGCGGTCCGTACCTCCGGTTTCACCCCGGTTACGAGCTCAATACACTGTTCCGCCGAATCGGCTCGCTGATCGTATTGCCCCGGCAGATACTCGATCCCAAAATACCGGTCCTCCTCAGGTACGGGAATCGAAGCGCCGTAAAACACCCTATCGCACTGGGGTTCGGAAAGCACCAAAGCCACGGCCTGGTTAAACTGGGCTTCGGTGAGCCGGGCCACATCGTAGCGGTGCAGGATCCGGATTCCCTGTAAAGCGGCAAGCTCCGGGTAGCGGCTCCCCAGGAACCGGGAGAGCTCTTGTTGTAAGCCCTCGGCTTCACGGGTAAATCCTTCCCGTTTTTCCACATATACCCGTCTGATAATCTCCTGTATTGCCGTCATAGTCCTCCTCAGGATGCTGCGGTACGAATCCGCTCTATAAACGCCTTTGCCTTGGGCGTACTCAACCGCTACGGAGCCAATGCCGATTGCGGGTCCTTCAAATAGGATAAACCCGTTGAGTGGGCCCTCCACACCCTAGTTGCGTGGGTCCCCCTTCCTAAGCCCGGAACGGGTCCTCCCCTCAGGCTTTTGCCCTTGAGGGTTTGCGCGCCCTTCCCTTCATCATAGTACCTGGTGCTATGGGTGTATCCTGTCCTTCAAGGTAAGGGGCTTGACAAGAACCGCCCTGCAGGGTATATCTAAGCCAAGGTCCAGTAGCTCAGGGGATAGAGCGGCCGCCTCCTAAGCGGCAGGTCGGCCGTTCGATTCGGCCCTGGATCAAGGGCTTATCCTGCGATTCCCACAGCCCGGCGGACCCGGTTTAAGGTGGCCTGGGCTAGGGGCCGAGCCTTAGCCGCACCCTGGGCAAGGATGGTATCCAGGGCATCGGGATCGGCTATGATTGCTTCAAAGCGGTTTCTGAGGGGGCTCAGTTCCCGGTATACCACCCGGAAGAGCTCTTCTTTGGCATCTCCCCATCCCATTCCCCCTTCCCGGTACTGTTTTGCCAAAGCCTCTTGTTCCGTTGCAGAGGCAAAGAGTTTATAGAGCAGGTATATCAAGGAGCTCTCCGGTTCTTTAGGCTCCGCTACCCCCTGAGAGTTGGTTACAATCCGCATGATGAGTTTTCGCAGTTGTTTTTCCGGTGCAAACAGGGGGATGGTATTTCCATAACTCTTGCTCATCTTCCGTCCGTCCAAACCGGGCACCACGGCCACTTCCGCCTGGACAGCGGCCTCGGGTATCTTGAGGATCTCCCCTTTATAGTTGAAATTGATCCCCTGGGCGATGTCTTGGGCCATTTCCACATGCTGGACCTGATCCCTGCCCACGGGAACCACATCCGGGTTAAAAAGGAGGATATCCGCGGCCATGAGCACCGGGTAGGTAAAAAGCCCCATATTGATGCCCGCGTCGGCATCCTCATGGTTCTCCAGGTTTTCCTGTACTGCCGCCTTGTACGCATGGGCCCGGTTCATCAGCCCCTTGCCGGTAAAGGCCATGAGTATCGTGGTAAGCTCAAAGGTTTCGGGGACGGCGCTTTGGCGGTAAAAGATGACTTCCTCAGGATTGAGCCCTGCCGCAAGCCAGCCTGCGGCCACTTCACGAATATGGGCGGCCAGCACCTGAGGGTCTTTGACCGTATTGAGGGCATGGTAATCCGCGATGAAATACCGGGCGTCGTAGTCCCTGGCCAAGCGCAGCGCCGGCTGTATGGCTCCAAAGTAGTTACCGATATGGAGGATCCCCGTGGGTTTAATGCCGGTAAGGGCGATTTTCTTCATATACATCACCATAGAATAAGCTGAGACCACTGTACCGGGAAATTGACCGGCTGTAAAGGGAGCGCACCGGCTCATGGTAAATCGTAGCCCCAGGGTGGGGGACGCAGGGGAGAGCCTCCTCCTAAACCCGGCAAAAAAACAGCCGGGATAGAGAGGGGAAAACTGCGCCCTCCTTCCCGGGTGTCCGCCTGGACCCCATCGCCGGTACTCAGGCCTATCCCATGTCCGAAGCGGTTAAGGAGCACCTTCGGGTAATCCCTTCTGCCGCGGTCCGCCGGTTTCTTGCAAAACATACCCCCACCCCGTTATCCGGGGAACCTATGGGACGAAGGCCGAACCGCCGCCGCCAAAGCCTATGAACAGGGCGGAGGCTTTCGCATCCTCTCTTGCCGGGATCGGGAGGCGCCACGATACGCTTTGGAGCATGAGGCATCCCCCGGGGTCCCTTTTCGATGGGCTATCTGTAGATTGAGCTTCTTGAGGATATCCGGTATACTGTCAAGGCTTTCGTAAAACGCCGGTTTTGGGAAAGCCCCGGTTTACGCTATTTTAAGGAAGGATGCTATGGAATCGATCCTGCTGACTGCAGAAGATGTGGCTAAACAACTGCGTATCAAAAAATACACGGTGTATGAACTGATTAAGCGAGGTGAACTGCCCTCTTCTAAGGTGGGTAAACAGGTTCGGATTTCCCAAGAGGATATCAACCGCTATTTGCAGTCCAGGAAGACCGGTTTTAAGGCCTTGTTACCTGAGCGTATTGCAGCAGGACCTGCCGGGCGCCTTGAGGATAAGCCCCCGGTAGATTTTCCTGGGCTTGCTCCTATCATTATATGTGGTCAGGATAAGTGCCTTGATCTTTTGGTGAGCCGGATTTCGAGAACCGGGACCAACCTGGTCCTCCGTTCTTTTATGGGCAGCTATAATGGCTTATGTACCCTGTATAACGGCAGGGTAACCATGGCCGCAGCGCATCTGTGGGATGGGGAAACCGATACGTATAATTATCCCTTTATTCGTCACCTGCTTCCGGGGCTGCCCGTAGGGGTTCTGCGTCTTGCCGGCCGGATGCAGGGCTTTTATGTTAAGAAAGGAAATCCCCTGCAGATTAAGGACTGGAACGATTTAGCCCGGCGGGAAATCACCATGATCAACCGGGAACGGGGCTGCGGTACCCGGATTCTGCTGGATCAGAAGGTAGCCCAGTTGGGGATCGATACGGATCCTATCCAGGGGTATACCAAGGAATATACTTCCCATCTGGCCTGTGCCAACACCGTGGCCAGGGGCGAGGCAGACCTGGGCTGCGGCTGCGAGGGGGGCAGGGAACATATTCCCGGAGTCGATTTTGTGCCGTTACAACTGGAATGGTATGATTTTATATTCCGTCTTGCGGATCGAAATACCCCTGCCCTAAGGACCATACTCTCCTATGTCTTAGAGGGTGAGTTCAGGCAGGACCTGGAAATGCTGGGCCCTTATGATCTGTCTCAAACCGGCCGGTATGAAACCTTTTATGGGGGGCCCTCCTCTTCCCTGAAGTTACCAGGATAAATCCACGGGCCGCTGGTATCACTGCTTCTAGGAAAAGAGCGCCCATGCTCCGAGTTTTCTAGGAAAGTCCTCCCCTGCTATTACCCCCTAATCAGCCCCATGGCGTATAGCAGGCGCATTCTTGTACCCTGCGCGGGTTCTTACGGATCCTCCCGGATCATACCGGTACTACATGATTATAGTACGGTACATAACATTAAATTTATCATGTCAATTAAATCAAAGTAAGCGATGATTTCCTTATTATATATACACTCACCTATAAAAAAGGAGTATCGTATGCAGGAGATCCTATCTTTGAATGAACTCTTGAAGCAGTACACTCAAGGCAATCTACCGAAAAAAGACTTTGAAGGGCGTATCTTTACGGGTATCCTTGAAAATCGCCGCCGGTTTCATCTCTTTAACTGGAGCAGGGATACCTGTGTTGATTTTCTATGCTGGCTCTACCCCCGTATGAGCCGGGCCATAGATACCTATCAAGATATTGGGGCATCCTTTGAGGCTTATATCGTTTCCCTGGTGTATTGGTCGGCCCGGGAATATCGTTCCCGGCAAGCGGCTCATGACCTTACCGAACATGCCTTCTGGGAGGCCCATGCACAAGATATGAACCCCTGTGACAATGAACCGGTCTATTTAGAACCCCTTTCGGTGATTAAACCCGTTTCTAACCCTCGGCAGACCCTCATATTATTGCTTAAAACCTATTTTTTTTTATCCGAAGATCAAATCTCCCGCATTGCTCCGGCAATCGGCGTAGAAGAAACAGAGCTCCAGCGGCTGATCAATGAATTACGGAGACGAAGGCTTGAACGGGATGAAGAACTTCGAGGGCTTAATGAACGAATACAGTGCCAATACTTCCGGTATATAGTCTTTAAGAAAAAACTGGAAAGCGCCTTGGAAGGATCGGTCCACTATGAACGAATAAAAGGCCAGCTGGAACGGGCCCGGATACGGTATAACCGGATGAGAAAACGCTTGGCCGCTATGAGCCATTGCGCTACTAACCGTGAGGTCGCCGAGGTCTTGGGTATTCCCAAGGGGACGGTGGATTCAAGCCTGTACGCGATAAAACGAAAATACCAGATCAGGGAATATGCAAAGCCCGCCAGTGCAAACGCATAGCCCCTTGCCTTGAGCGGGAGGCCCTTCATCCCCCTGCCGTTTCTCCACAGGGGGCTTAAAGCCCCCAAGGGGCTATTGGGATGAGCCTCCTAGGGTGGCAAGGGACTTAAACCCCAAACCCTCTCGGTTTTCCAAGGCCCTGGTATAGCATGCCAAGATGCTCGGCTATAGACCGGTTACGGCAGGCCCCAGAGAACCGGAGGATTGTCCTGTTCGCAGGACGCTTGTGGAACCGGTACCGGGAAACCCGATACCCGGTGGAGGGCCGTACCGCCCTATCCAATCCTGGGCATGAGGGATGTATGGCAGCGGGCTCCGATACCATCCTTCCCGAGCCTGCAAAAGGCCCTAGGGCCTGTTCACACAAGGGAAATATGATATACTCGGGATATGAAATTAACGCGGGAACATCACCAAGAAAATTAGTAACCTTTTCCCGAAACAACGGGGAAAGGTAAAAGTCGATAACAGCCGGTTCCTTGATGCCATCATCTATAGTTGCGAAAACGGCTGTACATGGCGGGCCCTGCCTGAAACCTTAGGCCCCTGGCATACCATCTATGTCAGGATCAA
>JAITRH010000076.1 GCA_031288495.1 Treponema sp. | reverse complement strand
GGGACACCGTTTAGCCCAGAGGGGCGGGGCCCGAAGCCAAGGACGCCCCGCCTTCCGACCACCGGGGCCCTTTATGGGCGTTAAGCCCGCTGGCGGGAAGCCAAGGACGCCCCGCCTTCCGACCACCGGGGCCCTTTATGGGCGTTAAGCCCGCTGGCGGGAAGCCAGGGACGCCCCGCCTTCCAGCCACCAAGGCTCTTTATGGGCATTAAACCCGCTGGCGGGCCGGCGAAGCAGGGCGTATCCTTTAAGGCCACCCCTGGGTCTATGATAACGAGGTCGCCCGAATCCTCGGACCCGGCACGGCTTGAGCCCGGGGAAATGGCGAATGTAGAAAGTGCGGAAAAAACCGATTTGGGCAGAGCCTTGGTAACTCCTTTTTCTTTGATCGAGGCTTGCCCCAGGCCCGCCCCGTTTTTGTATTGCGGAACAAGACCGGCAAGTCCTGCCTGAGCATAGGGCTGAAGCCCGGTATCGTAGAACCTGCGCCAATCCTTGCGGTATCCCCAGTCTCCACGGGTTTCCCGGATTTCGGGGAGGATTTTTCCTTCATTGCAGGCGGGATAGGACAAATTGGATGGAGTATACCCGTTGTATGATCCTGCGGCGCCCCGTATCTTCGCGGATTCTTGGGTTTCTCCGAGGGCGGCCTCTCCCCGGCCCCTATTTCCGTTTTTTCCAGCGGATATATATCTGCCGGCCCGTACCGTTCTCCTGGGGCCGCTCTTCGGTCTCAAACTGGTTTATAGCCCGGAACAGATCCCCCAGCTTTTTGAAACCGTAATTCCGCGGGTCAAATTCACTGGATCGCAAGGTGATCTTCTGGCCAACCCCGCCAAGATAGGCCCAGCCCGATTCATCTGCCAGATCCTCCACCGTGTCTCTGAGCAGTTTGAGAAGCCGCCGGTCCACCTTGAAATCCTTACGGGCCGGAAAGGGATGCTTTGCGTCATCATCATCAACCTCCTCCTGGGCCCCCCGGAGGATCTCGGTGTAGATGAATTTATCACACACCGAAACAAAGGCTCGAGGGGTCTTCTTTTCTCCGAATCCGTAAACCATCCGGCCGCTTTCCCTAAGCCGCGCGGCCAGGCGGGTAAAATCCGAATCACTGGAAACAATACAGAAACCGTCAAGTTTTTCGCTGTAGAGCAGGTCCATGGCGTCAATGATCATCGCGGAATCAGTGGCGTTCTTGCCGCTGGTATAAGAAAATTGCTGAATAGGCTGGATGGCGTATTCCAGGAGCCGATCCTTCCAGGAACGGAGATTCGTACTGGTCCAGTCGCCGTAGATCCGCTTCACACTAGCCACTCCGTATTTGGCTACCTCATCTAAAAGACCTTCAATAATGGCAGGCTGCGTATTGTCCGCATCAATAAGAACCGCAAGTTTTGCCTGACTAATTTCGGCTTGCTGACTTGAAAAGGGCAACAATGGCATATTATTTTCCACCTTAAACAGATTCTCCACCCATACACATAGAACCTTGTTCACCATTCCCTTCGGGCGGACCCTGGGTCTGGTAAACAAGGCTTTAAAAAAGCCTCACTGTATAAACAAGTATCCCCACCGGGGTTTACAAAAAACCTTGCCCCTAAGCCTTGGATACTCCAAAAGAACTATTCGCCAAAAAAAGAGGGCCTCATCCGCCGGACAAGATCAATCGTGCTCAGAGGCAAGCGGATGGTTCCCGGTGCGGCTTTGGCCCTGCCGGAGCCCGCTTTAAGGCTGAGGCGCTGCCCCTGCTTGCACCTTTCGGCGCATTCACCGTGGAATAGGGGCCTGATGCGGAGCACGCTCTCACCCCCCCATTTTTCGAGGGCCTCGGGAATACCCACGGTATGATTACTGCCCCCTCCGGGGTGGGGCCACAGGACTTCCAGTAAGGACTTGGCGGCTATAGCCTGTTTTGCGATACCGGCTTTTCCCACATAGTCTCGTCCCCGGGCCTCATCTTTTTCACGAGGAATCGCAGCTCCTAAAAGCTGAGACGCTTCGAGGATCACCCGCCGTTGTATCCGCGCCTGTACTGCCTGCCGAGCCGCTTTGCTCATGGGTAGATCCTGCAAGGCTCGATGGAACCGTTCTTGTATCGCGGTACGGGCGGCGGCCCGGATCTCCTTGTTTTCTGGAACGGACATTTCAGGAATCCCGGCGGGGCGGGGCAGGTCCAGAAGGGCCGGGTATCCCTGGAATTCCCCGGGGTCCCCAGCTTTCTCCTTAGAAGAAGCGCCCCTTGAGGGGTCCTCGTACCGGGCTATCATATCCACCCCCGCTTTTTGGAGCGCCGCTACCGCCTCGGACTGTTCCGGCACGGATAAGACATACACCCCCGGCGCTAAGATCCGCCTTATGAGGGAAGCCACGGGGCCGGCCTCTGCGAGATACCGCTGTTCCTCCCCCAAGGTCAACACCACCCCTTTATAGAGGGAGACTGCGGCATGGCGGCACTCCCAATCCTCCAAGGTCCATCGGAGGTTCCGGTCCAGCCGGTTTCCTGAAAGGCGGGTCAGCAGGTCCAGCATGGTTTCAGCGTCCATACCCCGGTCAAAACCCCGGGCCACCGAGGATTTGGTCAGTTCAAAGCGTAGAACCACCTCCGCTGCCCCAGGGCCGCCATTCTGGGGTACGGAACATAAGGCCGCTGCCAGGGCGTCCTCAAAGGTAATTTCCGGATACAGCACAAAAGAAAAGGCCCTATCCATAGCAAGGACCGGACCGTCTGTCTTGGCGGCAGCCTCAGGTACAAGCCGCCGCCAGCACCCGGGGGCAGATGGTTCCAGGAGGCCAAAGCCTTCCAGGGCCTCAAGAAGCAGGTCAAGCCCATGCGCCGGATCCCCGTATCCGACAGGTTCGATCCCTTCCCGGATCACCCCTTCCCCAAACCGGTGGAGGCTTACCTTGGGGTATTGCCGGGAAGGTTCAAGCCGGCCAAGGAAGCGATGGATGAAATCGGCCCAGGTTCGGACCTGTACCGTACGGGTCCGGCTTTCCTCCTGGCCCTGCAAGCCCACAAAACAAGCGTATCCTGCCGCGGCATATACCAGCCGTTCCCGGGAGGAAAGGCGGGTATATGCCCGCAATCGCCCTTCATCCAGGTACAAACGGGCGTGGTCTTGCTGAAACAGGCCAAGACCACGCAGGGCGTTTATCAGGGACGGCGCTTCAAGCCCTGGAAACAGCCGGTCTAGCCTATGCAGGACCTTTTTACGGACGCCCCCATCGGCTCTGAAATAGTCCTCCTCCACGGCCAGAGCAATCAAGGCCGCTAAGATCCGATCATCCACCCGCAGCCTCCTGCGGGAACCGGATAAGTCCCCGTCCCAAGGCATCGAAGGGAAGAGGGGGCTTGTATCTGCTATAAAAGGGCTTAAAACCGGTTCCAGCAGGGGATTAAGGGCAAGACGACCCGGTGGATCCTGGGGAAAACGATAGAGGATGAACCGCTCTTCCAGATTAATGAGCAGTTCATGGAATTCGGGGTACCTAAAGTCCCCGGCGAAAAACTGCCAGAGTTCTTGGACGGTGGGTTCCTCTAACAGGGCCACCCCGGCGATGACGGTATGGTCCCTTTCATCAATATAGGCCCCGATGGTTTGCCGGATATCTTCCCGCAAAAGAACATTCGCCGCATCTTCTATAAGCTGCGGTTTGCGGAACGGGGATGTAGGGGTTCCCAAGAGGTTCTGCAGGAGCTCACCGCAAAGGTCATCCGGGAGGGTCAGTAATGCGGACTTCCATTCCGCAGGAGATCTGAATCGGCCTCGTTTCATCTAGCCTGCCCAATCCTGAATTGCGTATGTATACCCTTGTTCCACCAGAAACTGCTGACGATTTGCGGCAAACTGCTCCTCCACGGTATTCCGGGATACCAGGGTATAAAAGTAGGCGTAGCGGCCCTGGGATGGATCTTCTGCAGACCTCCTGCCTTTGGGCCTGAGAATCCTGCCGAGGCGCTGGGCTTCCTCTTGCCGGGATCCGAAAGACCCCGAGACTTGGATCGCCATAGAAGCATCCGGGAGGTCTATGGCGTAGTTGGCTACCTTGGATACCACCATGAGACGGAACCGGGATTTCCTAAACCCGTCGTAGAGGGTTTCCCGTTCCCCCTGAGGGGTCTTTCCGCTTATGAGGGGCGCCTTGAGAAGTGCGGCCAGCGATGCAAGCTGCTCAAGGTATTGCCCGATGATCAGGATCCGATCTTCCCCGTGGGTATCCACAAGGCGCCGCACGATCCCGGCTTTAAGGGGATTCTCACTGGCAATACGGTATTTTTCCCGGGAAGAGGCCACTGCATAGGGTATTTTGAGGGGTTTAGGCAGATCCAGCCGTATTTCCGTACAAATAGCCTCGGCAATCCAGCCCTTGACCTCCAGATCCTTCCAGGGAACATCGTAACGTTTAGGTCCCACAAGGCTAAATACCGCATCCTCTGCCCCGTCTTCCCGGACCAGGGTAGCGGTCAGTCCCAGGCGCCGCACCGCCTGTAGTTCCGCGGTGATCCGGAACACCGGTGCAGGAAGGAGCTGTACCTCATCGTAGATAATGAGTCCCCAGGATCGCTCCCGGAAGACCCGGAAATGAGGAAAATCCCCGGTTTTATGAGGCCGCCACGTGAGGATGTGGTAGGTGGCCACCGTAACCGGGGCCACCGCCTTAAGGTCTCCGGTGTATTCGGCGATCTGCGCTTTGGTAAGCGCGGTTTTATCCAGCAGTTCCCGGATCCATTGGCGTACTGCCGCGATGTGGGGGGTGAGTATCAAGGTATGGGTTTTTAGCCAGGCCATGAGGATTATGCCCACCACGGTCTTTCCTGAACCGCAGGGAAGCACCACCACCCCATAACCGGTACCAGGTCCCCGGCTCCCCAAGACTGCCTGAGCAGCCTCACGCTGGTAAGGCCGGGGGGTGAAAGGGATTCCCTCAGGGCTGAGCTCCCGGATCTCTATATCCAAAGGTTCCCCCGGTACAAAGGGAGCCTCGTCTTTCACGGGCCAGCCCTGTTTGATGAGTTCCCACTTGACCGTTCCCCGATCCTTGAGGTGTAGCGAAAACCCCCGGGGAGTTTTATGCACATACCGGGCCAAGCCTTTCGCCGCCTCGATCTCCATAAGGACCGCCGGGTCATCAGAAACCAGCAGCAGTTCTTCGGGAAGCGCCGGAAGCGGTTCGGTATCGGAAGTACCGGCGGAAATACCGGGGTGAGCAGGGATCAGCCGTATTTTCCCATACCGGGCCATGGTGTGGAAAAACTCTTCTTCAATCCCTGGAGGAACCTCATAACGGGTATAGGCCCTGAGGACCGCGATGATGTCTTGAGGGGCAAATCCCGCACCGGCGGCATTCCACAGGGACAGGGGGGTGATACGATAGGTATGGATATGCTCAGGCGATTTTTCCAGTTCGGCAAAGGGCATGATGGCGGTCCTGGCCGCTTCCGCCTTGGGGACATGCACATCTAAGAGTAGGGTACGGTCGTTTTGGACAATGAGGGGATTGAGGGGATCCATCACCATATCTTAATCAGTATAGAACATGGGGAGGACCTTGTGAAGGGACCGCGTTGCCTCACGAAAAGTGGGCATGCCTCAAATAGAACCGCTTACCCGCATTACAATGAGGATACTGAAGGGAAGGTACCCCAATGGGGTTAACCGTGAAAGAAAAACAGGGGGCAATGAAAAAAGAGCAGTCCCCCTGGCGCTCTGTTATGCAGAGGATGTACTCCCCAATCCCCTACTATTCTAGGATCTGCTGGGGATATTCCAAATACTCGGCAATGTGCTTACTCGCCTGTAATACATGGGACACGCTGTCCCCTCCTTCCCAGGAAACTTTCCTTAAGTGTATCCCGTGGTAAATGTCGCCGCTCTCTTTCTTTATCCCCAGGGAACCTTCCTGAATCATGTTCGTCTTCTCCCGGATGATCTTCAAGGCTTCCGGTATCTGCCCGCTGAAACAGGGATTCCATCAACTTCGTCGTATTCTCGGAGGCCGCTTCCATATTCTCGATAGCCTTCTCCATGTTCTTGATCTCCCCGTCTATGGCGGAAGACTCTTTCGCCGATGATTCCGCCAGTTTCCGGATTTCACTGGCCACCACCGCAAAACCCCTCCCCGATTCCTCGGCATGGGCCGCCTCTATGGCCGCATTCATCGCCAATATATTCGTCTCCGCCGCCATATTCGCTATCATCTTATTTGCCGCCTTCAGCGACCCTCATCGCCGGGCAATCAGCCGGTATTCCTCCCCTAAACGCTGGATGATCTGTTGCCCTGTTTTCAACATGTCCGTGAGCTTTTCCGTCATCTGGGCGGAATGATTCACCGTGGACCGGATGTTGGTGGTACAGGCTATCATCTGTATCTATGGCCGCGGAGGATTCCACGATATTCGAGGCCTGGGTTTGAATGGCCGAGTCCAAGCCCTCAATATGGCCGACGATCCGTTTGGTGGAATCCGTGGTTACCCCCACCATCCGGATTTGGGAATCCGCATCGGTTTGAACCGTGTCCATCGGATTCACGATCACCTCCACAGCGCTGAAGGATTTCTTAATGGCTTCTTTAATGTTCCGGGTGATACCGTCGAGTTTTTGGAGTTGTTGGTTGAGGGTTTCCACCAGTTGTTTGAGATTATCCAGGATGGTACGGAGGGCTTTTTGCTATTCCCCGATTTTGCTTTTACTGGTGATGGGGATGTCGATATCAAAATGGGCTTGGGCCAGTTCTATAGCCGCTTGGATAACCTGGTTTATGGGTTTCACGAGGATGGAGGCGAATACCCAGGCTCCTGCGCTGGCCAAGACAACGGCGAGGGCCATAGACATGATCAGAGCGATATAGGCCTTCTGGTGGAGGCTCTCCACATAAGAGACTTCATAATCAATTACCAAAAAAGCACTCACAGAACCATCTTTTATAAGAGGAAGGAATCCAGAAACATGGGTACCGAACTCGTCGGTGTTTGGGGAGTCAGTTATCTGAAAGGTTCTAGGGCCTGTTCACACTAGGGGAATATGATATACTCGGAATATGAAATTAACGCGGGAACAGCGGAAAAAAATAATTAACCTTTTTCCGAAACAACGAGGAAATGTAACAGTCGATAATAGCCGGTTCCTTGATGCCATCATCTATGTCAGAATCAATCGCTGGGCAAAAAACGGGGTACTGGAACGGATATTTAAGGCACTCCAGGAAGAACAGATAACGAACAAGCGGATAAGGGTGGTTTCCCTGGATTCACGTTCGGTAAAAGTCCATCCTGACGCTGCCGGGGCAGTAAAAAAAACGGAAACCAGGCCCTGGGGAAGTCCCGTGGGGGGTTGAATACGAAGATACATATGATGGTGGCCGATAACCGGTGCGCGATAGGGTGTATCCTGTCTGGGGGAGAGGCTTCCGACGCAAGCAATGGCCGGCTCCTGTTGGACATCATCGGGAGGATTAAAAACCCCAATGAGGACAGCGCGATGTATCTGTTAATGGATAAGGCCTATGAGGACTGGGAAACCCGGCTGCTTGCGTTTGAGTGGGGCTAC
>JAITRH010000037.1 GCA_031288495.1 Treponema sp. | reverse complement strand
TTATTAAGACCCCCTGCACCGGTTCTTTTTATACGCCTAAGAGGGCGCTATAGGCATCCAAGGCGGGATCCCCGGAAGAGCCCCCATGGGCGGCAAGTACCTTTTTGGTGAGGACCTTCCCTAATTGGACCCCTTCTTGGTCAAAGCTGTTGAGGTTCCATACCAACCCTTGGAACATGACCTTGTTTTCAAAATGGGCAAGGAGGGCCCCCAATGCCTCAGGGGTGAGCCGTTTGCCGTAGATGAGGCTTGAAGACCTCCCTCCGGGGAATACCTTGTTGCCATGGGGATCGGTTTTCCCCTTGGCAAAGGCCACGATCTGAGCTGCCAGGTTTGCCTTGAGCTTGGTTTGACTCAAAGAACCGTCCACCATAAGGTCCTCCCCCCGCTGACTTTCGATAAAACCCACGAATTGGAGGGGGATCACATCCGTACCCTGATGGAGGAGTTGGTAAAAGGAATGTTGGCCGTTGGTTCCCGGCTCGCCAAAGACCACAGGCCCGGTCGCATAGGCAAGGGGCTCCCCGTTCCGGTTAACCCTTTTACCGTTGGATTCCATATCAAGCTGCTGCAAGTGGGCAGGAAAACGGGAAAGACCCTGGCTATAGGGCAGGATCGCCGTATAGGGATACCCTTGAAAATTACGTTCCCATACCCCGATGAGGGCATCCAGGAGGGCAGCGTTTTTAGCTATATTGGGTTCCAGCCCCAGGGCATCCGCTTCATGGGCCCCGGCGAGGATTGCCTTAAACACCTCTTTCCCAAAGGCCAGCGAGAGGACCACCCCGCCCACCCCGGAGGTGGACGAGTATCGTCCGCCAATGAAATCATCAATGTAAAAGGAATCCAGATAGGAAGGATTGTGGGCCAGGGGACTGGTTTCGCTGGTTACCGCCACCAGGTGTTTACTGGGATCAAGCCCTGCCTTATGCAGTTTCGCTTTGATGAAAAGCTCGTTGGCCAAGGTTTCCTGGGTGGTTCCGCTTTTGGATACCAACACAAAGATGGTCTGCTCCAAAACCACGGAAGCGGCAACCTGGGAGGCGTCATCCGGGTCCACATTGGAGATGAATTTGGCCTGCAAACGCTGTTTTCCCGCTGCGGCAGCCCAATTCTCCAGGGCCAGGTACAAGGCCCGAGGCCCCAAGTCCGAGCCGCCAATGCCGATCTGCACAACCGTGGTGAAGGCTTTACCGGTAGAGCCTCGTAGGGTACCTGCATGAACCGCATCGGCAAACGCGGAAAACCGCTCCTGTTCCTGCCGATAAAAAGCGCCGATATCCTTTCCCTCGTGGATGACGGGCTTCCCAAGCTGCCCTCGGAGCAGATGGTGCAGCACCTTTCGGTGTTCCCCGGTGTTCATCTCCGCCCCTTCCAGGATGGCCTGGTATTTGCCGATAAGCTCCTGTTCCTCCGCAAGGGCCTGGAGGGATTCCAGCACCGGCGTGTCCACCCCCTTGGCGGCCCATGAATAGATTAACCCGGCAGCCATGGGAACCTGGCACCGGTGCACCTGTTCGGCGGTGAGCAGCGAACCCAGGTCAACTTTGTTTCCCGAGGCCTTAAGACCGGCTAATCGGCGATACCCGGCAGTCTTATCAAAATCCACATAACGCATCTTCCATCTCCTTATGATGAGCGTATCCCCGAAACCCTTTGCCCGGCAGGTATGCTTGAGCCTGTCCTTAGGCTTCCAGTTCCGGAATACTTTCTTTCATACCGTTTATAAAATTTTCCCCGCTTATCCCTTCCCGAAGGCATACAAAGACCGTATTATCTCTGCCTGCAATGGTCCCCAATACATCATCCAAGCCTAAGTTATCCACTGCCAAGGCTACGGAATCAGAATGGCCGGAATAGGTCTTGATCACCACGATATTGCCTGACCATTCAATTGACACATACCCTCGCAGGAAATCATGGATATAGGTCCGTTCGGTTTCCTGCCGTTCATCATCTCCCGGCAAGGAATACACATACCCATTATGTCCATCGGATATTTTACCGACTTTGAGGAGCTTTAAGTCCCGTGAAAGGGTAGCTTGGGTAACTATAAATCCCTCTTTCTGCAAGTATCCCAGCAGGGCTTCCTGAGATTCAATCCGGTAGGTTTTTATCAATTTGCGGATAGCTTTTAAGCGGGTCAGTCGTTCTTTCACATATATCTCCTGTACGAGTCCGTAGGCTCATACATTAGCAGGAATAATATTATTAACCGTATAAATATACAATAGTTTAGATTTTTGTGCAAGTTTTTTACCTTGAGGAAAAGATACACCCATGGAATTTGCTCATTTGATGCTGCATAAGGAATTAGTAAACGGAGCCCCGGTTTTACCGCTTTGCCTCATGCCCTTGTCCTGTAAGAACATACGAATTCCTATGGGTGTACCCGGGATTACCGCTCAGCATCCAAAGGTACGCGCCCCTTGTCCTGAGGAGCACGCCCCAAAGTACGTTGCTATTTACCCGGGTATGGAATATCATAAAGACATGAGGCTGTTCAAAACTTAAGCGTTTGAAACCGCGGCCTTAGAAAGGGAAAAGCGGGCTTTTGACCGCTTTTCCCTTCGGACCTAGGGCGGAAGCCCGTTGCATCGGCAGCGACGTTTTCACCCTACCCTTGGTTTTGAAACCGGCTCATATACCCATTGTTCGGTATAAATTTTTAGCTACATGATACGTGTCCAGCCTATTTCTTGATATGTGCTTTTGGTATTGCGTACAAGTGAGGTAATCAATGCATACGGTTCTTGAAGCCTTAGGAACCATTGGGATCGTTCCGGTCATTACAATCAATGATGAGGCCAAGGCGGAGGCCCTGGCGGAGGCCCTGATGGCAGGGGGTATCCCTTGTGCGGAGGTAACCTTCAGAACCGCCCAGGCTGAAGCGGCCATACGCCGCATCAGGGCGGCAGTGCCGGATATCTTAGTCGGGGCCGGCACGATTTTAAGCGTGGCCCAGGTTGATAAGGCCATAAGCGCAGGGGCCCAATTCATCGTCAGTCCGGGGTTTAATCCCCAGGTGGTTTCCCATTGTATTGAACGGGGAATCCCGATCACCCCCGGCTGTACCACCCCTTCGGACATGGAACGGGCCGTGGAGTTTGGGCTTGAAGCGGTCAAATTTTTTCCCGCAGAAGCCTCCGGAGGGCTTGACTATATCAAGGCGGTGGCCGCTCCCTTTCCCATGCTCAAGTTCATGCCCACCGGAGGGATCCATGGAGGAAACATTGCCCGATACCTCGCATACGATCAGATCCTGGCCTGCGGCGGTTCCTGGATGGCCACGGCGGATATGATAAACCGGGGAGATTTCAAGGGTATTACCGGGCTGTGTAAAGAGGCCCTGCAGCATGCCTTGGGTTTCTCGGTAATCCACTGGGGGATCAATACCGGGGACCCCGGGGAAGCATCTCAAGCCGCCCAGCGGTTCAGCACCCTGTTTGGGTTTTCTTATAAAGAAGGGACCGGGTCGATCTTTGCAGGAGAGGCCCTTGAGGTGATGAAGTTCCGGGGTTTTGGCACCCACGGTCATATCGCTATTGGAACCCCCAGTCTGCCCAGGGCCATACGCTACCTGGAACAGCAGGGAGTCCGGTTTAACCACGACAGCATCAAACGGGACCCTAAGGGGAACATGACCCTTATCTATTTTCAAGAAGAAATCGCCGGGTTTGCCCTGCATTTGGTTCAGAAAAAATAGGAAACTTCAGGGGAGAACATGAAAAAGACTGGAAAAATTATATGCTTTGGGGAAATCATGCTGCGCCTTGCGCCGGAAGGGTATTATCGGTTTGTCCAGGCGCGGCATTTCGGCGCTACTTACGGCGGCGGGGAGGCCAATGTGGCGGTTTCCCTGGCGCAATTCGGGCTTGATGCGGCTTTGGTGACTAAGCTGCCGGACCATGAACTCGGGCAGGCAGCGGTGAATACCCTGCGGGAATTCGGGGTGGATACCTCCATGATTGTCCGGGGAGGTAAGCGGATAGGGATCTACTACCTGGAAAAAGGCGCTTCCCAGCGGCCCTCCAAGGTGATCTATGACCGCGCAGGCTCCGCTCTTGCAGAGGCTCAGGCCAGTGATTTTGACTGGGACCGGATATTTGAAGGGGCTTCTTGGTTTCACTTTACCGGAATTACCCCTGCTTTGGGAGACTCCTTGGGGGGGATGTGCCTTGAAGCGCTGAAAGCGGCTCGGGCGAAGAACCTTACCGTTTCCTGCGACCTCAACTACCGGAAAAACCTGTGGTCCCGGGAAAAGGCCGGACAGGTGATGGGCACCCTTATGCCCTGGGTGGACCTTTGTATTGCCAATGAAGAAGATGCGGCGGATGTCTTCAACATCCAGGCCAAAAATACGTCCCTTACTTCCGGGAAGCTCAGCGGCGAGGGATATCAAGAAGTAGCCAAGACCTTAGCGGATCGGTTTGGGTTCAAGCAGGTGGCCATCACCCTGCGGGAGTCCCTTTCCGCCAATGATAATCACTGGGCGGCCATGCTCTACGATGGACAGCAGTATCTCTTCTCAAAAAAGTATGGGGTTCATATTGTGGATAGGGTCGGCGGAGGGGATAGCTTTGGGGCTGGTCTCATCTACGGTTGTCTCCAGGGTCTTTCCCCACAGGAAACCCTGGAGTTTGCCGTGGCCGCAAGCTGTCTCAAACATACCATCGAAGGGGACTTCAATCATGTTTCCGTGGAAGAGGTGCTGAAACTTGCCGGAGGCGACGGCTCAGGCAGGGTGCAGCGCTAGCGCGGTCAACAGGTTACGGGGCGAGCAAACAAAAGCTGCCCCTTCTGGTCCGCTTAATCGGTGTCGGACTTTAGCCCGCAATCGGCGGACAAAATGCCGTACCTTGTTGACAGCGGCAGCGCGAGACCTCATGGTCCCGGATGAGCCCCTAGCAAACTTCCGGCTCCTTCCGCAGGCTTCAAGGAGATACCGCCAAGCGGTCATGTTGAAATGAAGGAGCCGGAATCCACGGATTTCAAGTCAGAATCCACGGATTTCAAGTCAGAATCCACGGATTTTAAGTCAGAATCCATGGATTATAAGTCAGAATCCATGGATTTCAAGTCAGAATCCATGGATTTCAAGTCAGAATCCATGGATTATAAATCAGAATCCGTGGATTTTAAGTCAGAATCCGTGGATTTTAAGTCAGAATCCACGGATTTTAAGCTGGAATCCATGGATTTTAAGTCAGAATCCGTGGATTTTGGGCAGGGATCCAAGGTTCACGGTACGGCCTTGGCATAGTCCGGCCAAACCGTTCTAGAGGGCTTTTCTTGAAGGTGGATAAATCAGCACTTTATGGATCCGGTTTCCGTCCATGGCGGCAATGGTAAACCGGTACCCCCAATGCTCAAAGCTGGCCCCGGGGCGGGGAATTTCTTCGGCCAAACTCAGAACGAACCCCGCTAAGGTATGGTATTCCTGGTGTTCCCCCAGGATCTGATCAAAGCCCAGGGATTCGGCAACCGCATCAATGTTTACGCCGCCTTCCACGAGGTACGTTCCATCATCCTGAAGAAGAATGGCTTTTGTGGCGAGGGCAGGGGTAGAAAGCTGCCCCACGATTTCTTCGATGAGGTCCCGCACCGAGAGGACCCCGGAAAAGCCGCCGTATTCGTCCATGACCAACAGAAAATCCGTATGCCCCCGCTTAAAGGCGGCAAAGGCTTTGAGGGCCGAGAGGGTCTCCGGAACAAAACAGGGCCGCTTCATGATGGAACTAAGCCCAGGCCAGGGGCCGTTCAACAGGGCAAGAAGGATGTCTTGAACCGAAACCACCCCGATAACTGCATCCAGGGTACCCTCTGCAACGGGGAAGTACTGCTGATCCCGGTGCTCCAGGGCGGTATGCCGTATCAGGTCCAGTTCAGCCCTGCTATCCAGCCACAGTATATCAGAGCGGTGCGTCATAAAGGTCCCCACCGGCCGGTCGCCTAGGTAAAACACCCCTTCCACCATAGTCCGCTCGGCCTGTTCCACGATCCCTGATTTTTCCCCTTCCCGTAAGGCGATCCGCAGCTCATCTTCGGTCATCCCTATAGCAGGGGTGGCGTCAATCCGCAAACCGGTACGGATCACCCCCCCTATCCGGGTGATGATGAAATTAAGGGGTGTCCAAACCACAACCAACGCCTTGATGCACGGCAAGACCCCTGCGGTGATTCGTTCCGGGGCAACGAGGGCAATCTGTTTAGGGATGGCGTCCCCCAGGATAAGCATCAGCACGGTGATGGCTACCGTTAGGATCACCGCAGCCAGGTATCCTCCCCAGGGATCTGCCGGTTCCCCGGGGGTAAACCACCTTTGCAAGGATCCCCCGATCCCCATACCTCCCACCACTCCTGAAAGGATCCTGAGAAAGCCCGCGCTTATCCGCAGGGCGGAAAGAAAAAGCAGGGGATTCTCCACCGCTTCCAAGACTTTACGGGATTGCTTGTTCTGCTCCTCTGCCTTTGCCCTGAGCCAGGTTTTTCGGGAAGCGATAAATGCGGTTTCAACCAAGGAAATCCCTCCTTTTACCACCATGATCACCAGCATACACCAGATTGTAGGTAAGGGATCTTCCATCATGTATCAATTATTGTGAGGATGCGCACCCATCACTAGGAGCTCTGCTCGAATTCTTCTTTGGTCATGGAGCGCACAATAGAGAGGCCCTGTTCCTCAGTAGTTTGAATATATACCCTGCCTATTCTTGGTATACCGCTTAGTTGCACAATGGGAAACCGGGGATTTTGAGGGTTTACGTTCACCACCTGTCCTTTTTTTCCATTGGCCAGAAGCACATACAGTCCAATGGGATACGGAGTAAGAACATGAACCAGGGCTTTGGTTACGGCAGTATCGTACTGTTTTTCCTCATTTTTGATAAAATAGCGTAACCCGTTATGCAGGTCTATCGCTTTCTTATGGGGCCGGCTGGCGGTTATCGCCTCATAGGAACAACTGACCCCGATGATTTTTGCGTACAGGCTGATTTGGTCTCCCTTAAGCTTTTGGGGGTAACCGCCGCCATTTTCCCGTTCATGATGCTGCAATACCGCGGTACAGACCATTGGAGGAAAATTAAGGGAGCTCAGCAGGTTGTAACTTAAGATGGGGTGGGTCAGGATGGCCTTCCGCTCTTCTAGGGTGAGTTCCCGTTTGTATACGTTTATTTTAGAAGGCAATTTGATCATGCCGATTTCATGGAAAAGGGCGGCTACCCCCAATTCGATAAGCTGATCCTCCGGCAGTTTGAGGGAAACCCCTATGCTCAAGGCAAGAATGGTGGAGGTAATGGTATGAGATACCTGATAGCTAAGCTCCGCTTCCGGTTTATACGCTAAAAGCGCCCGGAAAAAGGTATGGTAATCGAGTTGTATGATGGCACAGGCTCCCCGGATCTTCTCCGCAACCGCGGTAAAGGTAAGATCGTTTTTGAGCATCCCCGGGGTAAAAAGCTGGGTCACATATTTCTGAAAGGCTTCATAAAATTCCAGGGCCTGCTTGAGTTTATCCTTATCGCTTATGACGGTTTCTTCTATCCGGGGTTCTCCCTCGCTATATACCTCGGTAAACTTCCATTCTAAAAGGGCTTCAGCCAATTCCTTTGAGAACTGTATGTCCGGTGTGGCTAGTATAAACTGTTTGTCAAGATAGAGGGGGGCGGAAAACAAGCTTCCTTCCTGAATATCCATAACCTTATAATCGTGCATGCCTTATCTCCTCTGATTCGGTCCTCGGTGTCCTTGATGATCGATCAGTTCTGTATTATTACCCTTCCGTTATTACCGATAATAGAACTATTGTAGGATACGGGCGGCTTTTGCAAAGCCCAGTTCCTGGTGCAAAAGCTGCGGAAAAACCGGCTAAAGGACCGGTTTTTCCTGTACCGCTACAGCTGCTTTTTCAACATCTGCCGTTTTGAAAAAGTCTGAATATACACATTTATCGGTAGGGGAGGGAAATAACGTGAGTCGAGAAGCCTACTTTTGGAGAAAAACCGGGGAGACTAAGCGTTGAAATTTAGATATGTGTTTATCGCATTTAATGTAATCATTTTCTTTTTTTTGCTGGTTATCGGTATCTTGTCGTTTTACATATTGGGCCCTGAAATGGCCCTTGAGTTCTGGCAGGCAAGCCGCTTCTTTATCCTGCTTATGATCCTGGTTTTGGCAGGGCTTGACGTGTTTTACGTGATGAACCGGCGTCTGTATATCCTCCTTGAACGGGAAGACTGGCCGGGGCTTATCCAATACCTGGAGACTCGGATTATCCAGGATAAACACTACTCCTCGATACTGGTCCGGCTTTTGATAAATACCTACTTCATCCTTTCCGAGCCTGCCTCGGTAACGAACCTGGAATACAAGATCGCCCAGGGGAAACCTGCTTTGATTGAAGAACATGCCCTTCTTTTTGGGGCCGGCCGGATTTTAGCTAAGGACATCCGGGGGGCGGTACAGTTCTTTTCTGCCCGCCTGGATGCTGCAGTAGCCCGATCCGGCAAGGGCCTCTTCTTCAAAAAGGATCCCCGGAAGACCGCATGGATACGGTTTTACTATGGGTTTACCCTGCTGTTGGAACGGCAGTTTTCGATTGCCGCGGAACAGTTCATAATCCTCTCAAAAGAGGCCAAGGAGCCGGTGCTCATAGGGTTATCAGCCTATTTTCTTGCGGAAATCTTAAGCAAGATGCTGCTGGATCGGGGGCTTGATCTCCAGGCTACCGCAGCAGACGGCCGTAACCGGGTAGGAGCGGCGCTTCATACCATAGACGCCTGGTACAAGGAGGCGACAAAACTGCAAAACGAGATTTATGGGGCCATTTTGGTACCCTATCTCCGGGATACGGGGCGCTGGATATACCGGGATTGAGCTTTGAAACGTTCCAGTTGGAAACACCGCTGAGCCGCAGGTAGCGTAAGGAGCGTAGCATAGGGGCTTGCTCCATAGTTCGGTAAAGCCCCTCTCCGGTTCAAACCTGTTTCAGATGGATCCCTTGAACCGGGGGGGGTTAGCGTAATTCCGCCAGGGGATAATAATGTCTCAGTATCTGGGCCGCACTGAACCCTGCTTGGGCCATACCGGCGGCGCCGCTTTGATCCAGGCCGACCCCATGACCCCAGCCTGCCCCTTGAAAGATGAAGTACTCGGGTTTGCCGTTTTTTCCGAGCTTTGAACGGATGGTAAAGAGGTTGCTCCGCAGTCCCCCCAGGCGGGACCGGATCCGGTCCCCTTTAATCCGCAGCGTTCCCTGGGTACCCCGGATTTCCACTTCGTTGATCCTGCCTGAAATGCCCCGGCCTCGGCTTATCACCTGAAGAATCTCTCCGATGTAATTCCCATCCGCGGCATTCCGGCTACGTATTTCCTCGGCGGCCACCCATTTTTCCCAGCGGTACGCTTGGGAGGAATGGAGGTTCGGCATTGAGGCATAGGATCGAGGCCGTTCCCGAATCCACCGGGCCAATTCGTCCAAGGAGAGGGGGCTTGTCCGGGAACCGAGGAGCTTATCGGGAACCGCGGCATTAAAGGTACTCATACCCCATACGGAACGGCTGTCTTCGCTGTACCCGCCATGATTGGCGGAATAGTACGCCTTGAGGGGTTTTCCCCCGGCTGCCAAGTACATGCCCCTGGTGGCATCCACTGCTGCGGTAGTGGCCCGGGCCTCTCCGCTGACCCCTCGATATGCGGCGGAGAGCACTGAACCGTAGAGATCAAATCCCTTTCCCCGGGGTACATCCCGATTGGATTCTCCAAGACAGGCCAGGGTATAAGACCGGGCGGCAATGGCCTGGGCCTTGAGGGCCTCCAAAGGCCAGGAGGCGGGCATTTCTGCGGGAATAACCCCATAGAGGTATTCTTCTATATTAAGGATGTTGATCAAGGTGATACCGGTCTTCTCAGGCCGAAATTCGATGCTCCCCCGATAGGAACGGTCCTCCAGGGCAAACCCGGAAACAAGGGTGGTATTTTCCGGCTCCTGGTATTCCAGGACCACCGGTTCTGCCGCGATGATCAGGGTTTTCCCCGCGTGATCCAAGAGAAAGAGCCTCCCATTCCGCAGCTCCGCCCACAACTGTTCCGGCGCCCTGCCGGTGAACAAGGGCCGCTCCCCAGGAAGGCGCAGGATATAGGACCCCCCTGTTTTTACGGTGATGCTGGTTTGCCCCTCGGCAAGTCCTATCCGTACCAGGGCCAGCCCTTGGGAGTTTACGGCTTTGACCTTTGGGGGATTTGCCGTAATGACCCGCCGGACCTGGGGGCTTTCCTGCTCCCGGCCCAGTTCCGGCATCCTGCGGAGGATCTCATTGAGATCCCGGATGACGGCATCCTGCTGGGGAAAATAGTTATGGGAACGGCTTAAGGATTCGTAGGCTTCTTTATACCGGTTCTGGGCCAAAAGAACCTTCCCTAAGGGTAACAGGGCCACATGCAGCTCCGGATCCTGGCGGAGGGCGGTGCGGAAACAGGTCTCCGCTTCTCCGGGAGCGGATTCGGCCAAGAGTTCCCCGAGGAACAGCCATGCTATGGGACGGAAGTTTTCCATGGACAGGCTTCTTCGCAGGGCGGTAATAGCCCTCCTCGTATCCCCCGTATCCCGGCGAAGCAGGGCCTCATAGAACAGGGTTTCACCGGTCTCCCGGGAAAGGGGCAGGAGCTTGACGGCCTTCTGGTAGTTCCCCGCAAGACAGAGGCTGACAAACAGTTCCCGTTCAAGTTCAGGATCCGCCGGTTTATCCGTATACAATTGCTCCATCACCATGGCCGCGGTATTGATCCTGCCTACTTCAGCGTATGCATGGGCAAGCTGCCGGAGGAAGGATACATTATGGGCATCCTGTGCAAGAATCTGTTCTAAATCTCGAATACTCCCCTCCACATTACCCTGGTAGTAGGCTCGTAAGGCCGGTTCCCCCGTAGGCGGAGGAGGAAGCGGGGGACGTGCAGGAGGGGGGGCCGAAGGGGTGAGTGCCGGGGGCCTTGAGGGGGGCAGCGGACTGGAAGCGGGGGCTGGGCTTGGAGCAGGAGGACGTACCGGTACGGCCCCAAGGGTTTGAAGAGGCTCCGGAGGAACAGAAGGCTGCGGAGACCTGGTGGCCTGGGGCGGCTCCACGGGGGCGGGGGATGCAACCGGGCCTTCCGGGAGGGGCTGCGGAGACCCGGTTGTCTGGGGCGGCTCCACAGGGGAGAGAGCAGGGGATGCAACCGGGCCTTCCGGGAGAGGCTGAGGAGGCTCTTCGGCAGGAGGATCCGGTAAAACCGGCGCAGGGGCCGGTACCGTTGAAACAGGGGAAGCGGCGGGGACTTCAACCCGGTGAGGTTCCGGCTGAACAGGCTCTTCCTCCTTTGGATATGCGAGTTCGGCAGGAGGAACCGGAGAGGGCTGGAGAGGAACTACCGGAGGAAGGGGTTGGGCTTCGGGGGTCGGTTCTATTGGAGTAGGAACGGAAAGGGGCGTAGGAGCAGGAGCCTCCTCAGGGGCTTGAGGCTCCGGGAGCGGGGCATCTTCAGGGGCGCTTACGGGAGGGGCGGGCTCAGGCAAGGGTATGGGCGGCGGCGCCGCCGTACAGGAAGCAAAGATAAGACCGAGATATAAGAGCAGAAACATGCATCATGATAACCCCAAAAGGAGCTTCTCGTCTATCAGGGGTATTCCTTTTTAGATACGATAAGGCGCATGCCACAGGGCAGGGTCCTGTATCCCGTTAAAGAGATAAGCGTCCCCAGATACGTTATGCTGCTTTGTAAAAGGGGTAACCTGTATCCGGCGGGATAGAGGGGCCGGCGCCGATTGTTCAGTGTAAGGAAGGAACGGCCTGAGGGAAACACTCAGGCAGACCCCGGCACAGCTTCGTAATCGCAAGGGCAGCCGAAGAAAAGGATGAAGAGCGGCGTTTCGGTGCCGATACCTCGAATAGGACCCCGGGCAGGGACCCCTAGTGCTCCAATGGTACCATACGGAGAAGAACATGGGCACAAGGTATGGAGGGATTGACCTGGTGAAGCGGAGCAT
>JAITRH010000032.1 GCA_031288495.1 Treponema sp. | reverse complement strand
AACGTAGAAAAGGCCCCTGGACATACCCTTGAAATAGCGGTTTTCCCAACCGGACCCTGTTTTGGGTAATGGATAGGGTTACCACCACGCCGCTTCTGAGGATGCCGGCATCGTATCTCAGCTCAGGGCTTCCTTCATCCTCCGTACATACTCGTAAATATGCTTTCCTGCATCCACCCCATGCTCTTCAATGATCCTGACAATGGCACTGCCTACAATCACCCCGTCAGCCCATTTCCCTATCCCGGCTGCCTGTTCAGGGGTATGGATGCCGAATCCCACCGCAACAGGTACGGTACTCACCTGCCGTACCGCTCCAATCAGGGCGGCCAGATCCGTCTCAATCTTCCCCCGCACCCCGGTAACCCCCAAGGAGGACACGACATAGAGAAAGCCCCGGGGGTCTGCCGCAAGCTCCTTAATCCGCGCAACGGAAGTCGGGGCAATCAGGGAAATCAGATCTACCCCATAGGGATCCGCCACGGTACGCACCTCCTGCTGTTCCTCAAAGGGCAGATCCGGAATGATGATGCCGTCCACGCCAAGGGTTTGACAGCGCTTGAAAAACCGCTCATATCCATACTGAAAAACCGGATTCAGATAGGTGAGCAAAACCAGGGGCACCTGGGTTTGCTGCCGCAGCTCTTCCACCAAGGAGAAGATCCGCTCCGGGGTGCTTCCTGCCTTGAGGGCTCGGAGGTTGGCCCCTTGAATCACCGGGCCTTCTGCAATAGGGTCGGAGAAGGGAATGCCTATCTCCACAATGTCCGCTCCTGCCCTGACCATCTCCAAAACAAAGTCGCGGCTCTTCTCCAAGGACGGATCCCCGCCGCTTACAAACCCGATAAAAGCCTTGTGTCCCCCGGCCTTTTGAAAGGCCCCTTGCAGCTTACTCATCTATCGCAATCCCCCGATACCGGGCAATCCCGGCCACGTCTTTATCCCCCCGCCCGGAAATACAGATGATGATACTCCCGGCCTTATCCAGAGTTGGAACAAGCTTACGGGCATAGGCCACGGCATGGGCGCTTTCAATAGCCGGGATAATCCCCTCCATAGCCGCGAGGTACTCAAAAGCCGCCACTGCTTCCTCATCGGTAACCGCCACATATTCCGCCCGGCCCGTGTCATGCAAGTAGGCATGTTCCGGTCCTATCCCCGGATAATCCAGCCCTGCGGAAATCGAGTAGACCGGCGTAATCTGGCCCGCTGCATCCTGGCAGAAATAGGACTTCATCCCGTGGAAAATACCCACCCGCCCCCGGCTAATCGTGGCCGCGTGTTGGGACGTATCCAGGCCCTTCCCTGCCGCCTCACAGCCGATGAGCCTTACTTCCTTATCCGGGATAAAATCGTAGAAGAGCCCTATGGCGTTACTGCCGCCACCCACGCAGGCAATCACCGCAAGAGGGAGCTTCCCCTCTTGCTCCAGCAGCTGCTGTCGAGCCTCCTTACCGATGACACTCTGGAAATCCCGGACCATCCTCGGAAAGGGATGGGGCCCCATCACCGAACCCAGCACATAATGGGTATCCTCCACCCGGCTCACCCATTCCCGCATGGCCGCATTCACCGCGTCCTTCAGAACCCGGGTGCCGGTCTTCACCGGATGCACCTGAGCCCCCAAGAGCTGCATCCGGTAGACGTTGAGGCTCTGCCGCTCCATATCTTCTTCTCCCATAAAGATCTCGCAGCTTAAGTTTAGGAGAGCCCCGGCAGTAGCCGTAGCAACCCCATGCTGACCTGCCCCGGTTTCCGCGATGAGTCGAGTCTTGCCCATTTTCTTTGCCAAAAGCGCCTGGCCCAAGACATTGTTGATCTTATGAGACCCCGTATGGTTCAGATCCTCCCGTTTCAGGTACACCTTGGCTCCTCCCAAGTCCCGGGTCATCTTGTCCGCGTAATACAAAAGCGAGGGCCTTCCCGCATAATCCCTGAGCAGCCCCGCCATCTCCCCATTAAACTCCGGATCCTCCGTGTAAAAAGCATAGGCCTTTTCCAAGCGGCTGATCTCGTTCATCAAGGTTTCCGGGATATACTGTCCCCCGTAGTCTCCGAATCGGCTTACCTTCATACGATTCCTCCATATCCCTAGGGTACAGGGAACCGGCGGAATAGGGAATGGGGTGAGGATCTCCCCGCTACGGTACACGCATTGAGGCGCCTCTGGGTGCATAATCCGTGACCATACAGGTTCTTTCGGGGATATGCGTTTCCGGTACAATCCACGTTACTCCACCCCAGGGAGGGATAAGCCCTTCAAAAGACGAAGGCGCTGCTCCTATCCCGTAGCACCCAGGAACCCTGTGCCCGCTTATAACGAAGCAATGGCTCTTTGGGTCATCCGATCGCAGCGCTCGTTAAATTCATTGCCTGCATGACCTTTAACCCATTGCCAGGTAAGGGAAAAATCCTCGGTCAATTTATCCAAGCGTTCCCAGAGCTCCTTGTTTTTTACCGGTTTTTTCTCACTGGTTTTCCATCCGTTCTTTTTCCAGGCATGGATCCAGATACTTATACCGTGGTGTACGTATTGGGAATCGGTATAGATCGTTACCTGTCTTGAATGCACGTTTAATTCGGACAAGGCCTCCAGCGCGGCAATGGCTGCGCTCAATTCCATCCGGTTATTGGTGGTATTTTTTGCAGCTCCCCATTTTTCAGCAATGATACTTGGCACTCCGGTCTTTCCCTCTCCCGCAATTCCCCGAGCAGTGGATTTGACTTCGACGATGACATAAGCCCAGCCTCCAGGCCCCGGATTACCAGAACAGCCTCCGTCGGTGTATATACTCAGTCCTTTGTTTGGTAATGAGCGGTTCCCCATACTCTTCCCTTCTCCCCCTCTTGGTCTTGTATTTTCTCTTTGCTATATAGAGGCTATTGCAACACCGCACATGCTGAAACAGCCTTTGTATAAAAAATTACCCCTTCTTCAAAGTCCAGCGGGTTTTGCACACCCTCAGGTATTTTTAGGTATCAACGCTCCAAGGCCTGTTTAAAGGCTAAACCCGTGGGGGTTATCGCCAAGCCGCCGGTAGAATTTTCCTTTATTGATACCGGCAGCGTATCCCCAATCTGCTTCATGGCCCAAACCACTTCATCAAAAGGTATAATACTCTCAATGCTAGATAAAGTCAAATCCACCGCCGTGAGGGCATTGGCCGCTACAAAGGCATTCCGCTTTACACAGGGAACCTCTACCAGTCCAGCCACGGGATCGCAGGCCAAGCCCAGAGAATTCTTCAGGGATAAGGCGGCGGCAGAAAAACAGGCCCCCAAAGGCTGTTCTTCCAGGTACCCCAGGGCACAGGCCGCCATGGCTCCTGCGGCGCCGCATTCCGCCTGACAGCCTCCTTCCGAACCGGCCAAGGTCGCACTCTGGGCTATGATTACCCCCGCAAGACTGGCCACGATAAAGGCATCCCGCAGCCGGGGGGCATAAGGAGGATTACAGGGGTGAACCCTACCGACGGCCCCTTCAGCGGCCCGGTTTTCCCGGGTATCCCACCAAGCCCAGATGACTCCCGGTACAATACCGCTGGAACCGGCAGTGGGAAAAGAAACAACCTTACCTCCACAGGCATTTACCTCGTTGATAGCCAGGGCATAGGCCAGGGATCGGGTGAACAGCTCATCCCGGATGAGCCGCCGCTTTGATGAAGCAAAGGCTGCCGCCGCCCCTTTGGTAAGGCCGGAGCGGGAAAACTGGGGACTTTCAAGTCCTTTGATCAGGGCATCCCTGGTAACGGCGATACGCCGGTCAATCTCAGGGAGGATTCGCGCTTCCGGCACTCCGGTCATGAAGGCTTCCCGTTTGATTCCGTACTCTGGAGCGGCGATCTTTTCAGTGTGCAAGATCGTTTCAAGCTCACCAAAGGTATGAAACCGGAATTGCATGGTTATCTCCCTCCTCTTCTTACAGGGTCAGTGCCGGCATCGGGAGGACCCGATAAATCGAGGACAGCTTTTGAATTTGGGTGATGAGGGAAACCGGAATGGGACTGTCCGTCTCAACCACCAATAAGGCCTCACCCCCTCTTTCCTTGCGGTGGCTGGAAGTGGCGGCTATATTGATGTGGTGGGTCGCCAGGATATGGGTTACTTCTGCAATGACCCCAATCGCATCATAGTGTAACACGAGGATCCCCTCGGATTCTCCGGAAAGATGCACCCCATAGCCGTTAATGGCATCAATCCGAATAGAACCGCCCCCTATGCTTGAACCCTGCACGATCACGGTGTGTTCTCCGTAGAGTTCAAGAACCAAGCTATTGGGATGCCAGGCTGGCGGTAATTCAGCGGCCGTCTCGATTACCAGGGGAAACCCTTTCCCCGCAGCCTGCAGTTCCTCTAACATGGCTCGGCCTCGGAACAGCCGCTCATCCTCAGGGGAAATACCCAAAAGACCGGCCACCGCCGCATCCCCGGAACCATGCCCTTTCCAGGTAGCAGCCAGAGAACCGTAAAAGCGGATCACCGCCCTTTGCGGGGCAGTACCAAAGATCTTCCGGGCCAGAAAGGCAATCCGGCTCACTCCCGCCGTATGGGAACTGGAAGGCCCGATCATCACGGGACCGAAGATTTCATATAAAAGGACCTGTTCTTTGGGCATAGGATCCCTCCCTCGCCGATATGCCTATACCAGGGGTTCAGGCCGGGAACAGCGGCTCTGCACCGGGTAATAGGCGCCCGAAGCAGAGGCCTCAAGGATGCCGTGCATCACCTCCAGCACATGGTAGGCCAGTTCCCCGGAAGCCCGGTGGGGCCGGTTTTCGCCGAGGGCTTCGGCCATATCCTTTACTCCAAGGCCCCGGCTGTTTTCCGGGAAGTCCCTGAGCAGGGGAATTTCCGACCAGGCTTCCGCCATGCCCCGGCGGACTAAGACCGGTCCGCCAAAGGTATTGGGGTCCGGAACCTTGAGGGTCCCTTCGGCGCCGTAGATTTCGATGTACGGCAGGGAATGGGCATACACATCGAAACTGGTGATGAGGGTCCCCACGGCACCGGAGACAAAATCCAAGACCCCCGCAATATGGGTGGGTACCTCCACGGGGATGACCTGCCCGTTCAAGGGCTCGCTGGTGATGGTCCGGGTGGTGAAACTCTGTTGCGCGGAACCCGAAACCCGGGCGATGGGGCCTAAGAGGTTCACCAAGGCGGTAAGGTAATAGGGGCCCATGTCAAAGAGGGGGCCGCCCCCGGTTTTATAGTAGAAGGCCGGATCCGGGTGCCAGTGCTCATGACCGTGGTTCATCATAAAAGCCGTTGCCCCCAGCGGACGGCCTATCCAGCCGTCATCAATGAGTTTGCGGCAGGTCTGGATTCCCGCACCGAGAAAGGTATCCGGCGCAGCGCCTACCCGCACCTGCTGTTCCCCGGCGGCCCTTAAGAGGGCTGCAGCCTCCTTCCGGCTTACGCAGAGGGGCTTTTCATTGTACACATGCTTCCCCCCTCGTACTGCAGCCAGGGCAAGCTCATAATGGTGCTGGGGCTGGGTGAGGTTGAGGACGATGTCCACCTCGGCACAGGCGATAAGCTCAGCGGCGTCTTTAAAACAGCGGATCCGGTGCTCCCTTGCGGCTTCCTTTGCCCGCTCCTCCACGAGGTCCGTTACCCCGGTGAGGATGAGCTGTTTCCCAAACATACCCTGTACGTTCTTAAGATAGATACCGCTTATCTTTCCGGCGCCCACAATACCGATACGCTTTTTTTCCATTGCTCGTTCCCTCCTTACTTTTCCATCGGGCTAATACATTCCCTTATCGCTCTTAAATATATCCGCCTTAAGCCCTTGGGCCACCGCGATCCCTTTGCCCTCGGCAGCCCAGAGGAGGCCCCGCTTCATGAGTTCCCAGGCTTCGGGAATATCAAACACATCGTTATGATGCCCCAGGGAATTGTAGTATACCCGGCCATGCCCCCATCTTCTGGTCCAGATCACCGGTACATCCACCACGCCGTTGGCGTTGTGGTACCAGGGAACCGTGGGGAAACGGGTAGTAGCCAGCACTTCATTGGCCGGATCTACATGCAGGTAATACTGCTCCGAGACCACCTGAAAATCCTTAATCCCTTCGGTGAGGGGATTGGAACTGCTCTTGATGTTGACCTCATAGGGAGTGCCGTCACAGCCCGGATGGGCCACCCAGTTACCGCCGGTCAAGAATTGCCAGGCCACATTGGCCCTAAAGGCATCGCACATACCCCCATGACAACCGGCAAGCCCCACCCCGGAACCAATGGCTTCCAGGAGGGGCTCAAAATAGGGCTTGGGGAGTTCCGGCCCCATGGTCCACACCGGAATAAAGAGGTCTAAGGCCATAAGCCCCGCTTTATCCTCTAATACATCCAGAGAAACCGCGAGGCTAACCTGGAAACCCTGGGATTCCAAGAATTGGGTGAACCGTTGGCTTATGAGCTTCGGCTCATGCCCGTCCCAGCCGCCGCATAGGATCAACGCCTTTTTCTGCACCATCGTACTCCTTAATAGGCCTTCCCGGGGCCGCCCTGTAACAGGCTTACTGCAGCACTGGTACCAATTCGGTGGCACCCTGCGTGCAAGAAGGCTTCCAGGTCTTCCCTGGTCCGGATCCCTCCGGCAGCCTTGATTTTAACCTGGGGACCGATATGTTCCTTAAACAGGTGAATGTCCTCCAGCACCGCACCGGCAGTACCGAATCCCGTAGAGGTTTTGATGTAGTCCGCTCCGGCATTGCTCACCACCTCGCAAAGGCGGATCTTCTCCTCCACCGTGAGATAACAGGTTTCCACAATAACCTTGAGGATCCGGTTTCCCAGGATCTGTTTAAGCGCGGTGATTTCATCGAGAACCCGGTCGAAGCGGCGATTCTTCACGTCGCCGATATTAATCACCATATCGATCTCCGCGGCTCCATCCGCGAGGGCCTGTGCGGTCTCCGCGGCTTTTACCGGGCGCACACTGTAGCCCAGGGGAAACCCGATCACCGTACCCAGGGTCAGGGTATTCCCGTAGATCTCCTGTACCGGCTTAACATAGGAAGGAGGGATACACACCGAAGCGGTCTTATACTGCACCGCTTCGGTACAGAGGGTGCGGATCTCCGCGAAGGAAGCGCCGGCCTTAAGCAGGGTATGGTCAATACGGCTTAGAATTTCCTGATCCGTCATAAAAACTGCCTCCCTCCCGGCTTAGCGAGGCAATGCCGGGGACGGTAAAAACGCCGCATTAATGCCGGAATAATCATTGGGGATCTTCAGTTCATCCAGGACTTGAGAAATCTGGCCCCGGTGGTGGGTTCCGTGCATGGTGAGCTGGTGCAGGAGAAAATACAAGGGCACCTTATCAGGATTTCCGCCATACCACTGGATAGGCACGGGAAGGGTGAAATCTTCTTCATCCAGGGCCGATAGGGCCTGGATGAGCCCTTCATCGAGGGTTTCAAAAGCCCCAAGCAGGGCCTTCCATGAGGCGTCCCCCGTCGTATCCTGGGGAATAGTCAGGGATGCGGCGGCGGCCAGGGCCTTGAGGGCCGGGGCATTATGGGAGAGGGCCCCTTTGAAGAGTCCCTGAAAAAAGAGGGTTCCTTCCCCTATATGCCGGACCAGGCCGGAAAGGCTCCCATAGTAACTCCCCCGATCTTTTTCCCGTTCTGCGGGGGAAAGGCTTTGGAGAATGGAAAGGACCGCCTGATTACCTGCTTTATGGTACCGGGCGAACATGAGGCATGTTTCTTTCATAGTTTTCATAGTATCGATCACTCCTTGATAATGGCCTAGGCAGGGGCTTTTTTCAAAAGATCGAGCTTTTGAAAAAGCCTCCATAATTATAAAGATGGAAAGGAAAAACCAGTCATAGGACTGGTTTTTTCCAAGCCTTTTTCATCGGACTAAAAATCCGCTCGGACTAGAGGTCTGCTGACACCCTCTGTTTGAAAAAGACCATGCCCTCAAGTATATA
>JAITRH010000217.1 GCA_031288495.1 Treponema sp. | reverse complement strand
TCCGTGTCCCCGGTCATGCGTCGATGTAGCATTACACTCTATCTCCCGGTTTTTCCCGGCCGGAGCTGAGAAGTCCAGCCCGCCTAAGTACTCTTCCACAGCTTCGTACAGGCGTTCCTAAGCCTGGAACGGGGGCGTTCCTAAGCCTGGAACGGGGGCGTTCCTAAGCCTGGAACGGGGGCGTTCCTAAGCCTGGAACGGGAGCGTTCCTAAGCCTGGAACAGGGGCGTTCCTAAGCCTGGAACGAGGGTGTTCCTAAGCCTGGAACGAGGGTGTTCCTAAGCCTGGAACGAGGGTGTTCCTAAGCCTGGAACGAGGGCGTTCCTAAGCCTGGAACGAGGGCGTTCCTAAGCCTGGAACGAGGGCGTTCCTAAGCCTGGAACGGAGGCGTTCCTAAGCCTGGAACGGAGGCGTTCCTAAGCCTGGAACGGGGGCGTTCCTAAGCCTGGAACGAGGGCGTTCCTATTCCAACGGATAAAGTTTATTTCGCTCTATCCGGGGGTCCTTAATGGCCGAAACATAGTTCATTATTGGCGCACGTATCCTTTTTTCTTGTCCCATAGATCCCCTCCCATAAACTATGCCAAGTATAGTCTTTTTTATATGCGCCGGCCCTGCATTAAGCCCCTCCCTTGCGATTCCCCGCCCAGGGGGCTATAGTAGTAATAGGGTAAACTCTATGCTGAGGAGCCGGTTAGAGGCCGGCAAAACAGGATAAGAAAAGGAAAACATGGGATTAAATGAAACCCCTTCCGGCGAACGGGTGCATATCGGGTTCTTCGGCAGGCGTAATGCGGGAAAATCAAGCCTCGTCAACGCGGTAACCGGCCAGGATTTAGTGATCGTCTCGGATATCAAGGGCACTACCACAGACCCGGTGTATAAGGCCATGGAATTGCTTCCCGTGGGGCCGGTGCTGATCATTGACACCCCCGGCATTGACGATGAAGGACCCTTGGGAGCGCTGCGGGTACGCCGGGCAAAACAGGTATTAAACAAAACCGATGTGGCCGTGCTGGTGATCGATGGGACGGTGGGAAAAACCCCTGCCGATGAAGGGCTTATCCGTTTGTTCCAGGAAAAACAGGTTAAGCATATCCTGGTTTACAATAAACGGGATCTGCTTTCCCAGGATCCCCCTCCCCCTTCTCCGGGGAGCCATGAAATCTACGTCAGCGCAACGACTCACGGTAATATCCCGGCCCTCAAAGAAGAGATTGCTGCTTTGGCCCTTACGGAAGAACCGAAGCTCCGCATTGTCGGGGATCTCATCGGCCCTGGGGATTTCGTGATTCTGGTGGTCCCCATTGACAAAGCGGCCCCTAAAGGCCGCCTCATTCTGCCCCAGCAGCAGACCATCCGGGACATCCTCGAAGCGGATGGAGCGGCCGTCGTGGTCAAGGAGTTGGAATTACGGGACGTCCTTACCGGCCTTGCGCCCCTCGGCAAAAAACTGAAACTGGTTGTTACCGACAGCCAGGTTTTTGCCAAGGTCTCTGCGGATACTCCGGCGGCTATTCCCCTCACCTCTTTTTCCATCCTGTTTGCCCGGTATAAAGGGTTCCTCTTGCAGGCCGTACAAGGGGTGAAGGTCTTGGATGCCCTCAAGGACGGGGATCGGCTGTTGATCTGCGAAGGCTGCACGCACCACCGGCAATGCGATGATATTGGTACGGTCAAGCTGCCCCGCTGGATAAAAAACTACACCGGCAAAGAGCTTTCCTGGACCTTTACTTCGGGAGTCGAATTCCCGGAAGACCTTTCTCCCTACAAACTGATCCTGCATTGCGGAGGCTGTATGCTTAACGAGCGGGAGCTGCGGTATCGGCAAAAGTGCGCCCAGGATCAAAAGACGGCCTTCACCAATTACGGCACCGCCATCGCCTATATGCAGGGGATTCTCAAACGCAGTGTGGCCATGTTTCCCCATATCGCCGCAGAACTGGACCAGGAAGAAGAAGGCTATGCGTATTGAAAAGGACTTTCTCGGAGCACTGGCCCTGCCGGATGACGCTCTCTACGGTATCCATACCTTAAGAGCCAGGGACAATTTTGCCCTGGGCTATAAAAAGACCCACCCCGAGCTCATCCGGGCCATGATCTTGGTGAAGAAAGCCGCCGCCCTTACCTATGGAAGCCTTGCGGCAGACCCGGAACAGGCGCACCCCTACCAGGCGGTGGTAAGGGCCTGCGACCGCCTCCTTGCGGGGGAAGGGGCAGACATGTTTATCCTGGACGCCCTCCAGGGCGGCGCGGGAACCTCCACCAATATGAACGTGAATGAGGTGATTGCCAATCTTGCCCTGGGCATCCTGGGAAAAGCTGCGGGAACCTACGAGGCGATCCACCCCCTGGATACGGTGAACCGGGGCCAGTCTACCAATGATGTGTATCCCACGGCCTTACGGATCGCGGCGATCACCCTCCTTCGAGACCTGAGCGGTTCCTGCGCCAAACTGCAAGAGGCCCTGCAAAAGAAGGAGCAGGACTTCGAGGGGATCCCCAAGCTGGGCCGGACCGAGCTCATGGATGCAGTGCCCGTTACCTTAGGCTCTGAGTTCGGCGCCTATGCCCAGGCCATTGCCCGGGACCGGTGGCGGCTCTACAAAATCGAAGAACGGTTACGCCAGATAAACCTGGGAGGCGCCGCGGTAGGGCTGTATAGAAGAACCGGGGAGAAACCCGGGGAGGAACGGAAGTACCGTTTCAGGGTCATAGAAACCCTCCGGGAGCTTACGGGTATCGGCCTTGCCGCTGCGGAGTATCCCATGGATATTACCCAGAATAACGATGTGTTCGTGGAAGTTTCCGGCTTACTCAAGGCCCTGGGGGTCAACTTGATGAAGATCGCCGGGGACTTGCGGCTTATGAACTCAGGCCCCCGGGGAGGGCTCGGGGAAATCAAACTCGCCCCCTTGCAGATGGGCAGTACCATTATGCCGGGTAAGGTGAATCCCGTCATCCCTGAGATGGTTATTCAGGCCGCCATACGGGTTCAGGCCAATGATTACGCCATTACCCTGGCTGCATCCCAGGGGGAATTTGAACTGAATCCTTTTTTGCCCCTCATTGCCGATGGGCTGCTGGAAAGCCTGTCCCTATTAAACCGGGGGGTGGGCCTCTTCCGCAGCAAATGCATAGAACTGCTTGCCCCAGACCCGGAACGGTGCGCCGCCCACTTGAACGCTTCCTATGCCTTTGCCGCGGCCTGGGTGCCTCGGCTGGGATATGACAAGGTCAGCGCCGTCATTGCAGCCTGCGGCGGAGAGCCGGAACTGATCAAGAAAGCCTTGGAAGAGGGTTCTCCCTGAGGAATCAAGGCAGGGGCCGCTGAAAGGCCCCGGAAGTTTTGCGTGAGGACAGGCTGTATGAACAGGATGAGCAAAAAGGAGGACGCATCGCGTATGGATAGGGATACTGAGGGGTTTACCGGTTTGGTGCTTCCCCGGTTTTTACGGTATGTGCGGTATTGGACCACCAGCGATCCCCATGTGGAGGAGACCCCTTCCACCCAGGGTCAATGGGAACTGGCCAAGGCGCTGGCCCAGGAACTCCGGGACCTGGGGCTCACCGATGTGGTCCTGACCGATTACTGTTACGTGATTGCCCGGATTCCCGCTACACCGGGCAAAGAACGCTGCAAGGCCATTGGGTTCATGGCCCATCTGGATACGGCCAATGATGTTTCCGGCAAGGATGTACAGCCCTGCTTAGTTGAAGTCTATGACGGCGCCAAGATATGCCTTGCAGGGGGCATCGTCTTGGACCCGGCCCAGGATCCGGATTTAGCCAGCCAAAAGGGTAAGGCTATCGTACATACCGACGGCACCACCCTGTTGGGGGCAGATGATAAGGCGGGGATTGCCGAGCTTATGGCAGCGGCCGCATACATGCAGGCCCATCCTGAAGAGGAACATGGTCCGGTGGAGCTGATTTTTACCCCTGATGAAGAAACCGGTAAGGGGCTTCCTGAATTTCCCTTGAACCGTATTACCGCCTGCGCCTGTTATACCCTGGACGGAGGTCCCCTCGGAGAAGTGGAGACCGAATGTTTTAACGCATACCGGGCGGAGATTCACTGTACCGGACAACCGATACATCTGGGATATGCCCGGGGGCTCCTGGTCAACGCGGTCCTTATGGCCGCTTCTTTTGCGGTGATGCTCCCCCGGACCGAAAGCCCGGAAGCCACCGACGGGTATTATGGGTACTATAGTGCAATGGGAATTCAGGGGAATCCTGAACATGCCTCCTTGGAGGTGTATATCCGGGACTTCGACCGTACCGGTGCCGAACGGCGGATAGGGGCTTTGGACCATTTTGCCCGGGCAGTGGAAGCCCAGTTTCCCGGAGGCAAGGTGGAAGTCCACACCAAAGCCCAGTATTATAATATGAAGGAAAAGATCGACGCCCGGCCCGAGGTACTGGAGATCCTGAAGCAGGCCGTCTCGAACCGGGGCTTAGCATACCGGCTCAGGCCAATCCGGGGAGGTACCGATGGTTCCCGGCTTACCGAGTTAGGGATACCATGCCCCAATATCTTTACCGGAGGGCGTAATTGGCACAGCCCCCGGGAATGGGTATCGGTTCCTGATATGGTGGCAGCCTGTACGGTGGTGTTGGAGCTTATCCGGCTCTGGGGAGCGGAACCCCCTAGGGATAATCCTACCGAGTTACGGTAACTTGGATGGAATACCAAGGGTATCCGCAAAGGAACCCTCTGGGAACTTCCGGTCAAGCCCTTTTTCTTGATGGAACGCACCGTACCGAACTACAGGAGAAAACCGGGTGCGCCTATGGGTATCAGCGGGCCAGAAGAGTACCGGCAGTCCCATGAATGAACGCGCGAATGTTCAGACCGAAGGTCTGCGTGTAGCGGAATGACCTAGCCGTTGTGGAGGCCGATCCACCGAAGGCGGCGAAGCGCATGCCGGCCTGTTTGCGAAGTGCACCCGTACACCATTACGCTATTTATTAGACTTGTTTAATAACCATCTAAACTCTTCTGTCATAATTTATAATACCACAAATCAAAGTCATTCTTAGTGAATGTCGATTACAGTAATGACCTCGATATGGATATGCCATACTCTTGAAGGGTTTTATTTTCGCATTGATATGTTCAATCACCACCCGTACAGAAACATAATGCATTTCTGTTAATTTATAAAAATCATAGCTTTGTTTAACTTCAGATAAATGTCTGTCAATTAATGCCTGTTGTTCTTGGAGTGTTTTTTCAACTTGTTATCTTTATATTCTCCCATAAAATTCTTGAATCTCTTTCTTCTTCTGAAGCACCTGCTGCTATTAATCCTAATATTCTAAGTCCTATCGGAATTAACCACCACATCAATTTACTCCGTCAGTTATTGCTAATGGGATATTTACATGAGCCGATTTTTATTTGAAGTGCGAAACTAGAAGGGCATAGAACCGGCATCGTAAACACGGTAGAATAAAGTAGCGAAACACAAACTATCGGAGGTATCGGACTAAAGTCCGCCGAT
>JAITRH010000157.1 GCA_031288495.1 Treponema sp. | reverse complement strand
CGGTGAAATCCTCTGGTATCTGTGGAAATCCGGGTAATCCCGTAACAAGCCGGAAAGAGCGTCCATGGGCAGGTCTTTTTTCCCCGGCCGGGCTCACGGAACCCTGGCTTTTTATGGAGGACCCTCTTGATGAAAACCAGGGAACCAGCCCTCCTTAGGGCGTGCCGGCAGCCTGTTGCCCTCGTGGATTCTTTGCATAGGCATGCAAAAAATCCCGATACATGGGCATGCCGGGAACCTCCGGTTCAACGGCGTGTGCAAGGTACCCCAATGCACGAAGGGAATTGGGGTACGGTTTTATGGGTGAAGCGCCACAAACCCCTAGGCTTGAGGAGCAGTAGCCAGCTCCCACTCCATGGCATTTATCGCCGCCAGATACGCCTTGATCGAGGATTCCACCACATCGGTAGAAACCCCGCGGCCGTTCCAGTGCCGGTCATTCCAGCGGATCTTCACCAGGGTCTCACCCTGGGCGTCTTCGCCTCCGGTAATGGCCCCCAGCTCATAGACCTCCAATGCGGGCTCCTTCCCGATGATCCGGTTAATGGCTTGGCATGCCGCATCAATAGGCCCATTACCCACGGCGGCCTGTTCCTGTACGGTTCCATCCTTAGCCTGAAGCCGGATCGTACCGGTAGAGCTCAGGGTGGAACCGCAGTTTATAACCCAGCGGTCAAGTTTCCAGGTTTCAGGGGCCGAAGCGGAAACCTCCATCACCAGGGCCTCTATGTCCCGGTCGCTCACCACCTTCTTCTTATCCGCTAAGGCCTTGAACTTGGCGAAGACCGGTTCTACCAGGGCCTCATTCAGGGAGAGCCCCAGATCCCGGAGACGCTCCTCAAAGGCGTGGCGGCCTGAGTGTTTGCCTAAGACCATGCGGTTCTTGGGAATGCCCACTGATTCGGGGGTCATGATCTCGTAGGTCGCCCGGTTAGCCAAGACCCCGTGCTGGTGCACCCCCGCTTCATGGGCAAAGGCGTTATCTCCCACAATGGCCTTGTGAGGCTGAACCTTCACGCCGGTTACTTGGCTTACCAGGCGGCTTATGGTATAAAGCTGGGTGGTGTCGATGCGGGTCTCTGCCTGGAGGTGATCTTTCCTGACCCGTAGGCCCATGACGATCTCCTCCAAGGACGCGTTTCCTGCCCGTTCCCCAATACCGTTTATCGTACACTCAACCTGGTCCGCTCCCGCACTAATCGCGGCAAGGCTATTGGCCACTGCAAGTCCCAGGTCGTTATGGCAATGTACCGAGAGCCGGGCCTTTTCTATATGCGGGGTGTGCCCTTTGATATAGCTGATAAAAGCGGCAAATTCATCGGGCATGGCATACCCTACCGTATCGGGGGCATTCACCACCGTGGCCCCTGCGGCAATCACCGCAGCGAAAACCTTACATACCAAATCCCGATCACTCCTGAAAGCGTCTTCCGCAGAAAATTCCACCTGGGCACAGAACTTCTTGGCGTATTGCACCGCCATAACCGCCCGCTCCAACACCTGTTCAGGGGTCATTTTGAGCTTATACTCCATGTGGATGGGAGAGGTAGCCAAGAAGATATGCACCCGGGGAGCCGCGGCCCGCCCAAGGGCCTCTCGAGCGGCGTCGATGTCCTTTTCCAAAGCCCGGCAAAGCCCGGCCACGGTACAATCCTTGAGGATCCCCGCAATAGCCTTCACCGATTCCATATCGCCCGGACTTGATGCGGGGAACCCTGCCTCCAGAATATCCACCCCGAGCCGTTCAAGCCGCCGGGCCACTTCGAGCTTTTCCGGTAAATTCATGCTGCATCCTGGAGATTGCTCTCCATCTCTGAGGGTCGTATCAAATACTTGTATGACCCGTGGGGTTTCGTTGTTCGCCATAGTATTTACTCCTTAATTACCTAGGGGAGGTACATCCCGCAAGAAGCCCGTTGAGGGTGGAGTGGAGGGCCTTGTCCCCGAACCTGCTTCCTGCGGCGCTTATACCGTGGATTTGGGAATCCACCTCATCATGGAGCGGAGTTCTTTTCCCACCTGCTCAATGGGATGGGCCGCTTCGATGACCCGCATCCTGTTAAAGAAGGGGCGGTTCACCTGATTTTCACCGATCCAGTCCCTGGCAAATTTACCGGTTTGGATGTCCTTCAAGACCTGCCGCATGGTGTTCTTGGTCTCCTCGGTGATGATCTTGGGCCCGGTTATGTAGTCCCCGTATTCCGCCGTATCCGAAATGGAGTACCGCATAAAGGAAAGCCCTCCCCGGTTCACGAGGTCGATGATGAGCTTCATCTCGTGCATTACCTCAAAGTACGCGCTTTCCGGCTGGTAGCCTGCCTCGGTGAGGACCTCGTAACCCGCCTTCATCAGGGCAGAGACGCCTCCACAGAGCACCGCCTGTTCACCAAAGAGGTCGGTCTCGGTCTCTTCCTTAAAAGTGGTTTCCAAAACCCCTGCCCGGGCGCCGCCGATGGCCGCGGCATAGGCTAGGCCGATCCGCTTGGCATCCCCCGTGGCGTCCTGATGAACCGCGATGAGACAAGGCACCCCGGCGCCGGCTTGGTACTGTTCCCGCACCGTATGTCCGGGCCCTTTGGGGGCAATCATCACCACATTGATATCCTGGGGAGGTATGATTTGGCCGAAGTGGATGTTGAAACCGTGGGCAAAGGCCAGGGTCTTACCGGGTTTCAGTACCGGTTTGATGGACTCTTGGTAGAGCTTGGCCTGTTTCTCATCATTGATGAGGATCATGATGAAATCCGCGGCGGCAGCGGCGTCTTTGGCGGTTTTAACCTCAAGCCCCGCGGCTTCCACCCGTTTCCAAGAAGGGGAACCCTCGTAAAGCCCGACGATCACCCTAAGCCCTGATTCTTTGGCGTTAAGCGCATGGGCATGCCCTTGGGAGCCATAACCGATCACCGCGATGGTTTTACCCTTGAGGACTCCGAGATCGCAATCTTTTTCATAAAACATGATAGCCATAAAGACCTCCTTACACGTTTCAGTTGAAACGTCTACACCCCCCTTAAGAAAGGGTGATTGAGAAAAGCCGGTCATTGACTTACGGCAGGCATAGGCCCGGCCGCGCAATCGCCGGTTAATTGCTAAGGCTTAGGGAAGGTACTGCAAGCACCCGGGAACCCCGCTCAAGGGCAACCATACCGGTGCGAGCAAGTTCCAGAATACCGTAAGGACGCAGGAGCAGGAGGAGACCCTCCAGTTTTTCTAGATCGCCAGTGGCCTCAATGGTAATGGTAACAGAGGATACGTCAACAACCCGGGATCGGAAAATACCCACGATCTCCAGAACCGCAGGCCGGGTCTTTTCATCCGCCCGGATTTTCACCAACATGATTTCCCGGCGGATACACGAGGAAGGATCCAGTTCCTGCACCGCAATGACATCCACCAATTTACCGAGCTGTTTAATAATCTGTTCAAGCACCGAATCGTCTCCGGTTACCGCAATGGTCATCCGGGAAATGGAGGTATCCTCCGTTTCCCCGACAGTCAGGCTGTCAATATTAAACCCACGGCGGCTGAAGAGACCGGAAACCCGGCTTAATGTGCCTGCCCGGTTTTCCACCAATGCCGACACCACATGCTGCTTCATGCCTATCTCCCCTTCATCTAGGTGTTGTACTTGACTCTATCATATACCCCAGGAAAATACAAGCCTTCCCGGCCCGGGGCTCAGGCGCAGGGGGAGACCGAGAGGCCCCCAAGCCCCGGAAGGCTTTATGGGTTTATCCTGTTCACGATCCCGCCTTCAGGCCCGGTGCGGAGGGTGGTTTTGTTGCTATGGGCCGATAATAGTACATTACTATACAGCGGCCATGCGTCCCATGAGGCTTATGCCGCTGAAAGACAAAGGGCCTCATCCGCCCTGTTTAGGGCTAAAGGTGACCCGCAACAGTACCGGGGTCCGGAAACCGGAGCTCGGAGCGGGATTACCGGGGTACCGCGGCGGGATATGGGGGCTTATGAAGCGATAATCCCGGGCATACCGGGATCCCGTGACGCTGCGGGTCATGTGTAGTGTTTAGGGTGCGGTACGGCATACCGCAGAGCCCATAAAAAGCTTACAT
>JAITRH010000133.1 GCA_031288495.1 Treponema sp. | reverse complement strand
TCGTCCAGGGCTTCCGCGATGAGGCCCTCGGCCTGCTCTATGCCGTCGAACTGGACTTTCACCTTGTCCCGGATGTACTGCCTGAAGGCCGCGGCAATCTGGAGCCGGGCCTGGGGGAAGGCACCCTCCGGGAGGCTCGTCTCGGAGCCGTCGTACTCCCCGGGGAGGCGCAGGCCCAGATTGAACAGGGGGGTCTTGATTTTGTAGCCGTCCGCGGCGAGGTAGTAGATGAGTTCGCAGGCCGCGTTGAAGCCGTCCTCGATGAGCCGGGGATCGGCCTCGATGTTGTACACTTCGGCTTTGCTGGCGACGCCGTGGATGTCGAGTTCCGGCTGGAACACCGCCCGCAGGTTGTAGGGTTTCTTCGCGTCCGGCAGGAATGCGTGAACGAACTTGGCCGTTACTTTGTGGATGATGTCTTTGACTGTGAAATCCAGGGCCATTATGTTTCTCCTTTTATATATATTGATGTGCTGTTTAGGGGGATTATACGGGAAAGAGGGACGGGTTTCAAGCCGGATAAAGAGAACCACTGCGGGGAGTATTGTTTCCCGCCGGAGCGGAAAACAATACTGCATGGCCCCTGCGGGGCTTAAAACGCCCCGGATGACGCCGCTTAGGGGGAAGGAAAAAGCCCCCTAAGCGGTGAACCGGGGCGGCCTAAAAGGCCGCTATGGGGTACCCTGCATAAGGCCCGTATACTCGAATCCGGTAAGGGGCCTTGATTCCCCGGGTTTCAAGTCCCCTAAACATACGGGCCCAATCCGTATACGGCACAGCCTCACCGGGTGCAGGTGGAAATGGGAAAGCACCCGCCGGATCTCCCGGTTTTTTCCCTCAATCAACAGGATCCGCAGGGCCTTCTTTCCCAGCCGCTCTATGGCTTCCGCCCGGTACCGGACCCCCTCAACCACAAGCCCGCGGAGAAACTCCTCCGCCACCCGCGGGGGGATGAACCCCGAGGTTTCTACCAGGTACTCCTTCGGAATGCCCGCGGAGGGATGCCCCACCTGCGCGGCAAATACCCCGTCGTTGGTAACCAGGATAAGCCCTGAAGATCGGTAATCCAAGCGGCCTACGGTATAGAGGCGTTCCGTGATTTCCCCGGGAAGCAGATCCAGCGCGAGGAGCCTCCCCTGGGGATCCGCCGCGCTGCAGAGGTAGCCCTCGGGCTTGTGGAGGGCCAGATGATACCGGCGCCTTTCAAGGCGGACCGCTACGCCGTCAATGCACACCTCATCCCGGGGAAGCACCTTGGCCCCCACGAGGGATACCACCGAGCCGTTCACCGAAACCCGGCCCGTACGGATAAGCTTTTCCGCAGCCCGGCGGGAGGCCACCCCTGCATGGGCAAGGTAAACCTGAAGCCGCATAGGCTCCCCCGGCGCTCCCGAACTATGGGGTTCCTTCCCGTTCAAAACGCTCCGCCTCCTGGTCGGTAAGTTTCGGTAAATCGGCAATGCTCTCCAGTCTGAATAGTTTCAGGAACGCCTTGGTGGTCCCATACTGAACCGGTTTTCCCGGCACATCCTTTTTACCCACTTCCCGGATCAATTCCCGCTCCACAAGGAGCCGTATCATGGTATCCGCCTGAACCCCCCGGATCGCCTCGATTTCACTGCGGGTAATGGGCTGGGAATAGGCCACGATGGAGAGGGTCTCCATAGCCGCCCGGGATAGGCGGGATTCGTTTTTCTTGCCGTACCGTTCCCGCAGGGCGTTCCAGTAGTCCTTTTTGGGGGAGATCAGGATTCCGCCGCCTATGCGGGTCAATTCCACCCCTGATTCCTCCCGGGCGTACCGGTCTTCCAGGGCTTTAAGGGCGGACTGCACCGCCTCCCTGGACAAGCCGGAAATGCGGGAGAGCCCCCCCTCATCCAGGGGATCCCCTTCAAGATACAAAATAGCCTCAATCAAGGCGGTCTCTTTCTCCAATGGACCCTCCCGTCCCTGCGGCCTGTTCGTGAGCGTGCTGGCGGGGGCGGATCCGAATATCCCCAAATATCCGGTTCTGCCATATCACCACGAGGCGAATCTTGACGGCCTCCAAAATCGCAAGAAACGCGCACACCATGTCCATAAGGGAACCCTCACGAACCACCAGGTCCGTAAAGGTACATTCCCCGCTCCGCTCCAAAAGCTCGCTCATGAGGGTGATTTTCTCGTTTACCGACACCTCTTCATAGAGATCGATGATCCGTTCCCCCGAAAGATTCGCCATGAGGGAGGAAAAGGTCTTGAGTAAGTCCCAGATATCCGCCTTGCGCCACAGTTCCTCCTCGGTAAAGGGTAAGATCCGCTGTAATCGTTTCCGTTCGATGGACCACTCGGTTTCCCGCTCCTTTTCTTCCATGAGTTCCGAGAGCTTTTTGAACTTCTGGTATTCGATGAGGGTATCCACCAGGCCCTGCCGGGGATCCTCCAGCTCCTCCTCCATATCCATGTCCACCGGCAGGAGCATACGGCTCTTGAGGTATACCAAGGTGGCGGCCATGACCTGAAACTCGCTTAGGTCCTCCAAGTCAAAGGCCGCGGCATACCGGAGATACTCCACATACTGTTCGGTAATTTGGGCAATCGGGATATCGTATACATTGATTTCGTTTTTCTTAATTAAAAAAAGCAGCAAGTCCAAAGGGCCTTCAAAATCCTTTACTCTAAAACTGCGGGCGGCGTTCGGTTCCGGGGCCATACTAGAAGGCAGTATATCGCTTCGGGTCATAGCGAGTAAATACCCTGGAGAGACAGGCCGGCAAGAATCTGCCGATAGGAACGGCCCGTTCTGGGATCTAGGGCCTCAGGAACCAGTTCAAGGAGGGGAACCAGGGCAAAGGCCCGTTCTGCAAGCCGGGGATGGGGGATTTCCAGGTCCGGGGGCTCGGCGATGATCCGGTTTCCAAAGAGGAGGATATCAATATCCAGGGTCCGTTCCCCCCAGCGCCGCTCCTGGGTTCTGTCCCGGCCAAAGGACGCCTCAAGCTTCTGAACGGCCCGAAGCAAGTCCCGGGGGCTTAAGGAACAATACCCGGCCACCGCGGTATTGAGAAACCGTTGCTGATCCAGGACATGCACCGGTTCGGTCTCAAACAGGGAAGCCCGCCTCAGATCCGTAAGGACGGTCCCCAGGGCCCCTATAGCGGCTTCCAGGATCCCCGGGGAATCCCCCTTATTCGAACCTAAGCCTAAAATCACTAAAGCTGCGGGCATCGGCATACAACACTCCTCCCTGAAGGGAGCATACCCTCCTCCATTCCATGCACCAGGCGTTTCATAGTATAAAAATAGTATATGCCCTCATTGTATCTCGGGATATCCCTGCTGTCAAATACAGAAGCCCCCAGGCTGCATACGGAAGGACGGCGCATCCTGGGACGCTTGGCCCAGGAACCGGGGGCATCTGAACCCATAGGCCCGCTGATTGCCGTGGAAGGCGGAGGGAGGCCCTATTTTACCGACCGCCGGGGAGACTTCAATATATCCCATGCGGGGCGGATGGTAGCGGTAGCCTATACCCGGGAACGGACCAGCGCCAGGGGCGTGCCCCTGCGTACGGGCTGCGATATCGAATACCTCTATCCCCGGGGGAACCTTGAAGCCGTTGCCCGGCGCTTCTTTACGCCTGAGGAATACGCCTCCATCACCGAAGGAAGGAATAAACGGGAAAGGCTCATCCGGTTCTATCGGATGTGGGTGCTCAAGGAATGTTTCCTCAAAACCCTGGGCTTGGGGATAGGCCTTATAAAACACGCCCCGAGTTTTATCCAGGGGAATACTTTGGGGAAGGAACTTATGTACCGGGAGCCTTGCAGTACCGGCCGCGGGGAACGGACCTTGACCTTGTCCCTCTACGAGCTGGGGAATTTCCCTGAACCCTATCTGCTTGCCCTAGCCCAGGAAAGGAATCCCGGGACGGCGTTTCTTTCGGCAGGGGCTTACCCTCAGGTATGCTGGTTTTCTCAGGAATCCCTGCCGGTGCGGCGCAAAGCGGAAATACGGGTCCTCCTATACGGCCTTGAGGGGTAGGTAGCGGACGAAAGATGCGGCGTACCACATCATGCGCTGAAAGGACCAAAAGGCAATAACCAGAGGGACAAGGATTTTGATATTTTCAATGACCATCCGTCTCTTCGCCCGCTTTTTAGTATACCCTTTTTCCCCTTTGGTTATGGGAATACCCCGCGCTCCTTTTGTATTAATTGCAATTTTTACGCCTTCTCGTTATGCTGAGGTATATGCGCAAGATCCTGCTTAAAGCCGAAGACCTGGACGGGTATCTTACCGAATCGGATAAGGGGTATATCTCCCGAATGGACCACTTGTACCGCCGGGTGATGAGCTCTTTCACCGTGCTTTCCAAGCCCCTGAGTCAGGCTGAACAAGAGCGGGAAGAAGCGGCCCTCATCGGCCTTTATAATGAGATGGGGTCCCTGATGCAGGCATTGTGCAGCCATGAATCCGCTATCCGGGTGTATTCCTTCCTGACCCCTCAAGAGAGCCGTCCTGAAGCCTCCCGGCTCATCGCAAAGCTGCGGGATATACAGACGGAAAACCAGGAATTCGTCTATTACATACAACGGGCCTATGAAATGCTCTTCAAACTCGCCTACGGCGGCATGCCGGGGAGTAATAAAAACTACCTGATCGTCAAAACCCCGGTAACCCTGCCGGTCCAGAACTATGCGGTCCATAAAATCACCAATATTGATGAAGCTATTGAGCATACGGTCATGTGCGTCATGCTCCGGGGGGCTTTGCTGCCCTCTATGATCATGTCCAAGGAGATCCAGGAGTATTCTTCCCATGGATATGTAACCCCCTTTGCCCTCTTTAAAATCAGCCGGGACGATACCAAGCATGAACATGATATGGAGTACGTGCTGGACCTGGACAAGTCCTATTTTGATCTGGAAACCTTGCATGGCAAAGACCTGCTCTTCGCAGACCCTATGAACGCTACCGGAGGGAGTCTTGTGACGGTGGTCCAGTATCTCCTGAAAACCGGCATTAAACCCCGGTCTATCCGGTTTTTCAATGTGATTGCCGCGCTGAAAGGGGCGCTGCGGGTGGTTCGAGCGTTGGAGCACTGCCAGGTCTTTACCCTGTGGATGGACCCGGTGTTAAATGACGCGGCGTATATCATGCCGGGCTTAGGGGATGCAGGGGATCGCATCAACGGACAGGAGGGGGATCACCAGCGGAATATCATTCAGCTTATCGCCGACTATGGGTCTACCATTGCCCAGCTTTATCGCGCCCAACTCAGGGAAATAGAGCATACTGTACTCAGGGATATCCTGCAAAACCAGGGGTAGCAACAGCCCCCTAAGCTGAAGGAACGCCGACTGGGAAAGGGGAGTTCTGAAGGCGAAGCATGAACACCATGCGTACCGGGTTAACCACGGGAAAAACAGCCCGGTCGACCCTTTTCTATGCCCTTATGGGAAAGCATCATGACTTTTCAAGAATATTGACATCTAAGATATGCTCATAGTATAGTGAGGCACGCTCAAAAGCGGAACTTTGGGAATAAGTGCAGTATACACCGAAAGGATATCCCCTCAATCCAAGAAGTATCCTCGGATGATCGATTTTACCGCTTCAGATCTGCTTGCCCTGGATGGGCAACATGATTTCTGTCCCGCCTATACCGGGATATCCGGGGAAAAACGGCCCCCAGGAGCCTTGGCGGTCAACCGGGGAGATGGGGTCATCGGCCCCCTTAATACGCTGGGGGAAGGGGCTTTCAAGGCCATGGATGATGGGGGGGATTATCTTAGCAGATTCCCAGGAGATAGGAGGAAACCTATGAATAGGGCAACAGCCCTCTTTAGCGATTTTTATGCCCTTACCATGGCCCAGGGGTACTGGAAAAATAATATGAACCGGCAGGCGGTCTTTGAGATGTTCTTCCGCCGCCAACCCTTTGAGGGGGGCTTTTCCATATTTGCCGGGTTGGGGACCCTGCTGGACCAGATCCAGAACTTTTCCTTTTCACCGGAGGATCTTGCCTATCTCCAAGGCCTCGGGCTTTTTGAAGAACCCTTTCTGAAGTACCTCGAAGACTTCCGTTTTACCGGTTCTGTATGGGCCATGGATGAAGGGACCGTGATCTTCCCCCAGGAACCTTTGGTCCGCATCGTGGGAAGACTCATCGAATGTCAGATCATCGAAGGCATGCTCCTGAACACCATTAATTTTCAGAGCCTCATCGCCACCAAGACCGCCAGAACCGTGCTTGCCTCGGGTAATGGGGCAATCATGGAATTCGGTCTCCGCCGCGCCCAAGGCTTTGATGGGGCCATGTCTGCTTCCCGGGCGGCCTTCATTGGGGGTGCCGTGGGGACCTCCAATGTCCTTGCAGGAAAGCAATTCGGCATCCCCGTGATGGGAACCATGGCCCATTCCTGGGTCATGGCCCACCCCAGCGAGGAAGCGGCATTTCAGGCCTATGCAGACCTCTATCCCAAGCACCCGGTATTTCTCATCGACACCTATGATACCCTCAAAAGCGGCGTTCCCAACGCCGTCAAAGTGGGGAAACGCCTCGCTGCAGAAGGAAGAAATTTCGGGGTGCGCCTGGATTCTGGGGATATCCATTACCTTTCAATGGAGGTGCGTAAGCGGTTTGATGCGGCAGGACTCACCAAGGCCACCATTGCCGTATCCAATGATCTGGATGAAACCATCATCCAGGCCCTCACCGACCAGGACGCCCCTATCAACAGCTGGGGCGTGGGAACCCAGATGGTAACCGGCGGGGTTGAAGCGGCCTTTAGTGGGGTGTATAAACTGACCGCCCGGCAAGACGAACAGGGGAAGTTCCTGCCGGTGATGAAATGTTCCGATAACCCGGACAAGACGACCAACCCTGCGGTGAAGCAGGTATGGCGCATCCTGGACCCCCAGGGTATGACGGTAGCGGATGTGCTCAGTGTGGATGATCCTGTTAATCCTGATACCCTAGAAAAAGGGGGGCACTACGTTTTGTGGCATACTTCCGGAGATTACCGTCATTTTGTCCATACCCTCGAAGGGTCTGTGGAGCCGCTCCTCAGGCTCCGCATGGAACAGGGCCGGCTTCTTGCTTCAAGTCCCTCTTTGGAAGCAATCCGCAGCCTGGTCCGTTCTAGACTGGCATCCTTTGATGCCAGTTACAAGCGCCTGCTTAATCCCCACATTTACAAGGTATCCATGACCGAACGACTGCGGGGATTGAAACGAGCGCTTATCAAAGCCTATCTCGGGGCGCTGTGATTTTTTCTTGCTTCCTCTTGGTTTTTCGTTGCTATTGAACTTCAAGATAAGGCGCTAAAAGCCCAAGAGGGAGTCGGTATAAGCGAAAACCCGCAAAGCGCCGACCGTTTTTTTACGGTTACGATAAAGGACCTTTAGCGTAACCGTAAAACCGTCGCATACCGCCGAAGGTTATGCGAAATGCCCGTTGAAATTGTTGTGAAATTATAAAAATATTGACAAAAATAACTGTAAAATGAACAACCCCGGAGCAGAGCTCCGGGGTATCGACAATATTTTTCGTTGCGTGCTTATTGTTACTTATCGAAGCGTGCGAATTACTATTATAGATTACTTCGTAACCGTTCACCAGGAAAACGGAACAAGAGAGTACTTGATTAAGTCAAAAATATTGTCTATACCTGAGAAGTGATTTGGGAAAAGGTCGCGGCCGATCGGTTAAAAGTCATTGAA
>JAITRH010000100.1 GCA_031288495.1 Treponema sp. | reverse complement strand
TTTCCTCCCGGCTGTTCCGCTGCCGCGGCGCTTCCACAAATGTCGCGTCTATAATGCTTCCGCTATGCGTGATGATTTCCTTTTCCTCTAACTGCTTCGTAAACCGGTAGAACAAGGTGTCAATTATGTTCGCCTGGACCAGATTATCCCTGAACTCCCATATCGTCTTCTCATCCGGCACCGTATCGCACAAGGCCAACCCCAAAAATCTCATGAAACTTAACCGGTCTTTTATTTGATATTCCGTCTGGGCGTCGCTGATGTTATACATCCTTTGCACTATCAGTATTTTGAACATCATGACATAATCAAACGGCGGCCTTCCGCCGGGGCCTTTAGGCTCTTTCTGGAATACCCTGGTTATTATTCCCCTTCGTTTGAAATGCCTGCAATTGTATCAATAGCGTTAGAAAAGTCAAATCCGGAAAAATATAAAAATGACATGAAAGATATCGATATTGATTTACTGGCTCATATGGATGGAAAAATTGAATATTTATAATATGAATACAGGAATGGAAATAAAGGCAGGGGGCTACGTAGGACTGTTTACGCTTCGCCGCCTGTTGGACGGATCGGGCTACGGTTTGCCTGGGTAATTACGCTGCGTTCCCGTCCCATGGCAAACATCAGCCACATTTTTTCCGCCTTGGTCTTTGCTGTGCAATATTCTTATTTGAGCGGCCAAAACATTGTAAGCAGCCGAAACGATCTAACCGTCGGTGATTCAGGGCTTATGCAAGGAGCTTCCGGTAATGTATTTGCAACCGGAAACCTAATCCCGCTTTAACCATTCCACGCCGGAAGGCTTCTCCGGTTCCTCCGGCGCTTTGGGCGCCTTGTCCTTCGCCCATTCCTCACCGTATTTGGAACCCATGGACCGCGCCGCCTGTTCCGAATCAAGGTGCGTCTGGGAATTGTCCTTCGCTTTATTGTCCATCGAATATCCGCCCCCTACCGATATACCCCTTCCTTCTTTTCCTGCCCGGTAAGGAGGGTGGCCGCGGTGTTTTTGATCCCGCTTCCGATTATGCTCGACAGCGCCCCCATCCTGATCCCGAATTGCTGTCCTTTAGTAAGGGTTCCCCCGGCTGCTTTCTGCGCCGCTTAATGATACGTGGATAGTCTTTACGGCCGCCAAACGGGGGTACGGGAGTTGTGCTTTTATAACTACGAAACCAAGGAGGTTTATACTCTTGCTGGGGATATGGAGGCCGGGGAAGTTACGGAAGCTGCGGATGCGGAAGGTACAGACGGGGAAGGTTCGGGGGGTGAGGAAAACCGCTGGAAGTACATGCGGGGTCTTGGGGTTTATGAGGGACGGATTCTCTTTTCTTACGACCACGACGGCAGGATGTACAAACTTGGGATGGCGGATCCCAGGGGGTTCTTGAAGGGGAATGGCGAAACTATCGAGGTGGTTTTTTCCTAACGGGATTTTTCCGGCAGGGTGTTCCAGCCGGCGCTGCTGAACGGGGGGATCTATTACCGGAGGGCTTTTGCTTCCCATGACGCCTTGATAGAGTTTCCCGAACTTGGGGAGTCCCTTTCGGGCTTCCGGGTCTCCCTCTCTCCGGCTAAAGCCGGGCTTGCGTTCATCAGAGATCGATCATTGCGCGCCGGCTTGGACAGGCCTAAATGCCCCGCGATGGAGGCTGCCAGGAGGCAGGCCCCTTCCAGGGCGTTGCCCCGGGGTTCGGTAATTTTTAGGCGGGGGAATTCGGCGGCCAGGGATCCCCGTAGTTTTTCCGTGATGATTTCGTCATGTTCGATGACTCCCCCCGCCAGGACCAGGGTCCGGTTTTCGATCCACGGGGAGCGGTCTAGGACGCTTCGTACCAGCAGGACCATCTCTGCGGCACCGGTGCGGAGTATGTCCAAGGCCAGGGGGTCGGCGGACCGGGCCGCCTCCGTGACCAGCGGCGCCAGGGCGGCCACCCGGGCCTTGTCCGCCTCAATGTGGACATACCTGATAAGGTCTTCGCTTTGGCTAAGACCCGTCTTTTCCAGGATGGCTTCCAGCATGAAACTGGGAAGGTCCCGGCCTTCCAGGCTGCGGAGTATACGGGTGATGACGGTCTTCCCGATCCAGGCGGCGGAGCCCTCGTCCCCCAGCATATAGCCCAGGCCCCCGGCGCGGACCAGCCTGCCGTCCTTCGACCTGCCCAGGGCCGTTGATCCGGTTCCGGCAATCAGGCAATAGCCCTCCAGGTCCTCCAGGCCGCCGCAGAGGAGGATTTCCCCGTCGCCGCAGAGTTTGACCGGGATTCCGGTCCCCAGAAAAGAATCGAAAAAGCCCTGGAATACCCTCTGTTCTTTTTCCCTGCCCAGGCCCGCGCTGCCCACACAGCCGGCGCCCAGGTCTTCTTTTCGCAGTCCCGCCGCCTGTAAACACGAATCCAACAGGGACCGGAGGTTTTCAAAGACCGCATCTTTTGGCATCGAGTAGATGTTGGTGCTGCCCGCCTCGGCGCGGCCAAGGATCCGGCCCTCCCGGTTTGTGACGGCCAGCCGGGAATGGGTTCCCCCTCCGTCAATGCCAAAGTAGTACAGCTTATCCACAAACAGGAGTATAGCGCAAAAATAGCCACTGCGTCCTGTATCAGCCGGGTTTTCGCGCCAGGGATTGGAGGGGCGCGAAGCGGCCACCGCAGGCCCGTAGGGCCGAGGAGGCCGGAGCGTGGCAACGGTAGTTGCCTTAGCGGAGCCCCGGAAAGCCCGGTCCCCGGCTTCGCCGGGGAGGCGCCCAAATAAAAAATGAAAAAAATTTCTTGACATACCCCGGTTTTGTGGTATTATTAAGAAAATATGAAGAATTTTATCATTATGGGTATTATAGTCTGATGGTTTCCCTGACTTTTACCCCCCTATGGGAGGAGGAGGACCCGGTTATCCGGGGCGGCCGGCTGGGGCTCCTCTGTAACCAGGC
>JAITRH010000243.1 GCA_031288495.1 Treponema sp. | reverse complement strand
CTCGTCCAGAATAGTGCTTTTCTCCACCTTTCGATACCGCGGACCGATGACGTCCGCCACTGCTTTTTTCTGTGCCATAGTCAGCCTCATTTCCTGCCCCCTCTCTTTTGTCGGGGGGGTTCTTCAGCCCCTATGGTTAGATTTTTAACGTGAGATTCCATGCCCCTTCGGTTAGATTTTACGTGAGCCAATGCGTCCACTTGACCGGGGGATACAAGCCGGTTATACTGCACTGAGGCTGTTTCAAGAGGCAAGCTCTGGAAACAGCCTCTGTAATAAAGGAAAACATCCAATTTGTCTAATCTGCAACCGAATACTCCTGTTTCCCCGGAAATCCCTAAGGCGCCCCTCAATGCGGCGGACCGGCTTGGCACGGAGCCGGTGGGAAAGCTCCTTATACAGTTCTCCGTACCGGCGATTACGGGGATGCTGGTAAATGCCCTCTACAATGTGGTGGATCGTATCTTTGTGGGCCGGGGGGTAAATGAGACTGCCCTTGGGGGGCTTGCCTTGGTCATGCCCTTAATGACCATAACCATGGCCTTTTCCATGCTTTTCGGGATGGGAGCCGCCAACATGATTTCCATGCGCCTTGGCCAGCAGCGCCGGGAAGAGGCGGAAAATGCCCTGAACCACTGTTTCTGGCTCTTAACCATCATGGGCCTGGTCATTATGGGTACGGGACTTATCCTGATCGAGCCGATACTCTCCCTGCTGGGCGCGCAAGAGGGAAGCGTCGCCCTGGACTATGCCCGTAGGTATTACCGGATTATCCTGTTTGGGTCGGTATTCGGGATGCTGAGTTTCGGCTTTTCCCATTGCACCCGAGCTCAAGGTTTCCCCCGGATAACCATGTTCAGCATGTTTATCGGCGCAGGGCTGAATATGCTCTTGGATCCGCTCTTTATTTTTCTCTTTCACTGGGGAGTGGAGGGAGCGGCCTGGGCGACGATTATAGCGCAATGCGCCGCTACCCTCTGGCTCTTGTCCTTTAATGTGGGCAAGCACGCGGTTATAAGGCTCAGGCTGAAAACCTTTATACCGAGGCTGCAGATCCTCCGGGAGATCCTCGCCTTCGGGTCATCCCAGTTTTTGCTGCAATTTGTCATGTCCGGGGTACAGCTGCTCTACAACGCCAGCATGGGCTGGTATGGTACCGCTGCACTGGGGGTCTCCAACGGGGGAGATATCGCCCTATCGGGGATGAATATCGTTATGTCCATTTCCCTGTTTATCCTGATGCCCATATTCGGTATCAACCAAGGATTGCAGCCCATACTCGGGTATAATTACGGGGCAAAACACTTTGACCGGGTGCGGAGCGCATACCTTCGGGCCATTACGACGGCTACGGTGATCTGCACTGCCGGGTTTCTTCTGGTCCAGCTCGTTCCCCAGGGGCTCGTAAGGCTCTTTGCCCCAGCGGGGAGCCCTGCGTTGCTGCACTTTACCCCCCGGGCAATGCGGATAGCCTTGCTCTTGCTTCCGCTGAACGGCTTCCAGATTGTGTCGTCTAATGTGTTTGTCGTTACGGGGCGGCCGAAAATTTCCATCCTCCTTTCCATGCTCAGGCAATGTATTGTGCTGATTCCCTGTATGCTGCTCTTCGGGATGCTGTGGGGACTTTCCGGCGTGATTGTGGCGGCACCGGTGGCGGACGGTTTTTCATTTGTATTGACCGGGATGATGATTTATTTCGAGCTGAGAAAATTGCGGGCCTCCCGCTCCTGATAAAGCGGTCCAGGGATTACGCAGAGTACCCGGATTGTTCCTTCCAAAACCCCGCTGAATCAGGGTAATCAGTGGACCTTATAAAAACGTGGGCTCGACGGGGGCTAATCTGCGGACTTTTTCTTCTTTGCCGAGCTCCCGGTAACTGCCTATCTATCGGACAAAACACCGCCGAAGCGCCGGTTTGAGCGAACCTGCGGTTCCGTAGTCAAAAGGTTATATGGCATGTACCGGAGCAGGCGTCCTTTAGGGCTCCCTTCCAGTGCTCAATCAAGGGCCCGAGGCGGAGATGGGCCTTACCGCCTTCATACCTACGGGATGATGCCATATGGAGCAGATTTATACCCATTCAGTTATTTCTTTCTTTGATACACCCCATGGTATGCCCAACTGTATCCCGGCTCGATTACAATACTTACAAAAGGGTTTTGGTTTTATTAAAAACGCATAGATTTCGTGAATACTAGTCACGTTTCTTATTTCAATACTATCATCTTTGGTAACTTCCAGGTTTTTACCGAAGAACCTGTTAAAATGTTCAATACACGCAATGGTATTACATGGGTATATTTTCCCCTCCTTCATGCGAATACAACTGTTTACCTGATTGCAAATATTGAAACTACGGCTTAAGGGTTGTTTGCCTGCGAGATCGAGAGGATATTTCCACATCGCTTTTATGGGCGTCTTGCTCCCTCCCACATAATCAAGCCTTACCTTATATAATTCCGCGGTTTTTCTAAGCCTATCCATATCAAGTTTAATGGGATACCTTGACAACCCTATACACACCTTGTTTTTCCGGCAATGCTCCCAAAAATTCTTTTCCATTTTAACCAGGAGAACGCCGTTAGTCATGAATGATAATTCAGCAACTGGAAAAAATGCCCGGGCAATATCGAACATTTCCAAAAGACGGGGATGTAAAAGCGGTTCACCCCCGGTAAAGCAGACCGATTCAAGGCGGTTGTTTGTCAGCATTGCTAGTCTTTCCATATCTTTTCGGTAAGATGCCACATCGAGGAAATATTCCTTGGCAAGCGGACCGAAGGCGGTACAACATTTGCAGCTAAGATTGCAATGTTCTACCACCGGAATGTCTATTTTCATGGATGTCCGTAAGGTATGTTTGTTCTTTGCGGCAATTTTAAACCCGATTACACACAGCCATTTAAACATCGGGCTTTTTTCAGGAATGATTTTTACAATATGGTCCCGAACAAAGCGTAGCGCCTGGGGGTAATAGTTCTTATGAGCATAGAGCAGTGCGTTTTGTTGATTCATCGTATAACCTTCTTGTGTATGAATTTTCATACGTTTGGGGTTTTTATCCCCTAAAATCTCTGCCCTCAAGGGCAGCTTGGCCTTTGGTTTTCGTAAAATTATGGTATTTTTTGAAAAACTGTACGGTTATAACGATCATATAGTACTTATAATGTATGTGTAAAGTGTCTCTGCTTACCAAAAAAGGACGCTTATAGAATACAAAAATGGATATGGACCAGCTTTTTATCCACAACGTAAAAAAATGGCGTAAAAATAGAGGGCTTTCTCAAAAATCACTGGCGGAACGGTGCAATGCAGCTCATTCGTATATCAGACAGATCGAGAGCGGGAGCGGGCATCCCTCCTTCACGTTTATCGGGAAACTCGCTGCGGCTCTGGACATTGAAGCCTACCAGCTTCTTTATGATGAAACCACGGCGCAGAGCGAAAGATCTGCTCAATCGGAGTATATCGCGGCAATCAAAGCGGATTTCCTTGAAAAGATAGCCCGCGAACTTGATACGGTTATGGACAAACTGAAAAAGTAAAACCCCTCCATAGCCCCGCTTATGCTCAAGCCCGGGCGCTTATCAGCGCCACTAGATGAAACCTGCTTCACCTCGTCCCTTTTCCCAACCTCCTCCAAAAAGATGTACCTGCCCTCAAGGGCAGGCTTCCCGCTACAGGCGGGCAGTAAACCGACAATACCGCCCCATACAGAGCCGGTCCGGTGGTTTTGCTCAAAAAAGGTCAAAATGACCCAAGCTTGAAGGTCCGTCATTTTTCAGAAACAACCTTTTAGGAAGTATAATAAAATACAAATTGGTAGTTGGTCAAGCATCTTTCTCGGGGATACAGTTAAAAAGAATGTTGAATTAGGTATGACAAATCTTAGAGATGTATTGGCCAATAATATGAAGGCGTATCGCAACGCCTTAGGGTTATCCCAGGCAAAGCTGGCTGAAAAAGTAGACACCAGTACTCACTATATAGGCATGATAGAGACCAAAAACAAGTATCCCTCGCCGGAAATGCTGGAAAGGATAGCCGCTGCCCTCGGCATAGACACGATTGACCTGTTTTCTACGGAAATTAACCTTCCTGAGACCATGAAAACATACCGGAAGGCGGCTTTGAAGGATATTAAGGGCCTTATAGACGAAAAACTGAGGGAATTGGAGCAGGAACCATAGGACAGCGGCGGCGGCCGGAGGGTAGTCTGGAACCGCCAAAGACCGGTGGGAAAGGGATACACTCAGGTTTGGAAACGCCAAGCCCCCAATAGGCGAGGACGCTCCACATCATGGAGGAACCAAGGGACGTCGTACTCCTGGCCCGCCCCAGGGGCTTATTGGAAAAGCAGGCTCAACAAACAGCTTATCATATAGCTCACCATCCCTCCAAACACCCCAATCCACCCATACAAGGTAATCTTCCTGAAGTACTTGTCTGCAAACCGGTAGAACAAGACTTCTACTTGCCGGGGATGCATGACATTCACTTCCCGTTCCACCACCCTTTGTATGTCCAGGGCGGCAATCAAGGCGCTGAAGTGGCGTTCACCCGCGGAGAGGGCGGCAGGAATAAGATAGGTTTTGCAGAAAGCGTCTTTCGTTGCCGGGGTCAGCACGGTGTTTACCTGCCCCATCACGGTTCTCAGCACAGGCGTAAGTACCCCATCCAGGGCTTCCCAATCCGCGGTCTGCAGAAATACTGCGAGGTCTTGGCGCAGCAGTTGGGGATGATACCAACCAGGAGTAGCGCCGAGGGTCTCCAGCATAGTCAACAGAAAGGAGGAAAGCCATGCACCGAAGGTTCTGTCTTGTTTTGCCCTGGTGATAAGGAGCCGCAGGACCTGCTCCGGATCAATACCGTGGAGAAGCTCATCATATCCCGCATCCTTGGCAGTACCCAGCATGACGGTATGCACCAGGTTTGCCACCGCAGCAACCGCTTCAGGACCGGCAAGACGCGGTTTGACCTGCCGTATCGCCGCATCCAGGAGGGGTTCTCCCACGACCAGCAAATCCGGCAGGGTCTTGATATTGATAAGGGTGAGCAGGGATTCCAGGGGCATCCGCGCATACCGGGTAACCATAATGGTAAGACCATGCCGGATGAGTCTCTGGGTATGGGGGGAATCTACTACTGCGGCAAGGGCCTGCTTAATACGCCGGGTATCCAGGGATTCCTCGGTAAAGCCCAGGCTGGAAAGCTTGTTTTCCAACAGGGTCCCGGCTATGGCCAGGATGCGGCCCTGTTTTTGGTGCAGGAACAGGGGCAGTTCCTTATCTATAAGCCGGTCTACAATAGGATCCACCTGGCCCCGCCCCAGGGCGGCCAAACCGGTCATCTCCGCTTTAATGCTGTGCTTGATAGCGGCTTTCTGCGCGGTGATCTCCCGGGTGATCATGGTAATAAGGAGGGTACTGTGTCGGGTAAGCTGCTCGACCAGGATGCCGTTAAAAACCTCCTTCAAGGCCGTATCAGGGTTGAGGGCCTCCTGCTGCAGGGTATGGAGGAGTACCTCAAGCCCTGCACTTAGCAGATCCTCCACCGGCTTTACCAGAGCCGTCCCTATATCCCGGACAAGCTCAGGCCCTGCGAGATCTTCCAGGCTGGTCTTCGCGATACCTTCGCTAAACCGGGCATTGCTTTTTTCAGACCGGGAAAGCAGGGAACGGAGGCTTTGGGCGCTCAGATCCGAAGCGCAGGTTTCAAGCAAGCCCTTCAGGTACTGGTCCGCCAGGGGAAACAGGAGTACTACGCCCCTGTCCAGGGGCTTCCCCGCAAGGGCTTTGCTGAGAAACCGGTGCAAGCCCCGGGCGACATCCGGGTCCTCCAGGGCGCTCATAATCCTTTCCCGCAAGAAACGGGGCAGGGAACCCTTCAAGTTCCCGGCGTGTACCCATGCTTCAATGGTCGTAACCGCGGCATTCGCCATAGCCTCATGGTGCAAAGGGATATAGGTTTTGAGGGAAGCGATGATACGGTCCGGGAGGGTTTCCTGGAGGGAAGGGTCCGCCAAGATCCGCCGAATAACCGCATAATCCTCCGCAGACACCCACGCATCGGCCTTCTCCTGTATATCCCTTCGATGCCGGTTACAATAGCTTTGTAAGGCCCCCTCGTTGAGGGTCCGGTGCTGAACAAACTGAGCAATGTTTTTGGCGAATTCCGGTTTTCTTGCGGCCACCACCCCCACAAAGGGGGAACAGTTGGGAAGGGTCTTCCTTGGCCCGTAGGGTTTGAACAGCATCTTTATGGCAAGCCAATTGGTTCCTATACCGACCAGAGAAAACACCCCGCCGTACGCGAGGAAGAGCCCCCAGGAGAAGTCCCGGGGCACTCCCAAGCAGAAACTTATCCAGACCGAAAACACCCCGGCAAGGGCCCCCAAAATTGCTCCCAAGGTATTAATGGGTTTCAGCTCAGAACCCATAAAATCCTGAACCATGTGGTTGATTTCCGCAGGGCTTGATTTCTGTAACTCCGCATTGACCAGGGCCGCTACGTTTCCCGTTAAAACCCTATCCAGGTGCTGGTTAAGGACCTTCTGGATGCCTTCGGAAAGGCGCTCATATACCGCGTCTTTTTGCAGACCCTGGTATATCCTGGTAAGCCGCCGGTGTTTGTGTTTGTGCCACAGGGCCTCCCAGTTGAGGGGGAAGGTTTTAAAGGCTTTCCCGGGCACGAGACGGCCTATGTTCCACCCCTTGAGGCTCGGCCATAGATTCACGAGGGTCCGCCGCAGGACCGTTTCCTCTATATGCAGGGGAATAGCCTCAGGAGAGATTCCCTCCCCCAGAGGCTTCTTCGCAAACCGGGGGATTGCCCGGTTCATACCTGCGCGGATATCGTCTTTACAGGTGCCGGTGTAGAGGTAACTTTGTTTTATCCCGGCCAAGAGCCGCTTCAGCAGGCCGGTTTTGAGCATCCCCAGATTCACGGTACCGCAGCTTTGGATCCGGCGGCGCAAAAAGCCTTCCAAGACCTGGGAGTCCTTGTCCGCCTGATCCGTGAGGCGCTTCGTGATAAGGGACACCATGCTTTCCGGGGTTATAACCTTTTGAGCTTCAAGCTTCCCCAGCATTGCGCCGATGCTATGGGTTTCGATATACCCAAGGAGTTCCTCCGCCAGTTTTTCTCCTGCCTTGTCCCCGTACCGGTGTACCGCAGCCACCAGTTTATCCATGATATGAAAAGTACGGGCGCTGTTTTGGATAAACAGATCTTTGAAGAACATGAACATATTCCCCAGAGGGGATGCGGCTAATTCCTCATCGATGGTGTCGTTGATGATGACTTCAATTTCCGCTTCCGTTTCCCGGATAAAATCAGCAATCCGGTCAATAAGGGGAGGCAGACGCTCCGCAATAAACTTCAGGATCCCGGTTTTAACCTCAGGACTGAGCACCTCATCCAGCTTCAAAGGAATGGCCTTGGCGTCTTGGAGCAGGGTCTTCATGATTTCAAGAAGCAGGCCCTGCCCTTCCTGGGAGGCGCTGAAGGCGATAAACCGGCGGATAAGTTCCCGGGAAAGGGTCTCCCGCTCCTTAAGCAGCAAAGCAAAATCCCCAAACCTCATCTGTCCCAAGGCGGTTTCCAAGCCTCGAATCAGTTCGTCCAGGTCTACCGCGGCAAGCAGGGCCTCATAGGCCGTGTCCACATCCCGGTCAAACCGGGAAAAATCCCCTTTCCCCAGGATCGCCCCGAGGTTGTCCGTAAACCGGGCTAGGGCCTCCTCGGATACGAGCTCATGAAGCCCATGGCGTGATAAAAACCCATGGATCCCCTGTTTTATCTCCTCTTCAAAGAACCCGGCCCTTCCCAGGGCCGCGGTTGCCCAATCAAGCATATACCGGTACTGTTCTTCTGAAAGAAACCGGTCAATCCGCCGGGTCGAAAGGAGCCGGTACGCCTCGTCTCGTACCGCAGGCTCGGCCTCCCGCAGGAGCGCAATCAGGTTGGCAAGGCTTTTTTCTATATCCGGCACTGCCTCAAGCCGGACCGACCCTGAATTGGCGGGCAGATCCTTTCGCAGGATATCCTCGATCCAGCCCTGCAGGGCCCGGGTAAAGGCAGGGGATCCGAACTCCGGCGCCAAAGTCTCGGGATTAACCAGATCCGCTTCCACCAGATCGGCCATGTTCTCGATAAACGCCGCGTACTGTTCCTCGATAACCCCTCCCCATCTTCCCAGGAACTTTTTGAAGAGCATACTCACCGCAATGGCATTAGTAAGCCAGCCCACCGCCGCGCCCCCTATAAGCGCAATGCCCAGGTCTATGAAGAGTCTCGCATCCATCGGTCCCTCCTTGCCCCGGCAGGGACACGCAACGCTCCCAAACAGGGCTTGGCCTTTCGGCCTCATAATTTCTTCTATACAAAGGGCAAAGCCCTGCAAAAGATATGCCCCATCCCGGCGGACTTGAGAGCCCCTAAGCAGGGTTATCCCCTGATTCCACCGATTGGGAACGCGCGTTCGACACCGGTTATCCTCATCCGCATCGGACCTTACCCCGCAATCAGGGGGCTCTGTTTATAAACCCTGCGTAAGCGCTTATCCCTCATGGAAACCGGCCCCGGCTGCCGCTTGATCCCTAGTAAGCCCCGACCCCCTGGGCCTAGTTGGGTGGACCCCTACACGCTAGGAGGCCCCGGCCCCTTGGGGCTAGGTGGGTGTGCCCCCTGGGGCTAGGAGGCCCCGACCCCCTGGGGCTAGTTGGGTGTGCCCTCACACGCTAGGAGGCCCAAACCCCTTGGGGCTAGGTGGGTGTGCCCCCACACGCTAGTAGGCCCCGACCCCCTGGGCCTACTAGGGTGTGCCCCCTACACGCTAGTAGGCCCCGACCCCCTGGGGCTAGGTGGGTGGACCCCTACACGCTAGTAGGCCCAAACCCCTTGGGGCTAGGTGGGTGTGCCCCCTGGGGCTAGTAGGCCCCGGCCCCTTGGGGCTAGGTGGAACCATCCCCCTATTGCTAGTTGGAATGGGCTCCCCAGTCTAGGTGCCGGGGTTCTTTCAAAGACGCGCCGCCGCCGGAAAACCGGAGGATTATCCGTATCCCCGGCCCCGCAGCCAATGCCGGAAGCTGCGCGGATAGGGGCTTACCCTGGTTGTCCACGAAGTTTCCCCTTACCTTCACCCTTGTCCCCTCCGCCGTACCCCTTGCCATGTCCGGCACTTCGACAGTGTACGCCCCCTCTCCGCCGCGCCCTGGATCTCCCCGGTGATACCCCTGCAAACCTCCCGCAGGGCATCCCTTGCGAACTACGGTTCGACACCGATTGCAAGGGGCGCAAAACCCCTGGTATCCGCATACTCCGGGCTAAAGCCCAAGGGGCCCCTTTTCAGGCCTCCTTCCCTTACGGTATTGACCGGGCCACCCATCCCCCGTGAGGCTTAAGCGCCCCGGCCTACCGGCGCCGTCCTTTGATGAGCATCACATCCCCAAACCCAAACCGCTTTGCCCCCCTATCAACGACCCGTTTAAGCGCCCGGGGGGCGGTTCCCGATGCAAGGCCGCCCCAGGTACAGACCTGTACCACTGCAAAGCCGGAGCCCCGTAAAAGGCGTGAGAGGGTTTTGATCGAAAAGAGAAAAAGGTGATCGAAAATAGCCGAACGCCACCGGTTTTTGAAGAGCCTTGCCTGAAATCCCCCTATATTGGGGGTGGTAACCAGGAAGTATCCTCCCGGACGGAGGATGCGGTGTACTTCCCGGATAAAGGCAAGGGGATCGTTGAGGTGCTCGATGAGATGGGAAGCGAGGACCACATCAAAGGTATGGGCAGGAAAATGATTCTCCTCCAAGGGAAGGGCGCGGACATCCAGGTTCCGTACCTCCCGGGCATAGGCCTGCGCCGGAGTGCAGATCTCCACCCCGGTAGCCTCCCATCCCCGTTCCCGCAGGATTTCGAGCAATGCCCCGGTGGCGCATCCCACGTCCAGGATGGCCGGGTGCGCTTTGGAAAGGATCTCCCTTTCAAGGGCTGCAAAACCCGCATCCTCTAAGGAGAGCTCCTGGAGCTGTAAAAAGGGTTTTTCATTGGCCAATTCATAGGAGAGGTAATCCGCCCCATGTCCTTCCTGATAACGCCGGATCACTTCCGCGCTTAAGGGTTGAGGATTCATCTGGACCAGGCCGCATCCCCTGCACCGTACATAGGAGAAACCTTCACAGACAAGATACGGCCTCAGCCGTTCTCCCCCACAAAGGATACAGGGGATAACCCGGCTTTGTTCCCCCGTAACCGGAGTCGACCATGTTTTCATAGACCTTTTGCGCATGTTTCTGTCCATTAATGTATAGCGGGAGCGATTTCCCCCGTCCAGGCAGGGCCCTATTCTACGGTCAGCCGATACACCGCGCTCTGAGAATTGCCGAGTATATCCTGGGCAATGATTTCCAGCCGTACCTGTCCCCGGTTCACCCATACTTCACCGACCTCGAACCCCGGCGCAGGGGCATATACCTGCTGTACCGGCACAAGGCCATTGCGGTACACCATAAGCACCCCATCCCGGGCCGAATAGGTTTCAAAGGCAAGGACCCCAATCTCACTGCCGTTAACGGTACAGAGGAGCCGGTGCGGGGCAAGAGGACTCTCGCTGGGGCCGATGCGGGTATCGGTGGCGGTTACGCAAATCCTATACCGGCTCTGGCTTATGCTGCTTATTTGATTCGGATCAATGCTTCGGCCTGCCTCGTCCCGGAGCACCACCGATTGAATCATGGGAGGCCGGGTATCCGGCAGGGGAGTAATGATCATCGACGGATTCACCCAGCACCGTTCTTTTCGATCAAACAGGGAAAAGTGAAACCCCCTCTGCTCAGACCAGCCTGAACGGCCCGCCTTCCCTAAGACCGTCCCTTTTTCAAGCACCTCCGGCAGATCCTGGACCTGGGTATCCTCAAGACGGCTGTATATACTGATGAGTCCCTCCCCATGATCCAGGGCAATCCAGGCCCCTAAAGGGCTCGGCAGCCGGGAAGCGGTATTGTCCCCATAGCGGCTAAAGATGAGTTCCCCCCTATCCGCTGCGTGCACTGAACCTTCAGATTCAAAGGAAACCCCCAAGGTGGGCTTTCCCTGATCATTCGAGCCGAAATTGGCGCTTACCGTGAGGATTGGGGCGGGCCAGTCTATGGCATATACTGAGGGGGGGAGCAGGGAACTTACGAGCCCCAGGATAAGCAGGACCAACGTTCCTGCCCGGTTTGCATAGGGAGCCCGGGATCCCATGGGCGTATACATCTTACCTCCTCGCAAGTTCAAAAGATGCCAGGGTCATGTTCCCTCCCACATAGAGCTGTGAACCCTGTCGGCCAAGAAAACAGGTTTTGCTCATAAACGGGGCTTCGATGATGAGAGTGCCGGGAAAGCGGACCGCTACCAACCGTTTTTCCTGTTCTGATTGGGCGGTGATGAGAAACAACAGGTGCTCGCTGCCGCTTTTGTCAAGCATGAGGATCTCCCCTTCCAGGGGCAGCTTGAGGCTGGTCCGGGAATGGATCTCATACAGGCCCAATCCTCCTTGGCGTTCAAAAGCAACCCGGTTGTCATTATCCACAAACTCTACATGAACCGGCCGCCTGAACCCAGCTTCTAAAAATTCATGGTAGACCACCTTGTATTCAATGCTTCCTGTATCCCCATACCGTTCCAAGAGGAGGAAGCGCTGGAGATCGATCCCGGAAAGGACGGCCAGCCGCAAGCCGTCTTGGGAGATGGCACAGCCCTGAATCACCGAGATCCGGGACCCCCCGGGTTCAAAGAAAAAGACCCGCCGGCCCTGCGCATCCAAGAGCTCTACCGTACCGTCTAATAAACCCGCCGCTATAAACCCTGCGGCCGCATCAATCGTGGTGAGGGTTGCCGCAAAATCATGGGTCCACGCTATTGCCCCGGACTCATCCACTCCGGAGAGGGAATTGAGTTCCCTGCTGACGAGGAAAATCCGTTTATCCAGAAACAAGGGATACCCCTGACCCTCAAGGATGCTTACGACCGGTTTATCCACCGGATCCCGGACCTCAATCCTATCGGGGATGGGGTCATATTCCGCCCAATTATCGGTTGATATGGATACCTCCCCTTTCTTAACCCGGTTAATCGTAAAATTACCCTCTCTATTGACATAGCCGAAACGATTCCCCAGTTGAAAGGGAAGCAGGCGCGGGGCGTCTTCCCGAAGGCCATATTCCGCCAGAGGATAATTCGATTCCAGAGAAATAAACCACTGCGGGATCAAGACAGTTTCGACCGGAATAGGCTGGGCAGCACCAAAGACATACGCCACAAAGCTCCCGAGCCCAAAAAGGATCCACTTTTTTGTTTTTTGCGTCACCGAAACTTCACCCTTATTATAGAACCTTAGGGTATCATACTATCCTTTCCGGCTTTGTTCTGTCAACGCCCCGCATTGGGCAGGGCAGGGTAAACCATAGGTACTATGGGGAAGGAAAGGGGGCGTAAACCCTAAGGGCAGGAGACCTGCGGTCTCAGCCTGAGGAGCGGACCCCTTCCGGGCTTAGGGAAGAACCCTCCCATGACCCCGTAGGCCTGAGACCTAGGGTTTTCTCGGGTATATCCTGTGGGTCAGGGCGGCGGCAGGTACTTTTTTACTTCTTTAAATAAAAAATAAAAAAGGGTTCCCCCCTTACCCGGCAGATCCCTGGGTACATCCCTTAGGATACAGAACCGTACTTTTCAAGAACGCGGCCCTGCCCGCATGGTATTATCCGCCCCGCACCAGGTAACCCGAGGGGTTCCGCATCGGGCCTTTCTGGAAAGGAGCTCCCCTCTCTATGGATTGGGAAGGTACCGGGAAGTACTTTTTCTTCCCGATAGGCTTTAAGCATACCCTTACCCGGTTTTTGCGGGGCAGCTCTTGCACGGAACAGATCGACGCCCCGCCCATCCACGCTCACGGGCCCTCTTAAGAGGGCCCGTGAAGGGAGCTTAGGAAACCGTCACTGAGCACAGGCCTTAATATTTTGCTGGAACACGATGAGCATCTTCTGAATATCCTCTTTACCCCGCTTGGATTGGCTTATCATATCCTTTAAGG
>JAITRH010000233.1 GCA_031288495.1 Treponema sp. | reverse complement strand
ATCCTTGAAAGCGATGATCACGCCGAACATGGGCAGATAACAAAAGAGGATGTACCACACCGCGGTCGGCAGCGCCAAAAGGGAAAACTGGAGGTCGTCTTTCGTCCACTTTTTTTTATGCGCCGATTCTTTTTTCATACTCAAAAACAGTTCCTTTTTTACTGATATATCATAAGCTATATCATGTATATTATTTTTGTCAATGTAAATAACAATATAATCGATTATATTTTTTTTTGAAATAATATGTTTTTTTCTTGACAGCTCAAAAACCACCGGCTTAAACTGAAATAAACAGGAACCATCAAAACGGCCCGCAAGCCGAGGGAACTGATACCCCAGCCGGGGTACGGGACGACCGGATAGGGACGGATACCGAGGCGTTTCCTGTTGGTGTTTGGGAAGCCAAGCACAGGAGTACAAAATGTGGATAGAAGGGAACCGCTGCCGGATGCGGCAGCGGATACGCCGGGTATTTCGGAAGACCGCTTGTTTTTCCAAGAAGGTATTCAATCACATGAAAGCCTTTAAGAGGGCCTTGCTTACCTCAATGACGGGTGGCCTTATCCCTTGGGGAGCATTCCCATAATTTTTTATGAAGCATGCTCTTTTTTCTCGGCATATCAAAAACGCTATGCCCTCAACTGAAACAAACTCAGAAATATAAAAAACCTACGGAGAAGTAAAAATGAAAGAAAAGCTACTGTATCACCCATCCCCGCCCTAGAGGCCTTGGGATAGTTTTACGCATACCTGTAATTTTTATACCGCTGGCAAGAACCCGTCTAGGGGCGGTACATTACCATGTTTCCATGTATAAGGAACAATACCATGAAAAAAAAGTTTATTTTTTGCGGGAGTATGTTTGCGTGCTGCGCAGGTATACTGTTTTCTCAATCCTTCGGCAGCGTTGATAACGATAAAGGGGAAACCGAAACGGTTGTGGATGAGCAAAAGGGCTTTACCGCCCAGGTTGACATAGACACCAACCTGTTCCAGGCGACCAAAACCCAATATTCCGACGCGGAAGAGCGGTTTAGGGTCGGAGAAAGTCTGCATCGCACCAATTCTTTTTTAATCAATAATTATCCCTTTGGGGGCTTCAATATTTTGGACGATACCAATGTCAGTTTTAGATACAACAGCGACTGGTATGGGGGGAACCTTTCGGTCAACAGCGGGGGTCTTGGGGGGATTAAGGGGTGGCTGAGTTTTCTCGACGGAAAAATCAAGATCAGCGCGGGTAACGACATAGGCTACGGGTACGCCGATTCCCAGGGGGCCGACGCGGGCCTGCGGGTGTACGACGACCATGTCCGCACCACCGATCAGCGGGGAAACGAAACCGTGGACAGCAGTAAAAACCCCGATAACATTACCCAGGACAAGGGTATTCTGTTTGAATTTAATCTGGACCCCCTTAAAATCGCAATGGCCGGGGGCGGCAATATAGAGGATATCCAGAAAAATACCGGCAGCCTTATGTCCGCCCAAAACGACGAGCCCCTCTATGGGCACAGCTTCCAGTACGGCCTCAATGTGGGCGGCAAGATAGGGGACATAGCAAAGATAAACGGAGCGTATATCCTCCAGGCCGTCAAGAAAGAAACCAAGTACCTGTATAACTCCCCAACGGGAACCAATATCGCCGAGTCGCCGGACATGGAAACCTGGACCCACCTTTTCGGCGTTTACGCCAGTTATTATCCCTTTAGCAGCGACCGTCTTGGCATTACCCTAGGGTACGCCGGAGAGCGTATCAAATACCTTGAAGAATACAACGTCAATTTTAAAACGACCCTGCCCCAGATCTTCAAGCACGGCATTAACCTTATGGCCCGGTACAAACGAGATACACTGACCATAAAAACCGATCACAACTACAGTTTTTGGACCGACAAGAACTACAACATCTACAATTTATACAACCCCGCGGAAGATAAAATGAAGGATTACGGCCTTGAGCCCGATACCAGCGACGCATCGGATCAATCGGAGGTGTTTCACTCTTTTCTGTGGAACGGCATCGGCGCTTCCTACCGGTTTACGCCGGTAATCGAAGGTAGTATCTATACCCGCAACCTGCTCCGCACCGATGAAACTCCTGAATACAAGATGACCACCCTGTATTTTTCCCTGGAATTAAAATCAAAGTTCTACCTTGGCCCGCATGTCGAAACCTACGTGGGAATTACCTGGCGCTACACAGGACGCACCGCGTCGGAGGGCCTTGCCGGGGCGTCGGGGGAATTCGGCGCGAACCCGGTACAGGGAACCAGTGATTCGGTGAACATGATACAAATCCCCATTGGATTAACCGTGAAATTGCAGTAGGCCAAGCGGCATTGGACAGCAATTGTACAGACACTGAATTTTTTTAGGAATCCCGGCAGCGGATTCCGGCTTACCGAGATTAACCGGAAACCTTTGTTTTCGTTTGATTAAATAGTTTATCTATTTTTGCATAGGAGGTTAAATATGCAAAGAAAGAGGAAAAGTAATCTAGTGAAATTGCTTTTAAGTATGACGGCGGCGGCAGTGATTCTCCTTATGGGAGTCGGCTGTCCCAATTTCTTCAATGGGAATGGGGACGACGATGAGTCGGATACATTCCAATCCGGCCTTCCCCCGGAAAACCCGGTCATAACTAAAAGCGAGACCGCCTTTGAACTGGTGGACACCGTGGTCTTAAAAAACTTCTCCGCTGGTTCCCTTACCGACGACCAGCAGAGCGCGGTGGTTGCCCTCAAGTGGACCGGAGAGGGGGCGATCACCTACAACCTGTACTGGAATGATGAAAACTCCCGGCCCCCAAGCCCCGGTCTTACGGGCTTGACCGGCACGGGCGCGTTTGCCCGAAACCTTAAAGCGGAAACGGAATACTATTTCTGGGTTGAGGCGGTCAATCCCAATGGAACCGCGGTGAGCGCTCCCTATACGAAAAAAACCGGCAAGAAGGGAACTAAGGCATCCGGCGGCATTGAACGGGGCGATTACCCCCGGGGCGGGGACGGAAGATTTACGGTCGTCCCCGGGAACGGTTCCCTTACGCTTACCTGGGATCTGTTTGACCGGGTAGGCTGGTACGAAGTGTACTATGCCCCGGTGGGAACTATTAACCATGTGGATATCTATTCGCCGGTAGAGTTCAGGTATGATAGTGCCAAAGACCTTAAGTCAGGTGCGGTGGATATAAGCGGCGTCCCAAATGCCGGCAGCGTTGCCTATCAGAACAACGGCGCTCAAGGCCATACCCGGCCGGTATATCCATTCTTGACACCCCTTGCCGCTAATGGTGGCTGGGAAGGGTACTATGTCCGGGACGGGGCAAGCCGGGTTGACGCGGATACACGGCCCATCCTTGGGCTTAATGATCTTCCTAATGGCAGGTTCTACAAAATTATGGAAATCTATGATAAAGACCTTGCGGAACCCTATAAAGCCCTGGACAGCGCCTTTGCACAGGCGATTCCCTGGGACGGAACAAAGGCGGGTACGGCCGGTACGCCGGTAAAATTCTTCGGTACCGGCACTACCATAACAGGTCTCCAGAACGGCACAACCTATGAAGTGTGGCTCCGCTGTCCCAACGCCAATGGGGAACGGGGGTACGGCTATGTGGTGGGAACGCCGGGATCCGCAACCCTCCAAGCCCCTTCCAATGTGCAGGTAGCTACTCCCGAAAATACCACACGCCAGCTTACCGTATCCTGGAACCCGGTTACCGGCGCGGAGGGCTACCGGATTTATGTCAGTAAATATGACTATTCCCCGCAGGCGGGCGCGGCCTATACGCCGGTTTCAGGCGGCGATACGAAGACCTACACCCTGAACGGCCTTGACAGCAATACTACCTATTATATATGGGTCGTCGCGGAAAAGAAGGGCGCGGCGGGCGCGGCCGGTACGCCGGTATCCGGCAAAACCGGGACCGCCCCCGCTACAGGCAAGAGCGGGGACAAGATCATTCCGGGGACCGGCGCAAAAGTAAAGACCATCGTTTATATTGAAGTAAACGATGACAACCCCCTGAACGCCGGGTCCTATATTCTGGAAGACGGTACCTACCTGTTTGACCATGTTACCCTCTTTGCGGCCAACATCAGGAACAGGAATTGCGCCAAGGAGACGTCGGAGAAGCATGGCTGTAAAGAAAACGGACCTCATGTCCACTTGAACGAGAATGTACGGCATATCCTGCAGAACCGGAATAAGTACCTTAAGCCCCTGCAAGATAAGGGCATTAAAGTGCTCCTCGGCCTTTTGGGGGACCATGACGGCATTGGTTTCGGCAGCATGAGCGACAAAGAGCGGGAAACCTTTATTGCGGATCTCAAGCAAGATGTGGAGCTCTACGGCCTTGACGGCGTTGACTTTGACGACGAATGGGCCAGCAAGGAAGACTGGAACAATTGGACGAATAGCTACACCACTATTTCGCCCAACAGCATCTGGACCTATCCGACCAGCACCTGGGGCTATCCGATCAGAGTGACCGTTTTCCGTAATCCCGGGATGGGTATTACCGCCGGTAATGGGACGTTTGACGCTCCGTCTGCGGCGGAGATGAACCGGATGTGGAAAGAAAGCGGCGAAACCTACTACAAGACTATCCAAGCCGCACGGAACGCCCTGGGGCCTGATAAGATCGTAACCCTCTACGAGTACAACACCGGACGGTATATAACGGCCGGCGGCGCGGCAAACACCACGGCTACGAAGGAGAAACTGCAAAGCGTCATCAATTTTGTGTTGCAGCCCTGGTACAACCAGTACATCCCCGACAGCGCAAACGGTTTGCCCAACGCCATATATTCCCCCTTCGGGATGGATTTAAGCGGTGAGGGATACTCCCAGGGCAACGTCCCCTATCCGCCTATTGTGGTGGACGGCAGTGAAAAGGCGGATAAGACCATCTACGATTTCGCGACGCGCTTTAAGAAAGCCGCCACGGACGATAATAACCCCTACAATGTTCTGTACTTCTATGGTCTTGAACCGGCCAGGGAGCTTTTGAAACGGGCTTCAACTGATTCAGCAGCCCGGATCACCAAAGAGGAATACATTTCCATGATGACCGGCATCATCTTTGGCCAGAAATGTATCCTTACCACAGAAGGCGGGAATTACCCTAAAGACTGGTAGTACCCGGTACGGGCTGTCCTGAAACTGCGGTTTCTGGATAGCCTGTTTATGAGCCGCCAATAGCCGGGCAGTAATGCCCGGCAGTATTTTTATAGAAGGGAAGAATGAACTACAGAATAAAAACCGCCTTTGCGCCGCTGTTGGTGTTTTTTATGCTTGGCTGCCAGCAGCCGGGAACAGAAGGAAACGGAAGCCCCTCTGAAATGCTCCCGCCGATTCCGTTAAAACGATTAATGACCAATGCTACTCCCGTGGAAACCGTCTGCTACGTTGATGTGGAAAAATACAACCCCCTTAACTCAAAAGATTATATTTTTACCGCCAACGCCGATACTGCCGAGACCCAGTTCTTTAACTATGTGGTCCTCGGTTTTTCATATCTTACCAAGAACGAGCGGGGGTATACCCAGTTGGAAATGACCCCCGCCCTGCAATACATCCTCGCCAACAGCAAGACCTATATTAAACCCCTGCATCTGAAAGGCATACGGGTCCTTATCGAGGTGCGGAGCGGTACTTTTTCTGACCATGAGGACGGTCTTGGCGCCGGCTTGGGGACCATGGATATGGCGGCGATTATCCCGTTCACCGAGGAACTCAAACGGCTGGCAGATCAGTACGGCCTTGATGGGTTCGAATTTAATGATAGAGGGGGAGGGAAACGGGCCTATCCGCCCTTCACCCGGGACTTGACCCAGTTCAACAGCGACAAGCCCCTCTACCCGGCAGACCTTTTTAAGGACGAAAACGGCAAGCCCTTAAGCCCCGAGGAAATTGAAAAGATACTATGGATTGAAGGGGGCAGTTTTTTTTCCCTCCTCATCTACCGGGCAAACGAAACGCTTAAAGAAACCTACACCATGTCCTACAATAACGGTTCCGCCGCTACCCAGGACTCAAAGACGGTAGCGGTTGACCGGATTATCCTGGTGCGGAGGGACACGGGCCACGGCAGGCGCTTACTCAAACATGTGCGTGGCGCCTACCTGCCCGACGCCTATTCCGGCGCGGATACTACAGTACAGGGCAATTTGAGATATATTGTCAACGCCGTCCCCTATGACACGAAAATCCTCCACGCATCCCTGTTGGATGAATCCACAAACAAAGAGGCCGGAGAAGAAGCGGATAACAAATACGCGCCCTTCGCGGTGGATTTAACGGATCAAAAGGACGCCGATACCGCGCGGGGACTGGCAAAGGCCTTCTTGCTTAAAGATCCGGATAAATCAACCGCGGATCCCAACAATCAGAACAGATACGGCGCGCTCTATTTTACCGGGCTACGGCCCGTATCAGAGGCTGATTCCGCCGGCTATATGAGCTACTTTTCGCGGGAACTTTTTGGGCGGGTGGTGCGCCTTGCGGACAGCCCCGGTGCGGGAGATTACAAAAAAACATGGTAAACTCCTTGATTTTCATCTAAAGATTGGCAGGAACCGGGGTTCTTGTTTTCCCAGCCCGGGGGTTTCTGCAACGGAAGGGTAGACCCGCCCGGCAGCAGCCGGGCGGGTATTTGAACATCCCCTAAGGAAGACGGATCAGCCCCCATGATAATGGCGTGCAGCGATTCTACCGCCTGTTGCCCTATTGTATGCTCATTCTGCTGTAAATACGTAAAGGGAGGACTATTCGGCGTATAGACCGGAGCATCAACGGTGATAAGAGAAAAATCACCAGGAATACTGCGGCCCAAGTCCTCGACCGCGCGCTTAACCAGCATGGCTATCGAAAATTCACTCGTAAAGGCGGCGGTAATTTCAGGATGTTCCGCTAGATGATCTTTAACCGCCTCTATGCCGCCGTCTGCGGAAATATCAGAACACACAAACACCGGATCTAAGACCATACCCTGTCGGCAAAGGCCTCGATAAACCCGTTCCGCCGGGCTTCCACCGTAGAAATATGTTCCACAGGTCCGGAATAAAAGGCGATGTTCCGGTGCCCCAGTCGCAGCAGATATTCAACCCCCAGCTTGGCGGTAGCAATATTATCGGTGGACACCGAGGGAACCGGCAGACCTTTCATCTTTCTGTCCACAAACACCAGGGGCCGTTTGTTCACGATTTGTTTAAGTATTTCGGCATTGTAATATTCACCATGCGCGGGTAGGATCAATATACCCGCCGCATCTTCATAGGTCAGAGACTTGATCGCCCGTTCTTCCTCCGCCACCGAATCATGGGTTCTTTTGAGAATAAGATGATACCCCATGGCATTGCCCGTTTCTTCTATGGCATACACCAAACGGGTGCCGAAGGCATCATTAAAATCGGAAATAACCAACCCTATAGACCGGGAAACCCAGGGCGAGCGCATTTGAAGTTTTGACGAAAAAATACCGATAATAAGTCCCATCCAGAGATTGCGACTTTTCCCAAGCGTTTTAGCAGTTTTAGCCTCTTTCTGAAGATTTCTGGCAGGTACTTGATCGCTATTTTAAGGTATCGTTGCCTTTTTTACCATAAAAGACAATTTATATGCGCTCGCCCTGTTTTGTCAGGCAGGATAAATACATAGAAACCTCTAGGGGAACCAAGGCCGTTCCTGCGGAACGAGTCGGCCCTTTAGTATACGAGGGGCTCAAGGTCTCCTGCGGGGTTTTTAGGGCAGACTGTGTCAAAACCACATATTATCTTTAACAAAACGGCGGGAAAACGAGGTATGGTACAGCCGGTTTCGCATGTTCATACCCCCTCTCACCTCATCAGGCGAAGGCTTTCAACAGGTTTCCCGCCCCCGGAATATTGATTGCCCGTTTCATGTTGTAG
>JAITRH010000211.1 GCA_031288495.1 Treponema sp. | reverse complement strand
ATTGATCGCCCGGGGATCCTCCACAATGTATTCAAGGGCCAGGCATTTGTCACCAAAACGCCGGTTTCAAACCGGATTGAATACTGGAACGAGGCTGCGGCCCGGTATACCTATGATCCTGAGCAGGCAAAACAACTCCTCGCGGAATCAGGCTGGGATCTGTCCAAAAAACTCACCTTCCTCGTACCCACCGGGAACAAGACCCGGGAGCGGGTATGCACGATTATTGCGGAGAACTTTAAATCCATCGGCCTCAATGTGGTGATAGAACGGGCGGATTTTCCTACGACCATGGGGAGGATTCAGAAACGGGACTTTGCTATTTCTATCATTGGCATGCCGGCCAACCCCTTTAATGCGGTGCGGAATCTGCGGTATTATGTGGATTCCCATGACGCCCATACCGGCTATGCCAACCCCAAGATGGACCAGATCCTGGAGCGGATCAATACCAGCGTGGACAGTGAGGTCCTCAAGGCCGCGTATTATGAGGCCCAAGACCTCATTGCCCAAGAGGTGCCGGTTTCTGGAATCTACAGCGAATTGGTCCTGCGCGGGGCAAACCAGCGGATCCGGTACGGCGATCTGGAAGACTTTGGAGCCCTCCGGGATTTGGAAAAGTGGGATATTGACCTATAGCGTAATGCAATGCGCCCTCCATGAAGGCCCGTTCAGGCGGCGGAACCCGGGGGGTTTCCGGGGCTTATGGGCTGAGGCGCTTGCAAAACCTGCGGTTTTGAACGGGCCTTGGTGGTATCTCTTACTCTTTAGGGTAAGGGATACCACCATAAAGCGGCGTCATCCTTCCAAGCGCCGCACTTCTTGGAACAACTAACCAGCCGAAGGCTGTACCTTTGAGTACGGGAGTAGGAAATGGCACATACGCTTTTGCAGGTGGAGCACCTGCAAGTACAGTTTAACATGGAAGCGGGGATATCCTTTGGGGTGAAGGATGTCAGTTTCTCCGTAACTGAAGGGGTAAGCCTCGCCTTGATCGGGGAGTCCGGTAGCGGGAAGAGCGTTACATCCCTTTCCTGTATGCACCTCTTGGGAAACAAGGGGCGTATTTCCCGGGGGATCATCACCTTTGAAGGGGTGGATATAACCCATGCCGGGGAAAAGGAGATGCAAAAGTTTCGGGGGGCCCGGATGTCTATGATCTTTCAGGAACCCATGACCAGCCTTAACCCCGTCTTGACCATTAACTTTCAATTATCCGAAGCCCTGCGGCTCCATAGTAAGCTACCCAAGAAAGAAATCCAGGACCAGTGCCGAAAGCTCCTGCAGCAGGTGGGTATTGCGGATGGGGAAACGGTATTGGCCGGTTTTCCGCACGAACTTTCCGGGGGTATGCGTCAGCGGGTGATGATCGCCATGGCTATAGCCTGCAAGCCTCGGCTGCTCATTGCCGATGAACCCACCACCGCCCTGGACGTAACCATCCAAGCCCAGATCTTGGCCCTGCTCAAGAAGCTCCAAGCAGAGCTGGGGCTCACCCTCATGCTCATTACCCACGACTTCGGGGTGGTAGCGGAAATGGCCGACGAGGTGGTGGTCCTTTATGGAGGCTATGCGGTGGAACGGGGGAATGTGCATGACCTGTTTACCCATCCTCTGCATCCCTATACCCAGGGCCTCCTCAAATCCGTCCTTTCTCTAGAGGCCTCCATAGATACCCCCTTGTACTCCATTCCGGGGACGGTCCCCCTGACGCTCCAGGAGCTCCGGGCGTGTCCGTTCCATGAGCGGTGCCTTTGGAGAACGGATCGGTGTACCCAGGGTTTCCCGGAATTACAAGAACGAACCCGGGGTCATGCGGTGCGGTGTTTCAGGGGGGAGGAGGCAGGATGAACAAATCTATACAGCCCCAGCTCCGGCTCAAAGACCTAAAAACCTATTATCCTATTAGAAAGGGGGTGTTTTCCCGGATCGTAGGCCAGGTGAAGGCGGTGGACGGCGTCTCGTTGAGTATATACCCGAAGGAGACCCTGGGATTGGTGGGAGAGTCTGGGTGCGGTAAGTCTTCCATAGGCAGAACCATCATCGGCCTTGAGGAGATCACCGCAGGGCAGGTGTTTTTCGACGGGGAGAACATAGCCGGTTATTCCCACGCCCAGATGCGTTCGGTATGGCCCCGGCTCCAGATGATCTTTCAAGACCCTTATGCGTCCCTGAATCCCCGGAGGACCGTGGGAAGCATGATGACCGAAATTTTGAGCATCCACCGGGTGGTTGCCCGGAACGAGATTGAGGATGAAATCGACCGGATCCTGGATCTCATCGGCCTACCCCCGGAAGTGAAGTACCGGTTTCCCCACGAATTTTCAGGAGGACAGCGGCAACGGATCGGCATTGCCAAGGCCATCACCTTACGGCCCCGGTTCCTGATCTGCGATGAGGCTACCTCATCCTTGGATGTCTCGATCCAGGCCCAGATCCTGGGATTGTTCAAGGATTTACAGCAGAAATTGGGCTTGACCTATCTGTTCATCTCCCACGGCCTTGGAGTCGTACGGTACATCAGCGACCGTATCGCGGTGATGTATTTGGGTAAAATCCTGGAGCTGGCCCCTCGGGCAGCTCTGTTTCAGGAGCCCCGGCATCCCTATACCCAGGCCTTACTCAGCGCCTCCCCGGATCCGGATCCCCGGCATCGGGGCAGAAAAAAAATCCTCTTATCCGGTACGGTACCAAGCGCGGCCAATCCCCCGCCGGGCTGCCGTTTTCATACCCGCTGTCCTTTCAGAGAGGCCGAATGTTCGATCTCCGAACCGGCATTAACCGGCGACGGGGCCCACCGGACCGCCTGCCATTTCAAGATAGGCCTTTCAGATTGGAATTCCGTTCTTGGAGAGGGTGTCTAGGATGACCCATTACCTGATCCGCAGGATGCTGTGCATGATTCCCATCTTGTTTGGTATATCTTTGGTGAATTTTTTCATCATTCGCTTGGTACCCGGGAGCCCCATGGACCTGATGATGAGTCCCACCATGACTGCGGAAGCCCGGAGCGCGTTGGAACATAACCTCGGTTTGGATGCCCCCCTCTACCGGCAGTACATTTCCTGGCTGCTTCAGGTAGTACAGGGAAATCTGGGGTATTCCTACACCTCTTACCGGCCGGTGGCTCAGATTATCGCGGACCGTATTCCTGCCACGGTTTTGCTTATGGGCAGCGCGCTGATCCTGGGGTTGGCCCTGGCTATTCCCTTGGGCGTGATAAGCGCCCTTAAACAGCATCAAGGGTTTGATTATCTTGCCACCTGTGCCGCTTTTGTGGGGGTTTCTACGCCGAATTTTTTTCTGGGTTTGGGGTTCATCTACCTTTTCAGCGTCAGGTTGAAGCTGTTTCCCTCAAGCGGTATGTACACCTTAGGCGCGGCTGGGGGCCTTAGGGATCTGCTCCGGCATCTTATTATGCCCTGCACGGTTCTTGCGGTCAATATCTGCGGCCGCTTTATTCGGTATGTACGCTCTTCTATGCTGGATGTACTGTACCAGGATTATCTGCGGACCGCTGCGGCAAAGGGAGTACCTTTTTTCCCCCGGCTGAGGATCCACGCCTTCCGTAATGCCCTTTTATCCATCATTACCCTGATCGGTCTTGAAATTCCCACGCTCTTAGGAGGGGCCGTGGTTACGGAGCAGATTTTTTCCTGGCCTGGGATCGGCAGGCTAACCATAGACGCCATTATGACCCGGGATTATCCGGTATTGATGGGTCTCAACCTCATGGCAGCGGTGATGGTCCTCACCGCGAGTCTGATTACCGATCTGCTGTACGCCCTGGCAGATCCTCGGATCAAATACACCTGAGCAGGGGAGGGTATTACGATGGCGCAGCGCCTGCACGGGACCGCCAGGGTATGGCGGCATTTTTGCAGACACCGGCTTGCAGTCGGGGGTTTTGGTTTTATCCTGCTCCTCATGGCAGGGGCCCTCTGGGCTCCGAGGCTGGTTCCCCACGATCCCTACAGGATCGGCAATGATTTCAGCGCCGCTCCTAGCAGGGAACACCTCTTGGGAACGGATCCCCTGGGACGGGATGTGCTCTCTCGGCTCATCTATGGATCCCGGGTGTCGGTAAGCGTAGGCATCGGGGCGGTGGCCCTTACCACCTTGCTGGGGATTCTCCTCGGTCTTGAGTCCGGTTATTTCGGGGGGCTGATCGATATGATCATCATGCGTATCGCCGATGTTTTTATGTCCTTCCCTTCTATGATGCTTATCATGATCATCAGCAGTATCGCAGGTCCGGGCTTGGACCGCATGATCCTCATCATGGGAATTTTAGGCTGGCCTTCGGTGGCTCGATTGGTGCGCAGTATGGTTTTGTCCATTAAGCAACAGGATTATACGAAATCCGCGGTGGCCCTGGGTTTTAACACCCAACGGATCCTGTTTTTACATATCTTACCTAATGCCCTGGGGCCTATCTTGGTGAACGCGACCTTTGGGGTTGCCCGAGCCATACTCATGGAATCTTCCCTGAGTTTCCTGGGCATGGGGGTCAATCCCCCTACGGCGAGCTGGGGAAACATGCTCACCGATGCGCAATCCCTGAGCACCCTTACAGCCCGGCCCTGGCTCTGGGTGCCCCCAGGGTTGTTGATCCTCCTCAGTGTTTTGGCTTTTAACTTTGTGGGAGACGGGCTGCGGGATGCCCTGGATCCCCAATCATACACTGGAGGATAAACCCATAATGCCGGGACCAGGGTGGAGGAAGGCCCCCAAAAGAGGAATAAGCCCTGCCTTTTACGGGATTTCACCGTTTTTCAAGAAAAAAAGGAGACCTGCACCGCCGCATCGTCAATTTTTCTAGAGGTTTATCCTGCCGTAATGAAGGAACCATCTGGCGTTTCTTTTGTAATACGGTTATTTTTTCCATATCCTTCTTTAAAAGTTGCAGCAGAGAATCTTGGATAGGTCCCTAATTTCACCGGCATAGCCACGGTACGCTTATGGGGGATCTCATTAAGGTGAGCTGGGTTTGGCGGACACCTTTTTCCCGAAGATTCCCATAGCGGGTAAAGCTCTAGGAAAAAGAAAAATAGCCGGAGAGCAGGCAAAAAGTCTCTTGACATAATTTTGAAATGTTAGTATCCTTGTGATACTTATATGTGTATGCCCTTGTAGCTCAGTCGGTAGAGCACATCCATGGTAAGGATGCGGTCAGCGGTTCGATTCCGCTTGAGGGCTTTGTGCTTTTCTTAGAACGTACTTTAGACCTCCCGGGGACTCGGGGGAAATGTTAAGGGGATATCATGGCATCAAAAAAAACCGCAGTAGAACTCATTGCCTTGCAATGTAGCGAATGCAAACGGAAAAATTATACTACCAAGAAAAATCGACGGAATACCCAGGAGAAATTGGAATTTAATAAGTATTGCCCTTTTGATCGAAAGCATACCCTGCATAAAGAAGCCAAAATTAAGTGAAGTTGTTCTTAGGCCAGTAGCTCTAATGGTAGAGCGTCGGTCTCCAAAACCGAATGTTGTGGGTTCGAGTCCTACCTGGCCTGTGTGGTGAAGAAAAACGTACCTGCATGTAGAGAGGATATCATGAACAAAATGGTTCAATTTGTCAAAGAATCGTATGCTGAACTCCGAAAGGTTGTATGGCCAAGCCGGGATGATGTTATCAGTTCTGTGAAGGTGGTTATTGTTTCTACACTGATTATTGCCGCGGTATTGGGTTTGGTGGATGTGGTGCTGCTCCTTGGGGTGCAAGCGGTATTTTAGTACATAAAGGAAACCTATGGCAACGGGCTGGTATGTCCTCCATACATATGCGGGATACGAAAATAAAATAGAAAAAACTATACGCATGCTTATTGATTCCGGGGAGCTTGACAAGGAACAGGTTCGGGATGTAAAGGTTCCCTGTGAGGAAGTGGTAGAGGTCAAAGACGGAAAGAAGCGAACGATGACTAAAAAATTCCTTCCTGGGTACATTCTGGTAGAAATGAATCTTCCGGATCTAACCTGGAAGGAGGTTTGTTCAAAAATTAGAAGAATCCAGGGGGTTACGGGGTTTGTAGGAACCTCGGCGGATCGGAAGCCTCAGCCCTTACCGGGAGAGGAGGCGCGGATCATCCTGCAAAAATCCGGAGAGATTAAGGGTGAACGGCCGGTACGAACCCGGCAATCTTTTGCTCCGGGAGAGCAAGTGAAGATTATTGAAGGTCCCTTTGAGTCTTTCACGGGAATTATTGAAGAAGTAAACCAAGAAAAAAACAAGCTCAAGGTGATGGTCGGTATCTTTGGCCGGAGTACTCCCTTGGATGTCGATCTCTTACAGGTAGAAAAAATTTAATTGGAAGGTGTATGGATGGGCTCTTTCAAGGGTGCATATCTTTTGAAAAGGGTTTATTCGTATACTCATATGCGAGATGGGAGTTTCTGTTTTAACGGAAACGTTACCCCGGAATAGGTTGGTAGCCGTGGTTCTTGGTGAATCGGTTCCGGGTATACCACACAAGGAGAATATGTATGGCAAAAAAAAAGATTGCCACCCTTATCAAGCTCCAGTGCCCTGCGGGTAAGGCGACCCCGGCTCCGCCGGTGGGTCCTGCCCTAGGTCCTCATGGGGTGAGTGCGCCTCAGTTTGTCCAGCAATTTAATGAGCGGACTAAGACAATGGAGGCTGGCCTGGTTATACCGGTGGTCATCACGGTATATACAGACAAATCCTTTACCTTTATTCTCAAGACCCCTCCGGCATCGGTTTTGATCAAGAAGGCTGTAGGTATTGAGAAGGGATCCGGAGAATCTCATAAGACCAAGGTCGGCAAGTTGCCGAAGGCGAAACTTGAAGAGATTGCCAAGCTCAAAATGCCGGATCTTTCCGCCAATGATCTGGCAGGGGCTCTGAAGATCATTGCAGGAACTGCCCGGTCTATGGGGGTCGAGGTGGAAACATGAGGCACGGAAAAAAGTACCTGGATAAGCTTAAAAAATACGATCCTACCGTTTCCTATGGATTAAAGGAGGCTTTAGATGTGGTTAAAACCCTGGGGACCGCCCAATTTGATGAGACCGTGGATCTTTCGGTAAAGCTGAATTTGAAAAAAAGTCAATCCGTCAGAGATACGGTGGTATTACCCCATCAGTTCCGGGGGGAAAAACGGATCCTGGTGTTTTGTAAAGCCGAGAAGGAAAAAGAGGCTCAGGAAGCAGGGGCTACCTATATAGGGGCTGAAGATTTAATCGAAAAGATAAAAGGGGGATGGCTGGATTTTGATGTGGCAGTGGCTACCCCGGATATGATGAAAGATGTCGGTAAGCTGGGTATGGTCTTGGGCCGCCGAGGACTTATGCCCAACCCCAAGACCGGAACCGTTACCTTTGATCTCAAGGGCGCCTTGGCGGAGCTGCGGAAGGGCCGTACCGAATTTCGGGCTGACAAGACCGGCGTAGTCCATCTTGCGGTGGGTAAGATTTCTATGGAAAACGAAAAAGTGGCCGAAAATATTAAGACCGCGGTGGCTGAAATTAAGCGGAAGCGGCCGGTTGACGCCAAAGGTGAGTTTATTCGGACGATCTCGGTGGCTTCTACGATGGGACCCGGGGTATGGGTTTCAATTAAGGACGAGGAGTAAGCCATGGCCATTGTGGCAAAGAAAGTACAGGATAGTAAAGTTTCTGCAATACAGGCCTTAGAGGAAAACTTCGGAGGTACCAAGGACTTTATCTTTACAGATTATCGGGGGCTGACCGTAGAGCAAATCACGGCGCTACGGAAACGGCTTGGGGCTAAAGCCTCCCGGTTTCAGGTAGTGAAGAATAACTTCGCCCGGATTGCTTTTGAACATCTGGCTGCTCCTGGTGTATCCCCGTATCTTGTAGGTCCAACCGCGGTGGCTATTGCTCCCCAAGATGCGAATGAAGTTGCCAAGATCCTCTTTGAGTTTACCCGGGAGGCTCCGGTACTCAAGGTAAAGGGAGCTCTGGTTGGCGGTACGATCTACGATGCGGCGCAAACCGAAGCATTCTCCAAGCTGCCCGGTAAGGTGGAGCTGATTTCCATGCTTATGTCTGTCTTGAATGGTCCGGTTCGGACGCTTGCAGCGGACCTCAACGATATCAATGCCCGGCTGGTGCGGGCTATCAAGGCTGTAGGGGATAAAAAAGGGGAAGGCTAGGCGTACATTCGTGGGCGTCTTGCCATCCATGGGGCAAAACATACAAACAAAAAACCGTCAGGCTTCGGGTGCTGCCGTTCCTGTCGGTTATATACCGGTAATAGTCCGGAAAAGTCCGTAAGGACAGGGTGTATCCGTATGGATACATTAGGTAGAATATATGAGGAGAAGGTAATATGGCAGCCCTTAGTATTGATCAGCTTATTGAAGCAATTTCGTCCATGACGGTTCTGGAGGTTTCAGAACTGGTTAAAGCCTTGGAGGAAAAATTTGGTGTTTCCGCTGCAGCCCCTGTGGCAGTTGCCGCAGTCGGCGGCGGCGCAGGTGTACCGGCAGAACCTGTAGAAGAGAAGACAGAATTCAATGTCATTCTTAAGGCCTATGATGATTCCAAGAAAATCGCGGTTATTAAAGAGGTCCGGGCGGTTACCGGTCTGGGACTCAAGGAAGCTAAAGACCTCGTTGAAGGGGCGCCCAAGCCACTTAAAGAGAATGTTTCCAAAGAAGAGGCTGCGAAAATCAAGGATCAGGTCACTGCCGCCGGCGGTACTGTTGAAATTCAGTAAGCCTTGCAGTATACAACATCATTTTCTCGTAATAATCGGTGGTAGGTAAGGTTTCACCGAAGAGGCTTCCGGTATTTACCGGGGCCTTTTTATAAATTTTAAGCCCATAGGGGGAAGGAATGGTAACAGAAAAGTCAATCGGTAAACGGAAGTATATCGGGAAGGATATCCAGGATGTGATGGATCTGCCGGACCTTATCGACATTCAGATCTGTTCATACGAACGCTTCCTGCAACGGGAACGGCTGCGAAACCATGGTACCCTGGAAATACAGGGGCTTGAGGAAGTTTTTAGATCCACCTTTCCCATTGAAAGTCCTAATGGCGATATGGTCTTGGAATATGCGTATTATACCTTGGATGAAGAGAATATCAAATTTTCTGAACAGGAGTGCAAGCAAAAGGGGCTCACCTATGCAGTCTCCCTTAAAGCACGGGTAAATCTTATCTTTCAACAGACCGGTGAAATCCGGCAGAAGGATATCTACATGGGAGATATTCCCGTGATGAGTGAGCGGGGCACCTTTATCATCAATGGGGCTGAACGGGTGGTGGTTTCCCAGATTCATCGTTCCCCAGGGGTTATTTTCAGCCATGAAAAGGGTATTTTTGCTTCCCGGATCATTCCCTACCGCGGTTCCTGGATGGAATTTGAAATTGACCAGAAAAGGGAACTGATCTATGTCAAAATTGACCGGAAAAAGCGGATCCTGGGGACCATATTCCTTAGAGCTTTGGGGTATGAAAGCCGGGAGGATATCATCCGGTCCTTTTATACAATCGAAACGCTGGAAGTGGTGGATGATCGGGACACGAGGGAACGGTTTTCAGGCCGGGTTCTGGCTGCTGCGGTGTGGATGAGTACCGGAGAAGGAGACGGCACATCTCACGGGAGTGGACGAAAAAAACTGTACCGGGCCGGAGAAAAACTCCACCCCCATAATGTGGATGAGCTACTGAGCAATGGCATTGCTTCGGTAGAGGTTATTAATTTTGAGGATCCCGATTCCCTTAACTCTCCGATGCTCCTCAACTGTTTTGACCGGGAAGAGATAAAATTTGTCAAGGACGATCCGGAACGGGATGAACCTTCCAAGGAAGACGCCCTTTCTGCAGTCTATGCGGTCCTCATGCCGGGGGAATCCATCACGGTGGAGGCTGCGGAAAAGGACTTGGTGGGGATGTTTTTTACCACCCGGCGCTACGATCTCGGGAAAGTGGGGCGGTATAAACTCAACAAGAAGTTTGACTTCAGGCCTCCCCTGGAAGACTCTACTCTGACCAAACAGGATATTATCGCCACCATGAAGTTCCTCATTAAGGTCTATGTGGGAGATGAAAATATCGATGATATCGATCATTTGGGCAATCGTCGGGTCCGATCGGTGGGGGAACTCATGGCCAATGCCATGAAGACCGCATTCAGCCGGATGGAACGGATCGCGAAGGAGCGGATGAGCCTCAAAGAGACGGATACCATCAAGCCCCAGGATCTCATTTCCATTAAGCCCGTGGTAGCGGTGATCAAGGAGTTCTTTGGATCCAGTCAACTCTCCCAGTTCATGGATCAGGTGAATCCCCTGGCAGAGCTGACCCACAAACGGAGGCTCAATGCCCTGGGTCCCGGGGGGCTTTCCCGGGATCGGGCAGGTTTCGAGGTGCGAGATGTGCACTACACCCATTATGGACGGATGTGCCCCATTGAGACCCCGGAAGGACCGAATATTGGGCTTATCGTATCCTTAGCCAACTATACCCGGGTGAATGAATACGGGTTTCTTGAAACCCCGTATCGCAGGGTACGTCACGGAGCGGCTACTGCGGAGATCGAATACCTTTCCGCTATGGACGAGGATCGGTATTACATAGCCCAAGCCTCGGCTAGGCTAAACAGCGACGGTTCTTTTAGCGACGAACAGGTATCTTGTCGAAGGCAGGGGGATTATACCACCCGGGGCCCCGAAGATATTCAGTACATGGATGTATCCCCCAAACAGATCATCTCCGTATCGGCTTCGCTCATCCCCTTCCTGGAACATGACGATGCCAACCGGGCCCTGATGGGTTCCAACATGCAACGTCAGGCCGTACCGCTGGTCTTTCCTGAAGCTCCCCGGATTGGTACCGGAATGGAGGGAAAATGTGCCTACGATTCAGGGGTATTGGTCAAGGCTCGCAGAGCCGGCAAGGTGGTACGGGTTACTTCCCAAGACATTACCATTGAACCTGATAAGGGTACGGATCCGGATGTGCCCTTCCCGCGTATTGCGGAAACGAACGATCAAGGTTTTGATGTGTATCATTTGGTTAAGTACCAAAGGACCAACCAGGATACCTGCTATAATCAACGTCCCTTAGTACAGATGGGGGAACCGGTGCTCCCTGGACAGGTCATTGCCGATGGGCCTGCGACGAAAGACGGGGAACTCGCCTTGGGCCGGAACATCTTGGTAGGCTTCATGCCGTGGAATGGGTATAACTATGAGGATTCAATTCTCATCTCTGAAAGGGTCGTCAAGGAGGATATGTTCACCTCCATCCATATCAAAGAATTCCTCACCGAAGTCCGGGAAACCAAGCTGGGTCCGGAAAAGATCACCCGGGATATTCCCAACACCTCTGAGAAAAGCCTGGATAACCTGGATGCCGAAGGGATCATCCGGGTAGGGGCGAAGGTGCGTTCCGGGGATATCCTTGTAGGGAAGGTAACCCCTAAGAGCGAGACCGAAACCACTCCGGAATTTAAGCTCCTCAATTCCATATTCGGTGAAAAGGCCAAGGAGGTGCGGGACTCAAGCCTACGGGTGCCTCACGGTATTGACGGAACTATCATTGACATACAGCGCCTCAAACGTACCCAAGGGGATGATCTTAACCCCGGGGTCGATGAAGTGGTAAAGGTCCTCATTGCCACTAAACGGAAGCTCCGGGAAGGGGACAAGATGGCCGGCCGCCATGGTAACAAGGGTGTAGTGGCCCGGATACTCCCGGAAGAAGACATGCCCTACATGGAAGACGGCACGCCCTTGGACCTTTGCCTCACCCCCCTTGGGGTTCCTTCCCGGATGAACATCGGCCAGCTCTTGGAAACTGAGCTTGGCTGGGCTGCGTCTACGATGGATGAATGGTTTTCCTCTCCGGTATTTCAGTCTCCTTCTACAGATCAGATCGAAGAAAAGCTCAAAGAGGCAGGGCTTCCGGTGAGCTCTAAAACCTACCTGCGGGATGGCCGCACTGGGGAAACCTTTGTTAACCCCATCTTCTGCGGGGTGATCTACTTCCTTAAGCTTCACCACCTGGTAGACGATAAGATGCACGCCCGGTCCACAGGCCCCTATTCTCTTGTTACCCAACAACCTTTGGGAGGCAAGGCCCAATTCGGCGGGCAGCGGCTCGGGGAAATGGAAGTGTGGGCCTTAGAAGCCTACGGCGCAGCCAATACCTTACAGGAACTCTTAACCATTAAGTCCGACGATATGACGGGCCGGTCTAAAATCTACGAAGCCATTGTGAAGGGAGAACCCTCTACCACGGCGGGTATTCCTGAATCCTTCAATGTCTTGGTCCAGGAACTGCGGGGCCTGGCTCTGGATTTGACCATCTATGACGCCAAGGGTAAACAGATTCCCCTTACCGAACGGGATGATGAGCTTATCATTAAAGCAAATTCGAACTTCTGAGTATGATTTCAGACAAGAAGGCTTACTTTTAAGGCTGTTCCTGCACCCCCGCAAGGGGTGTGCAGGAATTGTAGTGATTACTATGCGCTTGGGGACGTTTATAACGGTAAGGGTCGGGCAGGAAGCTCCCTTCGCCTTCCCCACTCCCACGATAGATAAGGGGTATATACATGCGGGATATACAAGATTTTGATTCCATTATGATCCGTTTGGCCTCGCCGGATATGATCCGATCCTGGTCTTACGGAGAAGTTAAAAAACCGGAAACCATCAATTACCGAACCCTCCGGCCTGAAAAGGACGGTCTTTTTTGTGAACGGATCTTCGGTACCACCAAGGAATGGGAATGTTACTGCGGCAAGTTCAAATCCATCCGGTATAAAGGGGTTATCTGCGACCGTTGCGGGGTAGAGGTGACCCACTTCAAGGTGCGCCGGGAACGGATGGGTCATATAGAATTGGCGGCGCCGGTTTCTCATATCTGGTATTATCGTTCCATTCCGAGCCGCATGGGCTTGCTCCTGGACATTCCCATGGCGGCCTTGCGGTCGGTGCTCTACTATGAAAAGTACGTGGTTATTGAACCGGGAGACACGGACCTTAAAAAGATGCAACTCCTCACCGAGGATGAGTATTATGACGCTCAGGAACGGTACGGCGGTGGTTTCAGTGCGGGTATGGGCGCGGAGGCCGTACGGACCCTCTTGGAAAACCTCAACTTAGACCAGATGGCCCTTGAACTCCGGGCTAAGATGATCGAAAAGGGATCCAAGAGCGATAAGCGGCTCTTAAAGCGCATTGAGATCGTGGAAAATTTCCGTAATTCCAATAACAAGCCAGAATGGATGATCCTGGATGTGGTTCCGGTCATCCCCCCGGAGTTGCGTCCTATGGTACAGCTGGATGGGGGCCGTTTCGCCACTTCCGATCTTAACGACCTGTACCGACGGGTGATTAACCGGAACAACCGGCTCAAACGGCTCCAGGCATTGAATGCCCCGGATATCATCATTCGCAATGAAAAGCGGATGCTCCAAGAGGCAGTGGACGCCCTCTTTGACAATTCTAAGAAAAAGCGAGTGGTCAAAGGCGCCTCCAACCGGCCCCTCAAGTCCATTTCGGATATGCTTAAAGGCAAGCAGGGCCGGTTCCGGCAGAACCTTTTGGGTAAGCGGGTGGACTATTCAGGCCGGAGTGTGATCACCGTGGGGCCGGACCTCAAGATGTGGCAGTGCGGACTTCCCACCAAGATGGCCCTGGAACTGTTCAAACCCTTCATCATGAAGAAGCTCGTGGATAAGGACGTAGTCTACAACATCAAAAAGGCCAAGATCCTGGTGGAACAGGAGACCCCGGAGGTCTTTGCCATTCTGGACGAGGTGGTGAAGGAGCATCCTATCCTCCTGAACCGGGCCCCTACCTTGCACCGCTTGGGGATCCAGGCCTTTGAGCCGGTTTTGGTCGAGGGCAAGGCCATCAAGCTCAACCCCTTGGTGTGCCACGCCTTTAACGCCGACTTTGACGGGGATCAAATGGCGGTCCATGTACCCCTCACCCAGGCTGCTCAGATGGAGTGCTGGACCTTGATGCTCTCTGCCCGGAACCTCCTCAATCCTGCCAATGGAAAGACCATCGTGTTCCCCTCCCAGGACATGGTGTTGGGGATCAACTTTCTCACCCGGATAAAACCCCATGCCAAGGGTCAGGGCAGGCGGTATGGTACGGTGGAAGAGATCTTCATGGCCGTAGACGCTCACGCATTGGAATGGGAAGCATGTATCCAGGTACGGCCCCTCAAATTGCCGGTCTGGGAAAAAGCCGGAGGGGTTCTCGCCATCCGGGATGATGGGCTCATTGAAACCACCCCTGGACGCCTTGTTTTTAACGAGGCCCTTCCCCAGGAGATTCCTTTCATCAATTATGAGTTAAAAGACAAGGAACTTCGGGAACTTATCGAACAGGTCTTCGCCGATAAAGGTTCCTGGACCACGGTGAAGATGCTGGACGCCATCAAAAACACCGGGTATAAGTACGCTACCGTTTTTGGCGCTACCATCGGCGTGGATGACATAGTGATTCCCAAGGAAAAGGCCGCAATGATCGACCGGGCGGGCCGGGAAGTGGATGCTATCCAGAAGCAGCATCGCCAGGGCCATATTACCCAAGAAGAACGGTACAATCGGGTGGTGGAGGTGTGGGACAAGACCAACGATGAGCTTACCGAGATTATGATGAAGACTTTGGAAGCTGACCGGGATGGGTTCAACTCGATCTACATGATGGCCAACTCAGGAGCCCGGGGAAGCCGTAACCAGATCCGCCAGCTTGCGGGAATGCGAGGACTCATGGCCAAGCCTTCCGGGGACATCATCGAACTCCCCATACGGTCCAATTTCAAAGAAGGGCTTTCCGTGATTGAGTTCTTCATCTCGACCAACGGGGCGCGTAAAGGCTTGGCCGATACAGCCCTCAAAACCGCGGAAGCAGGCTACCTCACCCGGCGGCTTGTGGATATTGCCCAGGATGTGGTGGTCAATGAAGACGACTGCGGTACCATCAACGGTATCGCCTATTCGGCTATCAAAAACGGAGAGGAAATTGTCGAATCCCTGAGTGACCGTATTGTGGGCCGGTATACCCTGGAACGGGTCAAGCACCCCATTACCGGAGAGCTTGTAGTAGATGTGAATGAGGAGATTACCGAAGCAATCGCCCGGGCCATTGAAGAAGCGGGGATTGAGGCGGTCCGGATCCGGACGGTTTTGACCTGTGAAGCCAAACACGGGGTTTGCCGCCGCTGTTACGGCCGTAACCTGGCTACTAACCGCACGGTAGATATAGGCGAGGCGGTGGGTACCATTGCGGCCCAGTCCATTGGCCAGCCGGGAACCCAGCTTACCATGCGGACCTTCCATATCGGAGGAGCCGCCACCAAAGTCAGTGAAGAAAGCCAGATCTGCTTGAAATACCCCGTATATATCCGGGATATTACCGGGGTTCATGTGGAGCTTGCCAACGGCCATTGGCTTTTTACCCGTAAAGGCTATGCCATGATAAACAAGGTCATGAAGGAATACCGGCTTGAGGAAGGGGATGAACTTTTGGTGGAGAACGGCAAGCGTATCATCCGGGGAGAACCGATTATCAAACATGCGGGACAGGATGTATGCTCTCCTGAAATCGCCTATGCCATGGTTTTGGAGGATCACCTCTACCTTATTGGGCAGGATCAGAAGATTGAAATCCGTAACGGTTCCGAATTGGTGGTAAAAAGAGGCGAAGTGGTGGCTGCGGAAAAGACCATTGCCACCTTCGACCCCTTCTCAGACCCGATCATCGCAGAAGCCTCGGGGTTTATCAAATACGAAGACATCATCCCCGGTACCACCTTAAAAGAAGAAATCGACGAGGAAACGGGAAACGTGGAAAAACGGATCACCGAATTCCAGCTTGAAAGCAAGCAGCCTCGGATCTTCATCATTGACGAGGACGGCACGGAACTGGTTTCGTACTTCCTCCCCGGAGGGGCCTATATTCAGGTCGAAGAAGGAGAACGGATCCACGCCGGCCGTACCGTAGCCAAGACCCTAAAGGAATCGGCTAAGGCTATGGATATTACCAGCGGTCTTCCCCGGGTGAGCGAACTCTTCGAAGCCCGCAAGCCCAAGAGCCCTGCGGTATTGGCTCAAGTTTCGGGGCGGGTCTCTTTTAAGGGTATCGTCAAGGGTAAGCGGGTAGTTACCATACAGGATGCCTTTGGGAAGGAATACCGGCACCTGATTCCTATGACCAAACGGCTTTTGATTCGGGACGGGGACACGGTGGAAGCCGGGGAAAGCCTGTGCCTGGGGCCGATTAATCCCCATGATATTCTCTTTATTATGGGTGAGAGCCGCCTTCAGCGTTACCTCATGGATGAAATCCAGCAGATGTACCGGGTGCAGGGGGTAACCATCAATGATAAGCACATCGGGGTTATCATACGGCAGATGATGCGGAAGGTGGAAATCGTATCCGTAGGGGATACGAGGTTTATCTTCGGTCAATTGGTCGACAAGTACCGTTTCCGCGAAGAAAACAACCGGGTCATTGAAGAAGGAGGCCAGCCTGCGGTGGCCCGGCCCATGTTTCAGGGCATCACCAAGGCAAGCCTCAACATCGACTCCTTCTTATCCGCGGCGAGTTTCCAGGAAACCACCAGGGTACTTACCAACGCGGCTATTGCGGGGTCCACCGATTACCTGCGGGGTCTTAAGGAAAATATCATCATCGGCCACCCAATCCCGGCGGGTACGGGGATGAAACGTTATCGGGCGGTGAAGCTCTTTGATGAGGATAATAAAGACCTGGACGTGGAGATGCAGGAGATCCTGGAACGGGTTAAACTGGAAAAAGTCACCGAAACGACCCGGGAAGAAGAGTTTATGGCGGAAGAAACCGAAGAGTAGGCAGCGGGGGGATTTCCTAACCCTTGCCGGAAGGGTTTCGTTGAGCTGTCCCTGGGGCAGGTACATGGTTTTAGGTAAAAGTATCGAGGGCCTTCTTAATAAGGGGGCCTTTTCTTTGCCCTGAACGGGAAGGCAAGCCTAGACCACCCGAAGGGGAACCGGGCGCTTTAGCCCCACATAGGCTATATGTGGGGCTACCCATAGTCCTATATGCGGCTTACCCATAGGCTATGTGGGGGTTTCACATAGGCTCGGCCTTACGTTGATGTATGATGCCGGTGATGCGTGGTGTTTACCAAAGGGAGGGCGCTCAGCCCTATGGGACCGCCCTCCCCTCTTTTGCAGGCTTTACCGAATATGCAAAAGGATCCCCCATCCCCTTAGTACAAAGCCGTCTTGAGATTACGAATATTCTGGGTCATTAACCCGTAGTAACTTGCCCCATTATCAAAATCCCGTCTCGTGAGATTGTGCACTCCATGGAGCAACAATTTTTGCGCCCCCGTTTCCTCACAAAGGATATCGGCGATCTTTTCATTAGAAAGCTCAATATGGAACACCACAGGGATTCGTTCAGCT